>JALZDN010000053.1 GCA_030862525.1 Actinomycetota bacterium | reverse complement strand
GTGCATCAGCCATTCTGCTGTCCACGGCAGGATGGTGGTCGCGAGCAGCATGTCGGGCCGCACTCGCCGGGGTAGTACAGGCAGAGCTCGTCTCCGGGGTAGACGTGTGGCAGGTCCTGCGCGTCGGGGTGACGGATCACAGCTGTGGGTCGATCACAGTGATCGGGGACGCCGCCTGTTCTGGTACCGCAGGCACACAGTGTACGTCTGGCTGGCCGGTGACGGCTGGATGGGCATGACGCGATCCAGCTCGCCACTTCGACCGTCCCAGTGGCGGCGGCAGCACGGCGTGGATGGCAGTCAACTGCCGGGCGGGGTTAATCCCGCGGGTTGGTGTGGCCCGGCCATCCCGGAGGCAGTGCCGCCCGGCGAGGCATGGTGTGGTTGGGCCGTGCTGCGTTTGCTGATGTAGCGTCGCTGAGAGAACGCTGGCCAAGGCTTCGACGTCGGGACGGCAAGTGGCCTACGGGAACGCCGGGTGACGTTGGTCAGTGCTGGCTGGCGCGGTCTGTACCGGATTTGTACCGGGCGTGCGTGGGATGGCATGGCCTGGAGATGGCTTGATCCTGGGGCATTGCCGGTGCCACGGTGGGTGTGGGTCCGTTGGTCACCGGCGCCTTCTTTGGGTTCTTGACGCGCTCACCGTCCCGCCAAGCAATGATCGCGCGGTGCGGCGACAGGACAGCGCCCCTAGTGATTGCGCCTGCAGATGATCAGTTGTTCGTTGGTGCGCTGATGTGGCTTTGTGGCGCCTACCGGCTGGGGCGCTCGTCGGTGCCGGCAGGGGCGGTGGCGGTGATGTCGTGCAGCTTGTCAAGCGGCCTTGGATCACGGGGTCAGCTGCACCGCGGGTGTTGATGAGCAGAGCCCTCCCCGGTGGCTCAGCCACGACGGAGGCGCACCAGGTTTACTCCTGAGCCAGCGGGGTAACTAATAGCAACCTTGTGGTCACGGACCGTCGTCTCCGGCAGTCGGTGCCGGCCGTCGAGGGAAGCTCGGCGTCCTGTCCGGGGCGCCACCGAAGCAGGGAAGGGAGCTGGCAATGGCGTTGTACCGAGCACCCTGGTCAAGGCAGGACCGCTGTGCTCCGACGGCCTTGAGCGTGTTTGCTAGGCCCTCAAAAAAATTGTTTCTCTTACCGAAGACAGCAATAATTGTCAATTTCCTCGACGAGCATTTCTGTGGTTAACCACCTTGACGAATGTGTTTGGTGCAATTTCTAACGGGTATCTACTGCATGCATCTAATGAGCACAACTAGCGCACCCCGGCTACATCTAGACAAGGAGGAAATCATCATGACGCTCATTATGAGCGGTGTGAGCACCAGGCCCGTCGATCAGCATACTGAACTGTGGGGCCGTCGTCCTTCCTGGTGGACACCGCGCTGGCTGCAGCGCAAGCGAGAGGCTGACGAACTGGCGCGGTGGGCCAACGAGGTGGCCTTACATTGGAACGACACGATGGACGGTACCGACCTTGCGCACCACACCGTTACCGCCGCCCGATTACCCTTCCTGCTGGCGCCGCAGGTGCAATCGGTGGATCCGGGCCCACCGGTGACGCTGCAGGTGCAAATGCTGCCCGGGCAGCTCGTTGACGACTTCCACGCCCAAGCACACCGCATCGCCGCAGGTATGGACGTGCCCATGGTCCGCATCTCGTCTTGCGGCCACGGCCTGATCAAGGTGGCTTTGCTCGACCATGAGCCGCTGAGCGCAGTCATGCCTTGTCGGCATAACCACCGTGACCTGACGACCTGATCAGCTGGTCCTGGTAAGTCTCCTGGTTCTACCCGCCCAACATCTGAAGTTGTGTTGCGATCCGGCCGCGCCACTTGCGCCGACGGTCCGCCGATCACGACCACCGGACCAGGGTGATGCTTTCTGCTAAGTGCTCCATGTGTGCAAATCCGCGGTTGTGCCCGGCCAGTGCCGGATCAAAGCCTCCCGGCCAGCGCGACGAACGACGGAGCGCAGCGCCAGAGCGACAACGATTGCGTCCTCGGCGTACCCCACAATCCGAATGAAGTCGGGCACTAGGTCAATGGGCAGCGACAAGTAAGCCAGCAGCAACCCCAGTCGCATCCGGACGCCACGCGGCAAACTGCGATCAGCGGCCAAGTGACGCAGCAGCCCGACCACATCAGGCAACAGGCGCAACGCCTCACGCGGACAGATCTGAGGAGGTTGGACCGGTTGGCAGACCACCGCAACGCAATCAGCGCCAGCCAGAGCAGCACCAACCCCACAATGAGGCCGATAAGGAGCTGCCACCAGATGCTCACGCCCGTCATGAGAAGGAGCCCGCCGGCCGGCGGGCCCGGTATTGGCGCCGAGCGTCGGACCCCACGTTGGGAAGCGCCGTCGTCAACACATCCAGCGCTTCGATGATCGCAAGTCGATTCGCCTCAGCGTGACTGCATCATCCAAGGTTGCGCACGAGGACGTTTCGACGCCTCCGATATCGGGAGCGCAGTCTCTGTTGTGGAAACTGCTGGAGGGGGCTGTGAGCGTTAATCAGAACTGGCACATCCCTAGTGAGGACTACACTGGGTTGCTGCACACGGGAACCGAGGTGGTTCCATGGGGTTCGGCTGCAGCCCGGGAGGCAGTCAAGCGAACCTGCCAGGAGGTCACGCTGCGGTGCCAGCAACTCATAGGCACGTATGCCTCTGTGGACATCTCGGACGAGGACGGGCGGTAGCAGCGACCCAACCCAGCGACCGTGTAGCAACGACTCAGGCAACAGTCGCCACACCCAACCTCGGCCACGGGATCAGTCGAGCATCGCGCTCCTCAAGGGGAGATCTTTGGGCGTCCGGCACGCTGTCGGCGAAGGTGAATGCTCCCCGCAGTCCGGCGGCATCCAGTGCTGAGTTGGCGGTTTGTGAGTTACACGCCAACCGCAAGTCGCCGTTTTCTCGGGCAGCGAGGTGGCTGCCTGGACCAGCGCGGGCAGCCGGGAAGACCCCAGAACCGCACTCCATCGATGTTCGCCACTACGACCTGGGCAACGAGTAGCTGCTCGATCAGAAAGGCGACCAGCTCCGGCGCGGTCAGTGCATGAATCTCGCTTCCTACGGTGATCACACGAGCGTCGGAACCGTGCTCGCCACCTGCCAGCTAGTGCGGAGCAGCCCACGCCGCGAAGGTCCGGTGCGATGACTGTGTGCCGCACGGCGAGCCGGGGCATTACTTCGCGCCACGTCCGTTGATGCCGTCCGTATCGGTGCCCGGATCCGCTGCGTCTGCTGAGCGCTCGTCTCGAACGCAATCGCAGGCACAGCCCCTGCCGCCTGCCGTTTACCGTCTGAACTGCTGCCTATTGGCTATCTGGTTGCGGGCCGCGGTCCTCAGCGGCCGTTTTTAGTGCTTGAGCTACCTGGATGGCTTGCGCCGGGGTCATGACCGCGCCCGTCTCAGGGCTAGCGTGAAATAGCAGCTCGACTCGGCCGCTGATGCGGCGTACGAGCACAGTGCACATCCCGCCACCAAACTCGGAGGGTCGGCGGACGTCGAGGGCAAATCTGTGGGTCTCGGCACTCACGGTGCTCCAGCGATCGCAAGACGGGCAGACCGCCCGGGTGGTTGGTTGGGCAGGTTGGTGATGATCAGCCGGCGCCCGCAGCAGTCGTCGCACCTCTCATGGGTTGATCAGCGCTCACCTCCGGCGGACCGATACGGCTGTGGCGGGAATTCGTCGAACGCCCTCTCGTGGCCGAGTGCTGCTCGACCCGGCCGAGGAAAGTTGCCGGACCAAGCGGCTCACCTCCCTTGCGGGTACTGTGCAGACGACCTCGCAGTCTACCGTGCAGATGACACAGTAAACCTACTGGTTGGTTGGTTTCCTAGAGGGCTGCAGGATCCAGATGCCGGTCTGGCCTCGGTCGCCCGGATCTCTTCAGCGCAGGGCCCGTGGGCGGCCAGCCTGCAGCGCTCGATCGAAGCATGATCTACAGCAGCGTAGTGCCAAGACGCTGGCTGCTCCTTCACCCGTGGCCGAGGATCTCTATGGCGGTGCGCAGACCGGCGCCCTGGTCGAATAAGCCGTGCGCACCACCGCGCTCATCGGAGTGCTCGCCCTGCTCTGGGGCTCCGGATTCTTCTGGATCAAGCTCTCGCTCGATGGGTTCACGCCGGTACAGCTCACGTTCGTCCGACTCGCCCTCGGCGCGCTCGTCCTGGTGCCGATCGTGCTCATCCGTCACGTGCCACGTCCCCATGGTCCGACCATGTGGGGCCACCTCACCGTCTCAGCGCTCGTTGCCAACGCGATCCCGTACACGCTGTTCGCCGTCGCCGAACAGACGGTGTCCTCCAGCCTGGCCGGGGTCATCAACGCGACCACACCGCTGTGGACGGTCCTCATCGCCGTCGCCACCCGGACAGACACCCGGCTCACACCGCGACGAGGCGTCGGTGTCCTCGTCGGATTCCTTGGCGTCCTGGTCGTCTTCGAACCGTGGAACGCAACGACCGGGGGTGCCGTCGGGGGAGTGCTGGCATGTCTCGGCGCAGCCATGAGCTACGGCTTCGCCTACGTCTACCAAGCCAGGTTCCTGACCAACCGCGGCCTCTCACCGCTGACCCTCACAGCCGCACAGCTAGTGGTTGCAAGCGGGATCCTCGCCCTGGCCCTACCCGCCAGTGGTGGCATGCGGGCGCAACCATCCGCGCTTACCCTCATCGCTGTCATCATCCTCGGCGCGATCGGGACCGGTGTGGCGCTGATCATCAACTTCACGCTCATCGGTACCGAGGGCCCGACCGCGGCGAGCGTCGTGACCTACCTCATTCCCGCCGTCGCGCTCGCGTTGGGCATCCTCATCCTCGGCGAGCCCGCCCGGCTGACACTGCCGCTTGGCGCGCTGTTCATCCTCATCGGCGTCGCCCTCGTCCGCCGGCGTTGACGTCTGTCACCGCAACCTTTTAGCCGATCTTGCAGTTCACCAGGTCGCATTCCGGCCCGAGGCGGATGTCGAACCGCTGCTCAACGCCGTCCCGGATGTGGGCGGCGAACTGCATGACCTCAGCGGTCGTGGCGCCACCGCGGTTCGTCACCGCCAGGGCGTGCTTGGACGACAGCGCGACGGTGCCGCGACCCCAGTCGTGGCCATACCCACGGGGGAAACCGGCATGATCGATGAGCCACGCTGCGGACAGCTTGGTCCCCGCGGGGTCAGGATATTGCGGGCAGTCGCATGCCTTGTCCGGCACCAAGGTGAGGACGGGATTGATGAAAAAGGACCCCACGCTCCAGGTGTCGTGGTCGTCGCCATCAAGAACCATGCCCCGCTCACGGCGCAAAGCGAGGACGGCGTCTCGTAGCTCCGAAGTCGGGGCGGTTGCGTCCAGCGCGATGCCCAGCCGTTCGGCCAGAGCCGCATAACGGACGGGACGGGACCGGTTGCCGCGAGTCAGCCGGAAGGTCACGTCAAGCACCACATAGCGGTCGGTGTGTTTGAAGACCGACTGCCGGTGGCTTCCGAAGCCGCATCGATCCGGTGCCCACTGCTCGGTCGCGCCGGTCGCCCGGTCGTACACGGTCAGACGCTGGAGCAACTCTGAAGTCAGGCCACCATAGGCGCCCACGTTCTGCACCGGGGTCCCGCCGGTTGAGCCAGGGATACCCGACAACGGCTCCAGCCCGGCGAGTCCCGCGTCGAGAGACGCCCGGACGACGGTGTCCCACTCGACGCCGGCGTCGACGGTGACCTCCTCCGCCTCGATCTTCAGCCCGGACGTGGCCACTTGCACAACCAACCCGTCGAAACCTTGATCGCCGACGACGAGGTTGGAACCGCCCCCCATCACGAGCACCGGCTTGCCCGCCGCGTCGGCTTCCCGGATCAGCGCGACAAGGCGTTCACTCGCGCGCGCGACCTCGTACTCGCAGGCGGGACCGCCTAGGCGCATCGTGGTGAGCTCGGCGAGCGTCGTCTGCACGGCAGCGCACATTACCGTCGCGCTCGGCTCGCCCGACCCTCCGACCGCGGTTACGGTGATGACACATCACCGCGACTCCGGGAGGCCAGTGTGAACGTCGGCGACGGTGTGGCGTCGGCTCCGGCCACGGTGTACTGCCCGGTCTGCTGGGGTGCCGGTCAGCTCTACGCACCCCCGGCTCCGGTCGATCGCCCGGATTCCAGCTGCGGTAGTTGCTGCACGTCCACGATTGAGGGCATGGAGCCCTATCCCTGCCCCCGGTGCACGGGTACCGGGCTCGTGCCCCGACTGAACTGACCCGCGCACCGACGTGCTGGACGCCGTGCTCTTGGTGTTGCTGGTCTACGTGTTGTTTCGAGGCTGGCGGCAGAAGGCGATGTCACAGATCGCCGCGTTCGGTGGTCTGACGCTCGGGCTGGTCGTGGGGATATTGGTGGTGCCGCTGATCGGTGGCTCGCAGGCGGTCCAGGCCCTGGACGCTGCACTGTCGCCGCCCCCGGACGTCGCCGGCCGCATCCCCGGTTACCTCGACGACCAGGGCTTCCCCCAGGTGTTCGGGGGCGCTGGCCGCGGGCAGTGGAGCACGGTGCAGATCCTCGGGATCGGCTGCGGCGCCAAGATCGGTGCCGGGTCCGGATTCGTCACTCAACCCGGGTTCGTCGTCACGAATGCCCACGTCATCGCCGGGTTCGCCCGGCTGCGCGTGCGCGATGCCGCCGGCGCGCACCCGGCCGTCACCATCCACGTCGACCCCGCGCTCGACATCGCCGTGCTGTCCGCTCCGGACGTGCAGGCGCCCGCGATCGGCTGGACCGACACCGCGGCCACCCGCGGCACCGAGGGGGTGACCCTCGGGTTCCCCGGCGCGCAGTCGCAGATGGTGGTACAGCCGGCGACGGTGCGCAGCCGGATCGAGGTCGTGGGACGCGACATCTACGGGGAGGGCAGCGTGCGGCGCGAGATCCTCGTCCTCGCCGCTGCCCTGGTGCAGGGGGACTCCGGTGGACCGTTCGTCACCAACGACGGCCTGGTCGGCGGCGTCGTGTTCGCCGGCAACCCCGGGGACCGCGCCACTGGGTACGCGCTGACCGCTGAACAGGTCCGTCCGGGCATCGAGAGCGCGATCGCTCGAAATCAGGAGGCCGGCGTCGGCGCCTGCCGCTTCTGATCAGCCTGTCGCGTCACGTCTGGCTGGGCATCGCGCGGATCTCGTGACCTGCAGAGGTGAGGCAGCGTCCGCTGGCGAGGTCGAAGCGCCAACCGTGCAGCGCGCAGGTCAGCACGCCGCCTTCGACGCTGCCGAACTTGGTGAGGTCGGCGCGTAAGTGCGGACACCGCCGCTGCACGCGCCAGCCGTCGAGCTCGATGTCCTGGCCGTCGTCGTTGCGCTCGTCGTACCAGTTTTCGACGTAGTCGATGCGCTCTTCGGACAGGCATTTGAAGAAGATGTAGACGTACTCGTTGTACTGCCCGACGCGCCGCGCGGTGAACCGGCAGGAGAGGAAGAGGCTGTTGGACCAGTCGACCTCGTGGCGCGCGACGTTCGTCGCAATCAGGTCCGCCGTGGTGGACAAGCGGTAGCGACAGCTCTCCCCGGCGTAGCGGCGGACCTCGCGGGCGGGGAAGTCGATGACGACTGACAGCTCGCCAGCGTCGAGGCGCACCGGACCGCCCACCCCTTCGCAGATATTGTCGGCACGCTTGAGCAGTGGCTCCCACCAAGCCTTAAGCGCCTCGAGCAGGTCAGCGGGTATCGGTGCGCGGCTTTCCCGTTCCCGGGCCAGCTCGGGCTGCTTGCGCGCTTGCAGCTCGCGCAGGTACTCGCTCTTCTCGCCGAAGATGTGCCGGATCTCGCTGTCAGTGTGCCGCTCGTGGGTCAACGTGCAGTGCGGGCCGTCGAGCTGCGCGACGGTGCCCGGCAGCAGTAGGTGCGCCGAGACCGCGGGCCGTGCGGCGCGCAGTTCGGCCAGGAACTCGATCTGGTCGGTGAAGATGCTGTCCCCGTCGACACCGTGGCCGTTGAGGTCGAACAACTCCTCGTCCAGGAAGCATGGTGGCCCGGCGTTGGGAAACACGTGCGCGGCGCCGACGGCGTCGATGTAGCGCAGCGCCCGGTCGGACTGCCCGGCACGCTTGCGCCGCGCGAACTCTCGCTTGGCGCCCTCAGGCAGGTCATAGACCATCGGCCACCAGATCGCGCCGGAGAACTGGGTGAAGTAGGCATGCACGTCCCCGAACTCGCGCAGTGCCTCGATGTCGAGCGGGTGCGCGTCGTTCTGGTTCAGCAGCACGGTTCGCCCGTCGTCCAGCGACAGCGCCGAGTCCCCGATCGGGCCGTCACTCGGCCCGGTCAGTGACGTGATCATGATGCGCAGCCCGTCGCGCTCGACGGGAACGCCGCTTTCGGTGCGCAGGAACGTCGTGAAGCCCAGCGCCGCCAACTCGCGCTCCAGCTCGTCGGTCGGATACTGCGGCACCAGCACCGTGGTGTCCTTGCGGACGTGATGGCACAGCAGCTCGGCGTCGAAGTGGTCGCGGTGCAGGTGCGAGACGTAAAGATAGTCGGCCTGCCCGAGGTCGTCCCAGTCGAGCTGGCTGTTGTCCGGGAACGGGAACCACGACCCGAAGAACGCCGGGTTCACCCACGGATCGCACAGCACACTGCCGACGTGCGTCTGGATGAACAGCCCGGCGTGCCCGAGCCCGGTGACGCGCATCCCATCTCCTCTATGTCCCTGGGTTTTGGCTGTATCGCGGCTGCCAGCGTTGCAGCCTATCCGGCGTGCTGACACGCTGAACCGTCATGGAGTGCAGTCGGGTCGAGATCGTGGCCATCGACGACGAAGCGGCCTTTTGGACGACCGGTCCGACCTCTTGGTCTGCCTACGGGAGACTCCGCCACGGATACCCACCTACTTCGGGTACGACGCGCTGGGATCGGAACTGTTCGAGTCGATCACCGAGCTGCCCAACTATTACCTCACCCGGGTCGAGGACGCGCTGCTGCAGCGCCACTCGGCCGAGATCGCCGACCTGATCGGGTGCGGGCGGATCGCGGAGTTGGGCAGCGGGAGCGCGAAGAAGACCCGCCTGCTGTTGGCGGCCTGCGTCGAGCGCCGCGCGACCGCCTACCTTCCTATCGACGTCAGGTCGGCCTTTACGCGGTTTCGACTCAACCACCTGACCCACCTCAACCGGCGCTTCGATGCCGACTTCAGCGTGGAGTATTTTTACCCGCGGGCGCACTACGATCCCGGCACCGCCGCAGTCGAGTCGCACCTTTACGCGACCGAGGACCAGTCCGTCGCGCTGCGTCAACTGGACATCGAGCTGGAACTACAGCGTGGTGACTCGCTGAGCGTCGGATACTCGTACAAGTTTCACCGCCCGCAGTTCGTGGCCGACGTTACCGCGCGGGGTTTCGAGCTCTGCGCGCAGTGGATCGACGGGGTGTGGCAGTACGGTATTTTGCTGTTTGTCCGATCGAACTAGTCCTTGCGCTGCTGACGCGGTCGAAGCAACCGGTTTAATGCAGATGTAACGAGGGTACTTGGTGCATCGTGTGGCTACTCAGACCTCCCGGCGTGTACCGGCCGCAGGCGGACACGTGGTTATTGGCTCAGGCTCTCCGCGGCGCTGCGATTCCCTATGCGGCGCGTGTTCTAGATCTGTGTACCGGTACCGGGGCGTTGGCGGTCGCGGCGGCCCGCGCAGGTGCAGCGCACGTCACTGCCGTCGACATCTCGCTGCGTGCCACGCTGGCAGCTCGGTTCAACACCAAGATCCGTGGGCTACCGGTCCAAGTTGTGCGCGGGAATGTGCTGGAGTTCCTGGCAGGCCAACAGTTTGACGTGGTTCTCGCCAACCCGCCCTACGTGCCGAGCGAACAGCAGGAAGTCCCTCAAAGGGGACCGAGTAGGGCCTGGGACGCGGCTTTGGATGGCCGAGCGATTCTCGATCCGCTGTGCATTAGTGCTCCTGGACTGTTGTCTGCCGGCGGAATGCTGTTAATTGTCCATTCCGGAGTATGTGGAGTCGACACCACATTGGACATGCTGCGCCAGCAAGGACTTAAAGCTGCTGTCGTTGCTCGGCATACAGAGCCGTTTGGTCCCGTCATGCGCAGCCGCATCAAATTACTAGAACGTCAAGGCCTGGTCGAGATAGGACAGCGTGACGAGGAATTGGTGGTGATCCGTGGTGACCGACCCGATCCCCAACCGTGATCCGGAAAACCTGGTTACTGCAGCGTTGCGCCGAGACCGAAGGCGGGTCACGGTGGTCGCCGGCGGGCCGGTACTGGTTGAAGGACCGGTCGAGCTGGTGACCGACGACGGTCAGGTCGTCACCTCGGACCGGTTCGTGGTCGCAGTATGTACCTGCCGGCGCAGCCGGCGTTATCCGTTCTGTGACGCCAGCCACCGCCGACGCGTCCGCCAGGACGCCGAGGGATCAGACGCCGAGGGATCAGACGCCGACGGATCAAACTGAGTGCTCCGGCAGCGGACGGCGCAGCGACGTCGCGCCACTGCGCCAGGCATCGAGCAGGTGTCCGGCCAGTCGGGCTTCCAGCAGCTCAGTCGCCGCAATCCCGAACACGACGTCCGCGGCAAGGTGCGGTTCCCGGCGAAGCAGGTCACCAATCACATCCCGACGCAACACTTGTTCATGCACGGCGTCGGCCTCGATGTGCTCGGTGAAGAACAGCCTGCACGCTGGTGGCGCGCCCAGCCGTTCCATCGCCTGGGTTATCCGATGTGCGCTGGGCGGGGTGGTGACTTCAGCGGCCGCGAAGTGTCCGACCATGGCACCGCGCAGTCTGCGGTGCAGCCCGAACATCGACATCATGTTCACGATCGCCATCGCCGGCGCGGGCACATCGTCCAAATAATGTAGGTACGCCGCAGACAGGCCGGCGGCGGCCATGAGGTCGGCGTACAGCTGAGCGTGCACGCGCTCGCCTCGACCGCCACCGAACTCGTCGAATTCGACCGCCACCAGTGACGCCTTGGCTTGCCCCTGTAGACGGGGAATGACCCAGGCATGCGGGTCCGCTTCCTTCAGGTGATACACCGAGCGGTGCACGATGTACTCGCGCATCTGCCACCACGGGGCAACGTCTTTGAGGTAGTGCGAGACGCCATTGCCAGGTACCGGCTCGATCAGCAACGCGTCCAGTGCGGCGGTGACGTCATCGTTGATGTCGCAGCCGTTGATGTCACAGCGCAGCGCGGCGAGGAAGACGCGCTCCATCGCCGCACGCAGTCGAAGCAGCTCGGGCTCCCACTCCCACAGTGAATCGACGCCCTCAAAACCGCGATAGTGCAGCTCATAGCAGGTGTAGAGGGCCAGCGCGAGATCCTCACCATACGGATCAGCTCGATCGACATCCTCCAGCGGCAACGGCACAGACGACGGACCTTGCACCAGTGCGTTGACCACGATGGCCGACAGCGGTCCGCGGGGTACCGGCAGCGGACGGGTGACAACGTGCGCATCGCTGACGGCAGCGGCGAGGGCCATCGCTCTCCAACTCGACGTGGAACAACATCCGCTCCATACCCGATGACAAGGCAGTTCAACCATCGCCGTCCGGCGTCGTCACCGGTGAGCTTGCTGTGGTTTAGCGCGGAGCGCTATGCGAGCGCTATGCGGAGCGCTGCAGCGGGAGCGGGTGTCGTATGTGGACAGTCGTGCCCCGATGGTCTACCTCGACGCGTGCATCGGTGGTGAGTTTGTGGATGAGCGTGAGTCCGCGGCCGCGTCGGCCGGTGAGAGGCGCAGGCGGCCGCCAGGTGCCGTTATCAGTGATGGTGACGGTGATCTGACCGTCGACGACGGTGGCGTGTAGCCGCATGAAGCCCTGTTCGTGCTGAGCCCCGAAGGCGTGCTCAGCAGCATTGACGAGTGCTTCGTACACCGCAAGGGTAAGGCCGTTCGCGGCCTCGTCTGCGACGAGGGCCTCGGTCCAGCGGCAGAAAGTTCGGCGCAGTGCGGTGGCGTTCTGCACGGTCGCGGATGTCGTGACGTCCAATGGCGGTGGTGGGAGTAGCCAGAAGGAGCCGGAGGGACGGGAGAGCGGCCCGTCGAGGGGACGAGTCATGGTAAGGGGATACCCCCAAATCAATGGCCTAACCCTCTCGCCGCCACTTGTTCTTGGTGCGGGTTGACCATTGTTTGCCTGGCCAGGGACTAGGAATCACCATGACTGTTTAGTAATGAGGTCGTCACGCGTTGCGATCACGCTTATGGGGTCAGCGACAATGCCGTTCGACTAGTCGAACGGCGGCTGCCGAATCCGCTGGTCCTGCTGTTCCCAGTCGGTGACGGTGCATCGGAGTCATGACCGGCCACGGATGACCACCCGAAGATCCAGCTGGCGAGCCCCACGGACGCGTCACCCGCACGGCGCGTGTGGAAGAGGAGCGCCATCGCGCCCAGTTACCCCAGGTGGAAAAACAGATGTTTACGCCTGAGTGAGATGGGGTAACTGACAGCAACCGCGGCCTGGTGTCCGGAACGGGCGGTGGGCCCTCAAGGGCAGATCGGCGCCCTCCGGGGCGCGTTCGTGGCGATGAGGAGGGAGCTGGAGATGGGGTTACTACCTGGCACGTTGAGTATCGCAGGACCGTTGTCATCCGACCTCCTGGGACTGGAGGTTGCCGAGCACGGAACCGACGCCCGGGTGGTCACCGTAGTGGGCGAGATCGATGCGCTGACCGCACCGGAACTGGCCACTTTTCTGACCGCGCAGCTGGTGGCAGCGCAGCTGGTGGTGGTCAACCTTGATGGTGTGCGGTTCATGGGATCTGCCGGGCTGTCCGTGCTGTTCGAGGCCAACGAGCTGGCTAGTCGAGAAGACCGGGACCTGCGATTGGTGTGCAACTCCCAAACCGCCAACTGGGCACTGGAGGCCACCGGACTGCGAAAGCACTTCACCTTCGCCGACAGCGTGCCGGACGCCCTGACGAAGACGCCCTGACGGCCGCGATCCCGAAGGGCCGAGGGTGTCCTTCGGAGCGGCTGCGGTGTGGGCAATCATGTCGAGGTGAGCAGCCCGTTCGACAGCTTCCTGATCCTGCTGTTCGTGTTGATCGGCGGGTACTTCGCGGCTTCGGAGATTGCGCTGGTCTCGCTGCGCGAGGGGCAGGTTCGGAGGCTGGCCGAGCGCGGCAGGCGCGGCAGGGCGGTTGCACGGCTGAGCGAGGACTCCAGCCGTTACCTGTCCGCGGTCCAGATCGGCGTCACTATCGCCGGGTTCTTCGCGGCGAGCTACGGCGGCGCGACCGTCGCGGTCAGCCTGCGGCAGGTGCTGGCCGGATGGGGGCTGTCCGAGGCATTGGCCGAGACCACGGCGCTGGTGGCTGTCACGTTGATCGTGGCCTACGTCTCGCTCGTGCTGGGGGAGCTGGCGCCCAAACGGCTTGCCCTGCAGCGGCCCGAGTCGGTGGCGCTGTTCGTCGCACCCGTCTTGGATCGCATCGCGCAGCTGTTCCGTCCGGTGATCTGGCTGCTGTCGGTGTCGACCAACACGGTGGTGCGCCTGCTGGGCATCGACCCGCACGCCAAAGTCGACGACGTCAGCGAGGAGGAGCTGCGAGTCCTGGTCGGTAGCCACGAGGAGCTGACACCGGAGGAGCGGCGGGTCCTCACTGATGTCTTCGCCGCCACCGACCGAGTGCTGAACGAGGTCATGATCCCGCGGACCGAAGTTGATTTCCTGGCGGGAACGATGCCGATCGAGGAGGCTGCGGCCTACATCGCCAGCCGACCACACTCCCGCTACCCCGTAGCCGGCGACTCTCCCGACGATGTCCTGGGCGTCGCTCACGTTCGTGACGTGCTCACCGCAGCCCACCGCCGCCATCACGGATGTTCACGGGCTGAGCAGCCGCAGACCGTCGCCGAGCTCACGCGGGATGCACCCTGGCTACCTGGGACGCTGCCCCTGGTGTCCGCGTTATCTCAGATGCGCCGCCGCGGGCATCTCGCCATCGTCGTCGACGAGTACGGCGGCACCGACGGCATCGTCACGCTCGAGGACCTCATCGAGGAACTGGTCGGAGACATCGAGGACGAGTACGACCCACGCGGCCGACCCAGCCGCCGGCTGGATGACGGCAGTATCGAGCTCGACGGGCTGTTGCACCTGGACGACGTTCGTGAAGTGACCGGTATCGAGCTGCCGGAGGGCCCCTACAACACTCTCGCCGGCTTTGTGGTGTCCCAGCTCGGCCACATACCTGCGATGGGAGACAGCGTCGAGGCGCTCAACCACCGCTTCACCGTCACGGAGCTGGACGGGCGCCGCATCGCGCGCGTCCGCATCGCGGCCACCGATTCACCAACCGCCGCACCTGAAGATTGAACGCCGGAATGCGGGGTTAGGAGCCGCGGTCAGCGCGACGTCGTCTTCGCCGAGGACCACTCCCAAATCCGCACCGGGACCGGCCCCGTCGTCATGGCCACCCTGCGCAACCTCGCCGTCAGCCTGCACGACTCACCGGAGCACCCAACATCGCCGCCGCCTGCCGCCACATCAGCCGCCACCCCAACCGCGTCCTACCTAACGGTCAGATCAACTTTGTCGAGGACCTCGCCACCCCCTCAGTCATTGCAGTCACTGACAGTAACGAGATGCCTACATCCGCACTTTAATGGAGTGTTGGTGCGGCCAAAGCATTACAGCAGTACTGGTCTGATCTACACAGAGCGCCAGTGAGATAACTGATATAACTCATTTGCGCTGCAGCAGGTCAGGCTAAAGGGTTATCAATTCCCTCTGACGATCTCCTGAACCGTCTCATGAGTGGTCTCCTAGTACGTCAAGTTTCGTGCACGTCGGCGTGGCGGAGACCAGAAACCAAAGAAATCCGAAGATCTCGCCTTATGCTGCCCAGATCTTGAGGGGCGCGGTCTGTCTGTGTGATCTGGAGTGATCGAGCGTACAAGCGGGACTAGAGAAGGAAGGAAGACACCAACATGCCGCACCGCGAAGGCACCCGACGAATAGGACGCGTCGGAGTGTGCCTGGCGTTCGTCTCATCGATCCTCATCCTCACCGTGCCCACCTCGGCAACGGCGGACGAGGCCAACCCAGCTAGTTATGGATACTTCTCCGTCCAGTTGACCGGAAGGCAAATCCCTGGTGGTGGCGACTCCCATGGGCAGGGCCACGCCCGGCTCGACCTCGACCCAGAACACGAGACCGCCTGCTTCGCTGTCACCTGGGGTAACCTCGACGGAGCGGTGACCGCCTTCCATCTCCACGCCGCGCCCCATGGGCACGAGGGCCCACATTGGATCGATTTCTTTAACGACAAGCACTTCGCCGGAGCCCGAAACACGGTCTCCGGCTGCGTGCATGTGGAAGGCAGCCGCGGGATGAGCCCACGAGACAGGATCCAGGCAGTTATCCACAACCCGTCCGACTTCTATCTCAACGTCCACTCAACTGTGTTCCCCAACGGAGCGATCCGCAGCCAGCTGGGTTAGTGAGGCGGGGGACCGGCGGAGGCGGCACTCAATCCTCCTCCGCCGGTTAGCCCTCCATCCGTAGATTGTCATCATGTGGGCGGACGTGGGAGGTGGCCGCATGAACGAGTTGTGGTCTGACGACTTCGAAGTGCTGCACTGGGTGATCGAGCGGTTCAAGCGCAACGGACACAGTCTCGAGGTCGGTGAGGCGCTGCGCGTCTTCCCCGAGGAGCAATACGACAGCGTGCGTGAGTCGTTGCGCCGTTTGAGCACTCACACCTACCTCGTGACCGTAAACGGCGACGTACTAGGCAGAGGCGCCAGGGCAGAGCCACCCGTGCTCAAAGACGTCACCGAACGCGCCCTGCGCGTCACCGGTGCGTGGTCGGACAGTGCCGAACTACTGACCGATCGGATTTTGGCGGTGCTCATCGAAGGTGCGGTGAACGAACCGGACCCAGAGAAGCGAATCAAGCTCAAGGCCGGGCTCGAGGGTGTCGGTGGAATGACCCGAGACGTTCTTGTCGATGTTGTTCGAGCTGCTATCACCAGGTCAAGCGCCACCGCTCGGCCCTGGCCACACCCCCGGGACACGATCGCCCAGAACCATCCTCAGCCTTGAGATCCAGCGCCACGGCATCCGACGTGGTCAGGTGGTGAGTTGCTCGAAGTAGCGGCTGATCGACGATGCCCGGTCGCTGCAGATGTTCTTGATCGTCTGGATGGTCTTGTCGGGTCCTTGGGCCGGAAGCAGGGCGGCTGCCTCTGATGCGAAGGCAGCTGCGGAGCTCTCCGACTTGGTCCAGAAGTCCGAAACGTGTCTGGAGGCAGCAACAACGGTTGCGGCCTTGGCCAACGAATTGGCTTGCGTGCGGATCGCGGAACACTCGTCGCGGAAAGTGTCGATCGCAGCTGCGGCGGCGGCGGCGGAGGCCTGCCGGCACCTGGCCATGACGCCTGGACCTCCGGGAGTCCCTTGCCTTGAGATGCGCTGGCCAGGACGTCGGTCATGCAGGTCTGCTCGGAGCCGCTGATCTCCACGAGTTTCGCTCGAAGTTGCTCGACGGGATCAGCCAGCTCGGGCGGGAGGGCCGACATCGACGGCTCCTTCCATCGTGATATCACGGGCCGTGCGATACAGCTTGACATCCAAGCGGTGCGGGAGAAAGGGGGCAGACCGCAGGCGGCAGGCACACACACTGGAATGCGGTTCCAGCAGTGAAGGGCCGTCCCCGCAGGGACACCTAACGGCGGGTGACGATGATCACCAGGGAGTCCCCAGTTCGGAGGGCTGCGCTCGACGCTGGGTGTTACAGCTCACCGTTGTGGGTATGTTGCCCGGCATGAGTGAGGCGGGTGGGCGCGCGCGTTAGCCGTGCTGGGATTGTTGATCCGCCGCCGTCGACGCAAACGGGAGGAGAACTCGTGAAGATTCTTTACAGGCTGCTGAGCCTGGTCATCAGCGTGCTCGGTGGGATACTCGCCGGTGCGGTGTTCAAGAAGGTGTGGGCGGTGGTCTCCGACGAGGAGGAGGCCCCGGAGGCCACCTCGCCGGATTACAGCACCAAGGAGGTGCTGCTTGCCGCGGTGGTTCATGGCGCGATCTTCGCCGGGGTGAAGGCCGCGGTGGATCGGGGCGGTGCTAAGGGCTTCAAAAAGATCACAGGTAAGGATCTTGGTACGTAGGCTGCGGTTGCCTGTTGGCTACCCGCAGGAGACGTCCGGTCGCGCTGCCGCGTCCGGCGCTTGCCTAAGGTGGGACCGCAGTCAGAGCCTGCGGCGCCGTCGATTCGCGATACCCAGCTCGGCGCCGGATACTTCCGGGCACGATCGATCGACGCTGGCGCAAGAGGGCGGTGGAAATGTTGGGACAGGACGCCCCCGAGCATGGGGAAGTGGTTTCCGGACGTGCTCCGAGTAGCGAGCCACAAAGCCCTACTGAGCTGCCCAAGCGCTCATGGTGGGCAATACTCAAACGTACGGTGCGGGAATTCGGCAGGGACAATCTCACCGATTGGGCGGCGGCGCTGACCTATTACAGTGTTCTGTCGATTTTCCCCGCAATGATCGTGCTCACCGCAGTGCTGGCTCTGCTGGGACCCACGGCGACACAGACGTTGATCGACAACATCAACACTATGGCCCCCGGGGAAGCGGGGGGCGTCCTGGTCAACGCGATCAAGGAATTGCAGTACTCCGAGGGCCTTGCCGGGCCGTTGGCCCTTATCGGCCTTGTCGGTGCGCTGTGGGCGGCCTCGGGATACATCGGGGCGTTCATGCGAGCCTCCAACGCCATCTACGAGATGCCCGAAGGGCGCCCTGCGTGGAAGACGGTGCCGCTGCGGGTGGGTCTGACCCTCGCGGTGGTAGTGCTGCTGGCATTGTCCGCGGTTGGAGTAGTCGCGACTGGGGCTGTGGCTGATCGTGCTGGGCAACTGCTCGGGATCGGCTCTACCGGAGTGCTGGTGTGGGACATCGCCAAATGGCCCGTGATCGCTGTGCTGGTCAGCCTGACATTCGCCTTGCTGTACTGGGCATCCCCCAACGTCAAACACCCGGGGTTTCGCTGGCTGAGCCCCGGTGGCGTGCTCGCGGTCGTGGTCTGGGTGCTGGCATCGGCCGCGTTCGCGTTCTACGTGGCGAATTTCGGCTCTTACAACAAGACCTACGGTTCGCTGGGTGGGGTGATCGGCTTTTTGGTGTGGCTGTGGATCTCCAACATTGCCATTCTGCTGGGTGCCGAACTCGACGCTGAATTGGCCAGGGGTCAACGCATCGAAGCCGGCCAGCCCGCAGAACAGGAACCATTCCTGCCGCCCCGTGACACCCGTGCCATGAAAGAGCAAGACGCCCCACCTGCCACGCAGGGTTGATCAGCACGGCTGTGGGGTACGTGGGCATGAGCGCATGAAAGGAAGGATCATGTCCGATGATGCCGGTGGGCCACCGGCGCAGCTCCCCCAGGACCGTCCGATCGGGCAGTTGGTCATCCCGCCATCGTTCTCCCGCCCTGGCTGGCGGCGTTGATCGTCGGAGTGGTGGTACTGGGGGTGGCGGGTGTGCTCGCCGTGGTCGGGAAGAAGCAGGCTCAACGTGCAGAACCGCTGGTGCCCGAGGAGGCTGCGGCCAGCGTCCAAACCGACATCAAGACTGTCAAGGAAGGGATGCACCGATGACTTCCTCGTCACGCGAGGACGAGATACGCCAGAACATCGAACGTACCCGCGAGCAGCTCGGCGACACCGTGGAAGCCTTAGCCCATAAGGCCGACGTGCCCGCCCGTGTCAAGGACAAAGTGCACGACACCAAGGAAACCGCGCAAGTCAAGGCCGAAGAGGTCATCCAGCAGGTACTTGAGGGCACCGAACCACTACAAGCCAAGGCCGGCGAGATGGCACTGCAAGCCCAGCGCCTGATTCACCAGGCACTGGAGAAGCTCCCGCCGCCGGTGGCGGAGCGCATTGAGCCCCTGATAGCCACAGCGAGGCAACGACCGCTGCCGGCTGCGGCGGTTGCGGTCGCGGTGTTGTTGGTGCTGCGACGCCTGCTCCGTGGGAAGAGGTGAGGACCATGCTCGAGCCATTGTCTAGACGGCGTTACGCTTCGAGGCGTTGCTGGGTGAAGCCCTCGGTGGGCAACGTCGCTTGTGAGCCCGGTAGGTGGGGGTAGTGTAGGCCTGTTGCCGGGGTTTTTCGTGCACGCCGTTCGGACGTGGCATCTGCGGTAGCCGTTGGGGCGAGAGACCCACGGATCGGCCGGTTCTCCTGTCATGTCGCCGTCGTTGCCAGCGTCGGATCGTGCGTCGTTGTCGGAGTTGCAGGCGTTGGTGTTGGGCACCGACACGCCGCACGGATTCCTTGATCAGCTGGCCCAGCTCACGACGCGAGCGTTGCCCGAGGGCAGTTCCTGTGGTGTCACCGTCCGCCAGGACTTCCGGCCGGTCACCCTGGCCGCCAGTGATGACTCGGTACTGCGGATTGACGAGCTGCAGTACGGGCTCGGTGAAGGTCCTTGCCTGGACACCATAAACACCGGCCAGGCCCATTACCTTATGGACACCACCACAGAGGCGCGGTGGCGAAGTTTCTGCCGGGCCGCTCGGGAGCAAGGTGTGCGCTCCTGTCTAGGGTTGCCGCTGAGCAGTCCTATCGGGCTGATGGGGTGCTACAACTTCTACTCGGTTCAGCGGGATGGGTTCAGTGAGGAGAGCCGGGCACAGCTGGAGGTGTTCGCTGGCAACGCCGCCGGCGCGGTGGCCATCGCCTTGAAGCTGGCCGACCAGAAGCAGCTGTCGCATGATCTGCACCAGGCATTGACCTCACGCTCGGTTATCGATCAGGCCGTTGGAATCATCATGGCCCAACAGCGTTGCGACTCCGCGACCGCCTTCGACATCCTTCGGCGGGCCTCACAGAACCGCAATCTCAAGCTCCGTGAGCTGGCGGCTGAGATCGTCACCACCGTCAGCGGCAAACCACCAGAGCCGGGCACGTTCCAGGCCCGCCACTGCTGACTGGATGCCTCGCTGCCGGTAGGTGACGCCGGAGTTAAGTCGAGCAGGCTGGTCGAGGTGGTTGAGAACAGCGAAGCAAGGGTATGTGCGGTACTGCAACGGGTTGTTGTGTGCATTCAGTGCAATCTATAAGTGACGAGGTGATTGTGAAGGGTCCGGATCTACCGCTGGCCGACGAGTTGGCCGCGGTGTTCGCGCGGATGTCGGGGCTCTTGCTGTCCCAGGAGACCGTGAGTACCGCGTTGCGCCTGGTGACCTCCCTGGCGGTGGAGTCCATCCCGGGCACGATCGGTGCCGGAGTCACTTTGCTGGACGATCAAGGCCGTAAGACCACCGCAGCTGCGTCGGATCCGCTGGTTGAGCGGGCGGATGGCCTGCAGTACGAGCTGAATGAGGGTCCGTGCCTGCGCGCCTGGGTCGAACGCACCGTGTTCCGGGTCGAGGACATGGCCCTGGAGACCCGCTGGCCGCGATGGTCAAGCGCCGCGGCGTCGTTGGGGATGCGCGCAGCGCTGAGCGCCCCACTGGTCGCCGGGGGCACCTCACTGGGGGCGATCAAGGTCTACGCCGACGAACCGAGCGCCTTCACCGAGCGGGATGAGCACCTGCTCACGATGTTCGCCGCGCAGGCGGCGATCCTGGTGGCCAACGTCCAGTCTTACCAGCACGCCCAGCAGCTCAGCGACGACCTTAAGGATGCACTGCACAGCCGTGATCTGATCAGCATGGCCAAGGGGATTCTCATGGAACGCGAGGCGACCGACGAGGAGACCGCCTTCGCCATGTTGGCCAGCGCCGCGCAACGCGAGCACAAGAAGCTGCCTGATGTGGGGCGGGCAATTGTGCAGTCCACTGCCCGGCGTCGGCGCTGAGTACTGGCCATGTCTTGCGCTCATGAGGACGAGCAGCAGCGGCTGCTGGCGGTCGGTTACCAGCGCGCCGAGCTGACCATGGAACAGCTGTGGCTGCGGTACTTCGCCTTAGGGGGACACGCGGACCTGATGGAAGTCGAGGCGCATCTGCACGGACTCATGCCGCTGCCCGCGCTGCAGCGCGACATCCTGGCGCTCGCGATCAATGAGCGCCTCGACGAGCTCGTCTGGCCGCGCCGGGTTCCCTACAGCCGCACAGTCCGCGATGGCAGGCCGGACACCGGGCCGCTGGCCGCGCTCGTCACCCTGCTCGAGGGCACCCATCGAGAGCCTCCCGATCGGCTCCCTGCCATCGTGGCAGACGCCGGCCACGCGCTGGGTGTGCAGGTCGCGATCTATCTGGTCGACTACGACCAGCGCACGCTTATCCCGCTACCCAGCCGAGACCCCATCGGCCGCGAGCCTCTTGGAGTGGACACCACCCTTGCCGGACGGGCCTTCCGGTTGGTTGACATCGTTGCCACCGAGGCCGACAACCGTCCCCGGCTGTGGGTTCCCCTGCTCGACGGCGTCGAACGCCTCGGGGTTCTTGACGTGGTCCTACCCACTAGCGTGGACCTGCGCGATCCTCGACTGCGGGAGCAGTGCCGGTGGCTCTCGGGCCTTATCGGTCACCTGGTGACGATCACCACGCATTACGGCGATGGGCTCGATATCGTCCGCCGCCAGCAACCCCGTACCGCAGCCGCCGAGCTCATCTGGGAGTTACTCCCGCCCTTGACCGCCGGCACGGACACCTTCGTCCTGGCCGGCATGGTCCAGCCCAGTTACGCAGTGGGCGGTGACGCCTTCGACTACGCGTTGTCCCTGACCACGGCGTCCCTGGCCATCTTCGACGCGATGGGCCACACCCTGGACGCCGGACTCATCGCCGCCGCCGTGCTCGCGGCCTACCGCAGCGCCCGCCGCGACGGCCACGGCCTCTACGACCAAGCCCGTGCCATCGACGAAACGATCGTGGGTCAGTTCCGGCGTGGCCCGTTCGCCACCGGCGTTCTGGCCGAGCTAGATCTGGCCACCGGTCGGCTGCGCTACCTCGCCGCCGGTCACCCCCACCCTCTCGTGCTGCGCTCCGGCAAGGTCGTCAAGACCCTCACCGGCGGACGACGGCCCCCGTTCGGCGTGGACACTCCCGAGCTCACCATCGCGGAGGAAATCCTGCAGCCCGGCGATTGGCTGGTCCTGCACACCGACGGCATCACCGAAGCCCGCAACCACACCGGCGAGCACTTTGGCCAGACACGGCTCATCGACCTCCTCGAACGCGAAGCTGCCGCTGCCCACCCTCCGCCTGAGACCGTCCGCCGCCTCGCCCACGCCGTCATGGCTCACCAAAAAGGTCAGCTTCAAGACGACGCCACCATCTTGCTCGCCCACTGGACCCCAGGAACGACTGAAGCCGTGAACACCCGGCACCGTCACACGATGTTTTGATGTGGCGCCGCGGCCGCCTTCGACGGGCCTCAGAACCGTAATGTCAAGGTCCGCGATCGCCGCCGCGAGCCCCGCGCCGCGTCGGGACACCGACATGAGCGACAGCAGCGCTCATCCAGCACGTACTGTGGAAAGCGGCTAGCTGCATAACCGTGCCGCCGACGGTAGCGGCTTAAAAGTGCCCGCGGTGATCAGCGCCGATGATTGACCGGAAAACGTGTGAGATGCCCTCTGGTCGGGTACTCCATACGCGCACGACGAGAGATCACACAGGGTGGCGCCATGGTTTCTGCGCTAGCGGCCGGGCCTGCCCTCGGATGACGCACAAGGAGGTGCTCATGACGGACGAGTTGGAGAAGCCCGACATGACCGGGCCTGGTGAGACGGAAGGCGGTCGGATCGACCCGAGCGGAATCCCGCAGGAAGCCCAGGAAGAGCCCGCCCTCCGCGTTCCCAAGGGTGGCCCTGATCAGGGCGAAACCCCGACAGGGCCCTCGGAGCCGAACGAGCCACCGGTACAACAGGCGTAGTAGGGCGACGCCGAACCGGGACTGATTGCCAGCACCCAATGAATCCGGTCCGCCGATCGGGGACCCACATAGTCCGTATCCATACCGGCGGGACGACCACCGTGACGTAACGGTGTGCAGCCCGTTATTCGCGTGGACGCGGAGCCCCGTCGGCGAGACCGGATCGTGGAGTAAATCGCAGAAGGCAACTGTAAGATCAGCCCGTGATTATTCTCGCCGTACTCCTCGGCGTGGACGAATGTCTGGCATCTACATGAACGACCAGCTCGCATGAGCAGGCTGGCGAGAGGTTGCCCAACGGTCGCATCGCAACTTTGGATGAATCCGGAAGCCGCGAAGTGACCGACAACTGTGGCTCGTAGATCCTCCACCGATCGGTCAGGACTTCAGACACCTCGGGCGGTCGTTCTAGATCAAGGGCTGACGGTTGCGGTGGATGAGACGCTGCTTGAGCAGCACGACCGCAGCGCCGAGCCCGACCACCAACAGCACGTCGAGTCCCACCCGCCGCAGGGCCTCCAGCGTCATGACGATCTCCCCGGCGGCCAGACCCGCGCCCACCAGGGCAGCAGCGGGAACCAATGCCAGAGCGATCAGGGCGCCGGCGAGGACCGCATGCCGGAAGGCGCTCACGATCACCACGCCGGCAGCTGCTCCACACGCCGAGATGAGCCAATCCGCCGCGGTGGGA
>JALZDN010000044.1 GCA_030862525.1 Actinomycetota bacterium | reverse complement strand
GGCGAGGAACGCCGCGGCCGGGTCGGTGGTCCGCACGGAGGCAGCCACCGCGGACAGCTCAGGCTCCGCCGCCGGCCCGCAGCGGGCCCGTGCGGCGAGTAGCGCCCCGGCCAGCACGTCGTCCCCGGCCGGGGTGAGTCCCGGCCCACGCCCGCCGAGGCGCGCGGCCAGCCCCGCAAGCTCGGCCAGGTCGGGCACGGCGATGGCGGAAGGCAGGGGCGGGGATAGCTCGCCCACCCAGGTCGACGCATCCAGCGCCACCGCCCATCCCGGCCCCGTCAGCCGGAAACCGTCGGTCCACACCGGAGCGCCGAGCCGCAGCGCTGGCAGCGCCGGGTATCTCAGGTGCAGTGGGCCAGCCGGCGCCCGCACAGACGTCACCGCGAGCAGGCCCCCAGGAAACTGCAGGTAAGCCGCCCGCGAATAGACCGCGACCACCCGGCCCTCGGCCGGGTGGTCAAGCACCTCGCGGACCCCAAGCCCGACGTCGAGCGCCTTCATCGGGCCAGGCGGGCGCCCAGCGCAGCAAGCGCCTCGGTGAAGCACTCCAGCGGCGCGGTGGCCACCCCCGCGCCGATCTGCCCGACACCTGAGGACGAGTGCAGGATGCCGGTGTTGACCTGCGGGGTGATCCCCAGCTCCACCACCCGCCGCACGTCCACCCCGACCGGCGTGCCACTGAAGTCCAACGGCGGCAACGTGAAGCGGCTGCTGGTACCGACGCAGATCTGCCGGAACGCCTCGGTAGCCCGCCTGGCATCGGCCATCGACCCACCAAGGAACGCCGCCACGGCCGGGGAGCCGGCGGCCGCCGGGCCCCCTAGCCCGACCAGCTCCAGCACGGCGGAGTCGCCGATGTCCAGGGCGGCGTCCTCAGGCCCGTAGCCGCTATAGTATAGCGCGTCCTTGATCGGTGGAGCGTCGGTGATGTGCCACTCCAGCGAGCCGGCAAGCTTGATCCCAAACGTGGTCCCGTTGCGGGACATGGACGTGACGATGCTCGACCCGCTCACCTGCTCGGCCCACAGGGTGAGCGCCTTGGCCGCGCCCATCGCCAGCGTGAGGAAGAACAGGTGGTTGCCGGACAGGAAGCGGGCCATCCCGCCGCGCTCCTGCTCCGGCAGGTCGGCGAGTTGCGGCAGCCAGGTGCGGATGAGCAGGTTCGTCGCGGCCTGAGTACGCATGTGCAGGTCGTCGCCCATCGAGACGCCCTGCGCAGCCAAGCTGAGGATGTCCAGTGGACCGGTCGAGCTCAGGACCCGGGTCAGCGCCGGGCCAGCGACGTCGCGCAGGAACCGCAGCCGTTCGACCGCCGCGTCAGTGTCCCGACCGAACCAGGCCACCTCGCCGGGGCCCTGGTTGATCGGAGCGTAGGCCCGGGTGCCCCCTTCGCGGTCCTGCACGACGAAGATCGGTGCCGTCGGACCGATCGCGCTGGCCATCGGCACCACTGCCTGGTGATGATTGGCCGGCTCCAGCGCCACGTCACCAACGGCCAGCAGCCGCTGCGCCTCCTCCACGTCGGCCGCCCAGCCCTCGGCGACCACAGCGACCCGCATTGAACGGCGCAGCGGGTCGCACACCTGCCCGAAGTCGATCGCCGGGCCGCAGTGCAGCAAGGTGCGGCCCTCCATCCCGGGCACCGCCTGCTGCGCCGTGGATACCTCGACGAGCTGCGGCACGCCGGAGTCCAGCCGCCGCACCACCTCGGTGTTGGCAGCGTCCACAGTGGATCCATGGTCGCCGTAGAGTCGGCTCAGCGTGGCCACCGCGTCCAGGTCGCCGCCGGCGGGAATCCGCCAGTCGACGTGCTGCACCGCCACGCCCTGCGCGCGCAGGGCATCGGCGAACATCGGCAGCCCGACGTTGACCACGCTGACCTCGTCCGGCAGCACGCTCACGATGCATCCTCCTCGACGACGGCCCGGGCCGCCTCCAGCAGCGCCCGTTCGGCACGGTCGTGGGCCGCAGTGCGCTCACCGACCGCGACATCCAGCTCTTCGAGCGAAGTCCGCAGGTTCTCTGTCATGCGGTGCAGCGCCGTCGGCGCGGCACCCCCCTGGGCCTGCCGGGACAGCACGATCCGCCACGGGTCGAGCACCTCGGACAGGTCCGCACCGGCCAGGCCCCAGGACCGTCCGGTGTGCTCCTGGGCCGCTTCGTCGATCATCTCACCGGTGATCTTCATGCCGGGGATGCCGGCCCGGCTGGCCGCCCGCACGGTGCGCCCCACGACGACGTAGGCGGTGCGGTAGTCCACCCCGCAGACCTGCACCAGGTGCTCTGCGAGGTCGGTGGACTGGGTGTAGCCGGCGCGCAGCTCCTCGGCCATCCGCTCGGCGTTGACCCGCATCGTGCGCACCACCCCGGTGATCAGCCGGGTGATCCGCAGGCACAGGTCGAGCGCCCGCGGCACCTCGCCGTAGGCGAAGATCAGGTTGTCGCTGCGGGCGGACGGGCTCTTGGCCACCGCAAGGAAACCGGTCAGCCGACCGATGACGACCCCAGAGGCACCCCGGACGATGGCCAGGGAGTACGGGTTGCGCTTCTGCGGCATGAGCACGCTGGCTCGGGTATAGGCGTCGGCCAGGTCGACGAAGTCGAACTCGCTGCTCGACCAGATCTCCAGGTCCTCGGCCAGCTTGCTGAACCCGGACAGCAGGCTCGCCGCGGTGGCCAGCACGTGGATCAGGCCGTCGATCTGCCACATCGCGTCGCGGGTGTGCTCGATCACGCCGCCGAACCCGAGCGCGTCCGCGACGAAGCCGCGGTCGGAGAGCAGCCGGGTGCCGTTGACGCAGCCCGCGCCGCCCGGGCTGCAGTCGACCCAGTCCAGCTCCTCGACCAGCCGCCGGGCGTCCCGCACGCATGCGTACACAAAGGACAACAGGTAGTGCCCAAACGTCGAGGGCTGGGCTTGCTGCAGGTAGGTCTGGTCGGGCATCACGGTCTCGGCGTGCTCGTCGGCCCGGTCGACGGCCACCCGGGCGAACGCGGCGGCCTCCGTGACCAGCTCGACGAGCTGGCGACGCAGGTGCAGCCGCAGCGCGATCCGGGCCGCCTCCCGCCGCGGCCGCCCGGCGTGCAGCCAGCCGGCGACGTCACCGATCCGGGAGACGAAGTAGCGCTCGCGGGAGTTGTACGGCTCGCCGTAGGACGGGTCGTAGGGGAATTGCTCGGCGGGCACCTCGTACACCTCGAGCAGCAGCGCCAACAGCGCGCGCTGGGCCGGCACCGGCACGATGCCGCGCCGAGCTAAGTCGAGCACGTGCGCCATATCGGCCAGGTTCAGTCCTCTGTGCAAGAACGAGGCGTCCGCATTCTCCAGTGTGAAGCCGGAGTCCACCAGCTCGGGCGCCGCTCCGGCCTGCGGTGGACCCTCCTCGCGTCTGGTCGTCACGTCCGTCCTTCCAACGTCTGTACTCCCAGGACTGCGATGGCCGGCACCAGGCCGCCGGTGTGCCAGAACACCACGGGTCCCCCGGCACCGCCGACCCGCTCGGTCAGCACCGCGAACGCCTTGGCGCCGTAGGTGTGGTCGAGCAACAGGCCCTCGGTGTGCAGCGCAAGGCGGGCAGCCGCCCGGTCAGCCGGCGACGCGACCCCGAAACCGGGCCCGCGGACATCCAGGATCTCCAACCACTCGGACCGGGGCGACGGGTTTCCTAGCAGCCCGGCGCACGCCTCGGCCAGCGCACGCACCTTGCCGGTGACCTCCAGCGGTGGCCGGCTGACCGACACCCCCAGCACTGGCCACGGCGGCCCGGCGGCCAGCAGCCCGGCGCAGCTGCTGCCGGAGCCGACGGCCAGCACCACCAACGCCGGCTCCCGGTCAAGCTGTGCTGCCAGCTCGACCGCAGCGACCGCGAACCCGACCGCGCCCAGCGGGGTGGACCCGCCGCGCGGTACCGGGAACGGTCGCCGGCCGGCCGCGGCCAGCTCGACAGCGCGTGCCTCGATCACGGCGTCCACGGCCTCGCGCATCTCGTCGCCAGTCGGCCGGATGCAGGCACCGGCAGCCGCTGCAATCGCCAGGTTGGCCGAGCCGCGCACGTCGCCCCAGACCACCAGCTCGCAGTCCAAGCCGGCGGCGCGGGCGGCCACCGCGGCGGCCGGGCAGAAGTTAGAGCCCGGGCCGCCTCCGGTCACCAGCACGTCGCACCGGTCGGCCAGCGCCCGTCCCAGCAGGTACTCCAGCGGCCGGGTCTTGTTGCCGCCGACCGCGAACCCGGCCAGGTCGTCGCGCTTGAGCAGCACCGACCCCCGTCCAAGCGCCGCCTCCAGCCGGTGCGCCCGCACCAGCGGCGTGGGCAGCACCGCGAGCGGAAACCGCGGCGGGATCACGGCCAGGTCTCCGGCTCGTCGGCCCGGGCCGCCGCGGCGCGGGCCAACACCGCGTCGACCATCTCCCCCGCCGTGGCCACCGACGGGCGGCCGATCCAGTCGCTGACGTCCTCGGCCGAGGCCAGCCCGCGCTCGGCGAGCGCCGCCGCGAGATCCGCCGGCCGGCCGGCCAGCACCTCCTGCAGCGCGGCCTGCGCCCGGTGCTTGCCCAGTCGCGTCGAGAGCCCGGCCAGCACCCGCTCCGACCCCAGCGTATCGCCGTGCCGGGCCAGGTTGGCCGCCATCGTGCCGACACGCACCTCCAGCCCGCTGACGGTCGTACGCGCGATGCGCAGCGCGGCGCCGGTCAGCAGGCACACCTCGGGCAGCGCCACCCACTCGGCCTTCCACCCGCGCCCATCACGCTCATGCAGCTGGGCCAGGCCCTCGGTCAGCACCGTGGCAGACGATCGGGCCAGCCGCGCCAAGGTGTCCAGGTGCTCGCTGCCTTCCGGGTTCCGCTTGTGCGGCATGGTGATGCTGCCGATCGTGGTGGCCGTGGTGGGCTCGGCCAGCTCGCCGATTTCTGGGCGCTGCAGCTCGTAGACCTCGCCGCCAATCCGAGCCAGCGTGCCGCACACCATGGCCAGTAGGTGGCCGAACTCGGCGAGCCGGTCGCGTGAGGTGAGCCAGGAGATGCCCGGGTCGGCCAGCCCGACCTCGGCGCAGAACAGCCGCCGCAGCGCCGTGCCTTCCGCACCGAAGAACGCCAGCACCCCGACTGCGCCGCCCAGCTGCCCGACCAGCCACCTCGATCGCCCGTCGCGCAGCCGCTGCAGGTGCCGGCGCACCTCGTCAGCCCAGGACGCCGCCTTAAACCCGAAAGTGACCGGCGCGCCGGGCTGGCCGTGTGTCCGCCCTACTTGGATTGTGTCCCTGTGGACCCGGGCGAGGTCGAGCAGGTCGGCCTCCAGCGCCCGCAGCTCGCGCCAAACGAGGGCGCCGACCTCGCGCATCACCACCCCGAACCAGGTGTCGGTGAGATCCTGCACGGTGGCGCCGAGGTAGACGTACTCCCGAGCGTGCTCGGGCAGAACCCGTTGCAGTCCGCGGATCAGGCCAAGTGTGGAGTGCGAGGTGAGCCGGGTCTGCTCGGCGACGTAGTCCAGGTCGAGTGCCGGCACCCGGGCGCCAACGGCGATCGCCTCGGCAGCATCCACCGGCACGACGCCGAGGCGGGCCTGCGCACTTGCCAGCGCCACGAGGATGTCCAGCCAGCACTGCAGCCGGGCCGGCTCGTCGAACACCCGGGTCAGCTCGTCGGTGCCCCACAGGTGGGCGTAGCTGGCCGAGTCGGTCAGCCGGGTGCCCACGCCGGCTCCAGTGCGCGGGAGAGCCCGGTCAGCGCCTCCCGGACCTGCTCGAGCGATGACCCCCACGGCACCGACACCCATCCCTCGCCGACCTCGATGTGCTCCTCCTGTAGGCAGCACTTGGTCAGCACGCCGGGTGCAGGATCCCTCTTCGGACAGAAGTCCACGGTGGACGGCTCCGATCCGTAGCACCAGCGGTGAATCTGCCGGGAGCGCTCGCAGCCCAGCAGCGTCCAGTCCGCCAGCGGCGGTCGTTCGTCCAGATAGGACACCTTGACCCCGGCGACGGTGACGCCGGAGCCCCGGCAAGGCAGCAGGTAGTGCTCAGCGGGGTGCGCCCTGGCCACCTCCGTGAGGTCCACCACCTCGTGCACCAGCTCCAGCGGGGGCAGGTCTTCGGTCACCGCCACAACCCGCTGGGCCTGGTCGAACAGTTTGGCCGGCTTCGGCGGGACCACCTCGCGCACGACCACTCGACGCGGGCGGGGGTTAAGGATGAAGTTGACGTGCTCGTAGCGGCCGCGCACCACCACGGCGCTGGCACCGGGCGCGTCGGTGACCGCGGCCGCGGCCAGCGCGGAGGGGATCGCGGTGTCCAGGTCAGGCCGGTGCAGGAACACGCACTCCTGCGGGCGGGCCAGCAGCTCCAGCTTGACGAGCGGGCTGAACAGCTCGGTCTCCGAGGCCTTGGCGACCCGCAGAATCGCGGTGCACTCGCCGGCGCGCACGACCAGGAATCGGGTGCGGCGGTAGGCCTCCCGGCCGAGGAAGTGCGCACGCAGCGCGGCCTCGTCCAGCGGGCCCGGCACGGTGGCCACCGCGACGCCGCGGTAACGCCCTGGTACGAGATTCGCTGTCGTCACCGCGCCAGCGTCCCGACCGCGGCAGTGTCCCAGCGCACAGTGTCAGAGCGCAGCCCCAGCCGCAGCGTCTCCACCGCCATCAGCTGCTCCAGCCCCACGTTCCCGAGGTTCACCTCGGACCCGAACCGGCGGACGAACCAGGCCTGCTGCTCGGCGCGCGGTGCCTCGAAGATCACGTGCTCCATCCCGACGCCGTCCACCACTGCGGCCACCACGTCCTCGCGGACTCGCCCGGCGGCATCGAATGTGCCGACGGTGCCGCTCGCCCGCCCTTCGGTGACCACCAGGCGGGCGCCCGCCGCGAGGTCGGCCTGCGCCTCGGCGTGCCACTGCGCCGGTGTCGGCTGCTCGCCCGGGTCCTTGGACCCGACCTCGGCGAGCACGACGAACCGGCCGGCGGCCAGCCCGACGAGGTCGTGCTTGTTGGCCAAGCTCATCGGCACGGTCCCGCGGGACACCTCGATGTAGCGGAAGCCGACCTCTTCCGCCCAGGCCAGGCACTCCTCGGCCCTGCCCTGCGCCCAGGCGATCTCCAGTAGGGTGCCACCGAGGCAGGCGGCGACATCGCCCTCGGCCAGCAGTCGCACCTTCTCCGGCAGGCCCGGGTCGACGTAGGCGGTGCCCCACCCGGCCTTCCACACGTCGATGTGCGCGGCGCCGGTCGCCAGCAGGGCGGCCGCGGCGGCGGGCGGTACCCCGGTGTCAAGCACGTGCGTTAGCCCGGTGGTGCGAGGCTTGCCGCTACGGGCGGGCAGCTCAAGGAAGCTCGGCAGTCGCACGGTCTCGATGTTAGATCACATAGTGGGTAGGCACCTACTATCGGAAACGACGACGGGGACGGAGGCGGCGATGGCCGACACGACGGCGGCGGCGGACGCACCAGCCGCGCTGGCCGAGTTGGTGCAGACCCTGCGGGTTCACCCCGGGTTGCGTGGCAAGGCGGCGCTCGGGCTGGTTAGCGAGGTGCTGGGCCCGGCCGACTGGCTCTCCGGGCCGGGTGACGACGGCGCGGCGGTGGACGCGCTGGGCGGGCAGGTGGTGGCCTGCGGCGAGGCACTATGGCCGCCGTTCGTGGCCGCCGACCCGTACGGCGCCGGCTTCGCCGCGGTGCTCACCAACGTCAACGACCTGGCCGCGATGGGTGCGTTGCCGCTGGGCATTATCGACACCATCGTCGGCTCTGAGGAGGTGGCTCGCTCGGCACTGCTGGGGATGCGGCGGGCCTGCAAGCTCTACGACGTACCGATCCTCGGTGGACATCTCACGCGGTACGACGGCGAGCCCGCAATCTCGGCGTTTGGCGTCGGCACCGCCAGTGGGCAGGCGCTGTCGGTGACCCGGGTGCGGGCCGGGCAGAGCCTGCTGGTGGCCGCCGCGCTGGACGGCCGGATGCGCCCGGACTTCCCGTTCTTCCCCGCCTTCGAGGAGCGTGGGTCGCGGTGCGCCGGAGACGTGCGGCTCTTCGCCCGGCTCGCCGAATCCGCGGCGTGCGTGGCGGCCAAGGACATCAGCATGGCCGGGCTGGTCGGGTCGCTGGCGATGCTGTTGGAGCGGGGACGCCACGGCGTTGCGCTCGACCTGGACGCGGTGCCGGTGCCGCCTGGCGTCGGGTTGCTGGCCTGGTTGACCTGCTTCCCCAGCTTCGGGTTCCTGCTCTGCGCCCCGGCCGGGCGTGAGGCGGAATGCGCACAACCGTTCCTGGACCGCGGGCTGCACGCGGCCGTGGTGGGCCGGATCGACGACTCGGGACAGCTCGCGCTGCGGCGCGGGGGTGCCTCGGCCACCGTCCTTGACCTGGCCGTGGACGACGTCACCCGGCTCAGCCGGCCCTGACCTGCAGCGGGTAGGCCGTCTCCCGCCGGGCTGCGCGCAGCGCGATGTCAGTAGCCACGCTGAAGATGCGCGCCGCGCGTTGCGGGTCCCGCCACTCGTGGCATGCGGCGAACTCCAGCCATTGCCCAGGCGGCACGACGTCGACGGCGGAGTAGTCCAGTTCGCCCCACGTCACCGCGAGCTCGATGAGCTCGATGAGCTCATCGATGTTGGACTCAACGGTAAGCAGCCGATCGTGGTGTCGGCGCAGCGCCGGATCTACCCGGCAGCCGGCTCGGCACGGCAACGTCGTGACCCGCTCGTCGGTGCGGGACCGGGGTACAGTCATCCGGGGCCTCCTTGGCTGGATGCTGGGATGAATGTGTCGATCACAGTGCTCCGGAGCGTTGCACGCACGTTGCACGCGCGTGAAACACGCACATTCCCGGTCGAGGAGGACGCCGGTGACTACCCGTTCGGTGGACGCGACGTGGGATGGGGGGCTGCGCTGCCGGGTGTCTGCCGGGCGCTTCGAGCTGATCGTCGACGAGCCGGAGTCGGTCGGTGGCACCGACCAGGGACCGCAGCCCACTGAGCTGCTGCTCGCCTCCATCGCCTCCTGCTTCACGCTGGCTATGGCCTACTCGGCCGACAAGCGGGGGGTCGAGCTGGCCGGACTGCGGGTGCGGGCGACCGGCGACTACGACGGCCCGAGCTTCTCCGCGATCCAGATCTCGGTGCGGGCTGACGCGCCGGACGCCGACGGCCTACGCCGGTTGGTGCCCGTGGCGGAACGGCTGTGCTACGTCACAAACACCCTGCGCCGCACCCCGGACGTAACGGTGGACGTGGGTCAGCCCTGACTGCACGCGGTGTGTCCGCTTGCGGCTTGACGACTTGCGCTCAGCTGATCCGGATGCATTTCTACCGTCGCCCCTAAACGGCGCGTCCGTATCCCCTGCACGGCGTGTCAGGCTGCCATGCTGACGGTAGCGCAGCATTCAGCGCCGGACCCCCGGTTCGATTACCCGATAGCACAGGAGGCAACCGCGAGCAGGACGAATTGCGCTTGCGCTCCGGTGATAGCGACATTCGACACCTGCTGAATGGATGAGGGCGCGGCGATGAGCTGCTCGAGCAGCGACCCCTGGATGGTGATGCCGGCGAGCACGACGAGCAGCAGCTTCTAGCCTTGCCGCTGCACGCTCCTGCCGTCCTCGCACAGCGGACGGCAGGAGCGTGACCCCATTACACCAGCCGCGCTGCTCCCGGCGGGGCAGCGCTTCATGACCGGATACTCCCGATGGTGTAGTGGCTCGTCCTTCCGCTGATCGATGCCCCCGCACGAGCTGCTGACTACCGTTGCTCCGGTGGCACAAGCAGCCCTGGGGAACCCGGCCGGTGCCGGTCTGCTCCGGCGCCTACCGGTATTCGTGCTGCCGCTGGTGATCGCCCTGGCGCAGATCCAGGGAACCCGCTTTGCCGCCATCAGCCAGCCTGAGCGCACCCCGCTGGACGCGCTGGCTATCACGCTGCTCGTTGCCGGTCCGATCGTGCTGCTTGTTCGACGGCGCTACCCCGTGCTGGTACTCGGCGGGGTCCTCGCCGCGACGGTGACCTACTACGCACTGAACTATCCCTACGGCCCAGCGTTTCTCAGTGTTGCGCTGGCTTTGACCGGCGCCGTGCTGCGTGGGCATCGGCTGGCCGCGTGGGCCGGCGCGGGTTCGGCATATGTCACGCTGCTGCTGGTGCAGGCGCTGCCCGGCGGCGCACCGGCACCCGGTGTCGGCCAGGCGGCCGGCATCGCGGCCTGGGTGCTCGTCGTGCTGCTGGCCTGCGAGGGGCTACGGTTCCGCGCCGAGCGCGGCGCCGAGGCCGCCCGGTCCCGGGATGAACAAGAACGGCGCCGGGCCACCGAGCAGCGCCTGCAGATCGCCCGTGACCTGCACGACGTGCTCGCACACAACATCTCGCTGATCAACGTCCAGGCGTCGGTGGCACTGCACCTGCTCGACGAACAGCCAGACGCCGCGCGTGGTGCCCTGACCACCATCAAGCAGGCGAGCAAGGACGTACTCACCGAGATGCGCTCGGTGTTGGGCGTACTGCGTGCCGTGGACGAGGCTGCGCCACGCGTTCCGGCTCCGAGCCTGGCCAGGCTCGACGAGCTGGTGGTCAGCAGCAGCGACGCCGGGTTGGACTTGCACGCTGAGGTGCGGGGCGATCCGGTGCAGCTGCCGACGAGCGTGGACGTCGCGGCCTACCGGATCTTGCAGGAGGCGTTGACCAACGCCGCCCGGCACGGCGCCGTCGCCCGGGCCACCGCATTGATCAGCTACCAGCCCAACAGCCTCACAGTGCAGGTGGACAATCACCTGGCAGATGCGCCCCGGTCAGGGGCTGAAGGGACCGGCAACGGAATCGCCGGGATGCGGGAGCGGGTCACCGCCCTAGGTGGCCAGTTCAGCGCGGGTCCGCTGCCCGGTGGCCGCGAGTTTCGGATGCAGGCCAGCTTCCCGCTGAAGGCCCCGGCGACGGAGAATGCAACATGATCAGTGTGCTGCTCGCCGACGACCAGGCCCTGGTCCGCGCCGGTTTCCGCGCGCTGCTCGACGCCCAGCCTGACATCGAGGTGGTGGCGGAGGCGAGCGACGGCGCTGCCGCCGTCCGGCTGGCCGTCGACCTGCGCCCCGATGTGGTGCTGATGGACATCAGGATGCCGGGAACCGACGGGCTCGAGGCAACCAAGCAGATCGCCGCCGATGCCCGGTTGACGGGCGTGCACGTGGTGATCCTGACAACTTTCGAGCTCGATGAGTACGTCTTCGAGGCGCTGCGCACCGGCGCCAGCGGCTTCCTGGTCAAAGACACCGAACCGGCTGATCTGATCAGTGGGGTGCGCGCCGTGGCCGGCGGCGATGCGCTGCTGTCCCCAGGAGTCACCCGGCGCCTGATCGCAGAGTTCGCCAGCCGCGCCAAGCAGCCGGCGAACACCACGGCACTGCGGGCGCTCACCGATCGGGAACGGGAGGTGATGGCACTTGTCGCCCAAGGGCTGTCCAATGAGGATATCGCCACCACACTGGTCGTCAGCCCGGCAACGGCCAAGACTCATGTCAGCCGCGCAATGGTCAAGCTCGGCGCTCGGGACCGCGCACAGCTCGTGGTGATCGCTTACGAGGCAGGCCTGGTCCGTCCCGGCTGGCGACCCTAGCCCCCAGCCCCGCGTGTCCGCCTCTCATGCACGGTGTGTCCGCCTCTCATGCACGGTGTGTCAGGCGCTCATGCCTGACAGGTGGCGCCGCCTACCGCCCGCGCCACACCGGATCGCGCCGTTCCAGCACGGCGGCCCGGCCCTCGGCGGCGTCCTCGGTCGCGCCCACCACCCGGCGCATGGTCTCGCCGAACCGGATGGCGTCGGTCATCGGCATGTCGGCGGTGCGCACCGCGACCTCCTTGATCGCCCGCGCAGCCAGCGGCGCAGCATGCACCAACCGATCAGCCAACGATCGGGCAGCGTCCATCAATTCCTCGTGCGGCACCACCCAACCGGCCAGACCGATCTCGTGAGCGCGTGCGGCGCCGATGCGCTCCCCCGTGAGCAGCAGCTCCATCGCGTACTGCCAGTTGATCCTCCGAGGCAGCCGGATCGCGCCGACGATCGTCGGCACCCCGATCCGGACCTCGGGGAAACCGAACTCCGCCCGCTCGCTGGCGATCACGAAGTCACACCAGGTGACCAGCGTCAACCCGTAGCCGAGGCAGTACCCGTTGACCGCCGCGATGACCGGTTTGAAAATCTCCCAGCCGCTTTCGAAGGAGTTCACCGTCGGGCGTTCCCAGAACGTGCCCCGGAACTCCCCCGTCGGGTCGCCCTCACCGCGCAGGTCCGCCCCTGCGCAGAACGCTCGACCGGCGCCGGTGACGATGCCCACCCACGCGTCCTCGTCGTCGCGGAACCGGCTGAACGCCTCGTTCAGCTCGCGCCGCATTGCGCCGTCGATGGCGTTGAGCCGCTCCGGGCGGTGATACGTGATCGTCGCGACATGGCCCTCAAGCTCGTAGCGCACGGTGTCGTTCACCGGCGCAGTATTACGGCTTGGGCCAGCAGCAGCCGGCACCACGCTTGAGTCGAAACGGAACCGGGAGCACTGTGTGGGGGTGTGGGTCCAACCCATCCGTGAGCCCGCACTGCTCGAGGAGCTGGCCGAACGGGTAACGCAGCAGTTTCCCGGTCGTGCGCGAGTGATCGTCGACGGCGCGCCGCCAACCCAGCCGGTGGCGCTGGCCGACGCGCTGGCCGAGGCGTTGCGGTTGCGCGGCCGGCCGGTGCTGCGGGTGTCTGCGGCGGACTTCCTGCGGCCTGCCTCGGTGCGGTTGGAGCACGGCCGCACCGATCCCGATGAGCTGCTGCACGGGTGGCTGGACGTAGCCGGGCTACGCCGCGAGGTGCTCGGGCCGGCCGATCCCGCCGGTTCCGGCCAGGTGCTGCCCCGGCTTTGGGACAGCCGGGCGGACCGGGCGTATCGGGCGCAGCGGGTCGAGCTGCCGGCCAACGGGGTGCTGCTGCTCGCGGGGGCGCTGTTGCTCGGACGCGGCCTGCCGTCCGAGCTCACCGTGCATCTGCGGCTGTCCGCCGCCGCGCTGGCCCGCAGGCTGGACCCGCAGCTGCACTGGACGCTGCTGGCCTACCGCCGTTATGACGCCGAGCACGATCCGGCCGCCGCGGACGTGCTGGTTCTAGCCGACGACCCCCGCCGGCTCGCGCTGATGCACCGCTGAGCGTCGCCGTGGTGGAGCCTCACCTCGACGCGACGCGCGACCCGCGTTCGGCCGCCGTTCGACGATCCCGCTTGATCTTTCCCCAGGGCTTGTCCACAGAGATCGTTGTGGCAGCCCACAGGAACAGCAGATGGACTCCCGATCCAGCGACCACCAGCCACGCCGGCATCCCGGCATTCGATCCCTCCGCAACCCGCGACGACCCTGCGGCCTGAGCCACGGCCTGCTGGAGCCAATCGCCAGTCAATGCCACCGCGGTAACGATGACCGCTACGGCGAGGACCAGCTTGACGACGATCCACCAATGCTGGAGCAACCGCCAAGGGGTCGCGACCGACAGGACGATCCCGCTCAGCAGCGTCGCCACCGCGAAGAAGGGGATGACCACACCGCCGATGCGTTCCATCATCGCGTAGCAGGCGAGCACGAACGTCGAGTTGGGGGTGGTTGCGGCGCTGATGCCCAGGATGAGCATCGCGACGACGAGGCCAAGCCATCCGGCCGACACGGTGACGTGCGTCGCGCGGACGAACTTGCGGAGTCGGCCGGACAACTGCGCACGGGGGACCCTGCGACCCCGGGGTGGCGCTGCCGCAGGGACGCCTGCAGGCTGCGGCACCGGTTGTGGGGCAGCCTTGGAGATCATGAGAGTGCCCTTGCTGTCAATCGGCGACGTTAAGCTGGCGGCTGGTCGTGCTCGGCACTCGGCGGTGGCGGGCCCAGCGGTAGTGCAGCACCACGCTGAGCGTCAGCCAGAACATCGGTCCCGCCGGCCAGAACCACGGCACGGGGCCCAGCGCCCACCGGACGATCAGCACGGCAGCGAGCACCACCGCGACCGCCGCGTGCATGGCGAGCCGGTGCCGGACCCCGGGCTCCAGCGACACGGTGAGGTCGGGCTCAGCCGGTCCCCGGGTATGGGTGGCGGGCAGGTCGTCGGTGAGCTCGGTGAGATCGGCACGGATTTGAGCCGCGTAGGCGGCGGTTTGGCGTTCGTCGGCCTCGGCGAGGGTGAGCATCCCAACCGTGGCGGCGTCGCGGACACGGGCCGCGACCTGTTCACGTTCGGCATCGGAGACGCGTAGCGAGCCGGGACGGGTAGTTCGGTCGATGGTAGGCACGGCGTCACTCCTCGTGACCTGGGGCGATAGATCGGACATGGCGTAAATGCTCCGCCGCGGCGGCGTCGCGCGCGTCTGGCTCGGAGAGGCCGCTGACGCACTTCACCGGGAGGCCGATGGCCGGCACCCCTGCTCCCGGGGGCGTACGCGTACGTACTCCCACCCCGGCTTCTCGCAGTCTGGATGCAGACTGCAGTAATTCGGGGGCCGTTTGGTGCAGTGTGCATCCAGACTGCTGAACAGGGCGCGTCAGTACGCTCGGACGCCGTGAGCACACCGCAGATCACCTTGACCGCCAGGCTCAGCACCTCGGCGCTGGACGCGCGGCGCGGGGTGGTCCGGCTACATCCGGAGGTGCTCGACGCCCTGGGCTTGCGGCAGTGGGATGCCGTACGGCTCACCGGCGCTCGGGTGAGCGCCGCGCTCGCCGCAGCCGGGCAGACCGCCCCTGGAACCGCATTGTTGGACGACCTCACGCTGTCCAACCTCGGGCTGACCGAGGGTTCTGAGGTGGTGCTCACGCCGGCGCAGGTATCCGCGGCAAGATCGATCACCGTCAGCGGATCGGCCCTGGTCAGCCATTCGGTAAGCCCCGAGACGCTGCGGCTGGCACTGGCCGGCAAGGTGCTCACCACTGGAGACGCAGTGTCCCTGCTCCCACAGGACGTGGCGCCCGGCTCGGACGCGACGGCGGTGCGCAGCCGGTTGTCCGCGGCGATCGGGATGACCTGGACCAACGAGCTGCTCACCGTGACGGCCACCGACCCGACCGGGCCGGTGGCCCCGCATCCGTCCACTGTGGTCGGGTGGCGCGACGGTCCGCGCACCGGAGACCTCCCTGCGCCGCAACTCCGAGACACAGAGCAACTCCACGATCTCAGTCCGGCGCCACCGGTCGCGCCCGCCGTGGCCGATCTGGTGGGCGCGCACGACGCCGCTCGGCGGCTGGCCGAATGGTTGGACCTCACCTTCCGCCAGCCCGAACTGCTGCGCAGGCTGGGCGCCAGCACCCGCCTCGGAGCGGCCGTCCACGGACCCGAGGGCGTCGGCAAGGCCACCATGGTGCGCGCGGTGGCTAGGGACGCCGGGGCCCACGTCGTCGAGCTGGCCGCGCCCAGTGTGGCAGCGGTGGAACCCGGTGCGGCCGCCCAGCGGGTGGGTGACGCGGTGACAGCCGCCCGCGCGCGGCACCCCAGCGTGCTACTGGTCACCGATGTCGAGGCGCTGCTGCCCGCCACCTCCCCACCGCCGCTGGCCACCGTCGTGCTTGACATGCTGGCGCCCGCACTGGACAGCGTCGCGCTCGTCGTCACCACCGCACACCCCGAGTCGATGGATCCGCGGCTCCGCGCGCCGAACCTGATCGATCGTGAGCTGTCGATCGGACTGCCCGATGCCCGGACCCGCACTGAACTGCTCCGGGTGCTGCTTCGTGAAGTGCCGCTGGCCACGGACATCGATCTCGCAGCCGTGGGTGAGCGGACCCCGGGGTTCGTCGCCGCTGATCTCGTCGCGTTGCGTCGTGAGGCAGCCGTGCGGGCCGCGCTACGACATACGACGACGGAAACCACGGAAACCGACGCCAAAAAACCCGAGCTGATGATCAATCAGCAGGACCTGATCGGCGCCCTGGATACCGTCCGGCCGATCTCGATGTCCACCTCGGACACCATCGCCACTGGTGGGCTGACGCTGGACGAGGTCGGCGACATGGCCGAGACCAAGCAGGCACTCACCGAGGCGGTGCTGTGGCCGCTGCGCTACCCGGACTCGTTCACCCGGCTCGGCGTCGACCCGCCGCGCGGCGTGCTGCTGTACGGGCCACCCGGCTGTGGCAAGACCTTCCTGGTCCGGGCGTTGGCTGGATCTGGAGCGCTCAACGTGTTCTCCGTCAAGGGGGGCGAGCTGCTGGACAAGTGGGTTGGTGAGTCCGAGCGGGCGATGCGCGAGCTGTTCCGCCGCGCCTCCGACGCTGCACCCGCGCTGATCTTCCTGGACGAGGTCGACGCGCTGGCCCCGCGGCGCGGCGGATCTTCCGACACCGGCGTAGCCGACCGGGTGGTAGCCGCGTTGCTCACCGAGCTCGACGGAGTGGAGCCGCTACGCGATGTGGTGGTGCTGGGCGCCACCAACCGACCAGAGCTCATCGATCCGGCGCTGCTGCGACCCGGTCGGCTGGAGCGGCTGGTGTACGTGTCACCACCGGACGCCGACGCACGCGCGGCAATCCTGAGGTCCGCGGCCCGCAACACGCCGCTGACGGCCGACGTGGATCTCGAGGCGCTGGCCGCGGACCTGAAGGGTTACTCCGCGGCGGACTGCGCGGCACTGATCCGGGAGGCTGCGCTCACTGCCATGCGCGAATCACTGCAGGCCGCCGAGGTGACCGCGGCACACCTGGCCGCGGCGCGCGAAGCTGTCCGTCCCTCACTGGACCCGATCCAGCTTGCGGTGCTGGCTGGCTACGCCGCCGGGCGGTCCAGCTGATGCCGCTGACCGGCGGGAGACAAGCATGACCGATAGCTCGCACAGCGCGCTGGATAAAGCCACCGCAACCGGGCTCACGATCGGGGTGGAGGAAGAGTTCCTCCTGGTGGACGAGATATCCGGGCGGACTGCGCCCCGGGCGGCAGCCGTACTGGCAAAAGCATCGACTGCGCCTCCTTGCGCCGAGGGAGCCGCTGTGCACTCGGAGCTGTTGAGCATTCAGATCGAGGCGACCACCGGTGTTTGCGTCACCCTGGAAGGCCTGCGAGCACAGCTTTGCGGAGCACGGGCGGGGTTGGCTCGCGCGGCTCAAGCCGAGAGGACGGTACTGATTTCATCCGGCACTCCAATTCTTGCCGACACTGTGCCGTCCACCGCTGGGCCAACCACCGCAGCGACCCTCATCACCGCCGGCGAACGCTACGACCACATTGCCAGGGCCTATGCCGGAGTCGTGGCGGACTACCAGGTATGCGGCTGTCATGTACACGTCGGGGTGCCCGATCGAGATACTGCCGTCGCGGTGCTCAACCATGTTGCCCGCTGGTTGCCCACTCTGCTGGCGATGTCGGGGAACTCGCCCTTCTATCAAGGGCATGACACGGGCTACGCAAGCTGGCGCATGGTTCAGCAGACTCGATTCCCCGGCTCCGGCCTGTCCCCGTGGTTCTCCTCGGCGGCCGATTACGACGAGCAGGTGGCGCGGCTGGTCGAGTGCGGGGCACTGATCGATCAGCGGATGACCTTTTGGGTGGCCCGTCCTTCCCCGCAACTTCCCACTGTGGAGTTCCGGGTGGCGGATGCGGCGAGCACAGTCGACGAGGCGGTTTTGCAGGCGGCGTTGTCCCGGGCATTGGTGCGGACCGCATTGGGGGAGCTGGCGGCTGGTCGAGAAGCGTGTGCGCTGCGAGCTCAGGTCGCGTCGGCCGCACTGTGGTGTGCGGCCCGACACGGGCTCAACGGTCCCGGGGTCGATCTGCTGGCCGAACGTCGCGTGCCCGCGTTGGACCTGCTACACGAACTGGTCAGCTGGGTCTCGTGCGCCCTTGAGGAGGTCGGCGACCTGGGACCGGTACGCGACTCGGTGGCCGAGTTGGTCAAGCACGGGATCGGCGCTGAACACCAGAGACGCGCCGCAGTTGCAGGCCTGCATGCAGTGGTTGGCATGCTTGGTACGCGCACAACGCGTGGCCTCTGAGCTCAATAACGGTGATCACGGGGACACATAGTCATTCGTGACGATCACAATCAGGCCGGAATCGGCGTTCGCGATGCCCGGGAACCGGGGTTCGACGCGCATCCCGAACTCGGCGCCGAGGGCCTCGGCGTCGTCGCGCTGGTCAGTACCCTCCTGGTAGTACGCGGTAGTCGTGGGGATCGTGCCTTGGGCGTAGTTGCCGACCTCGACCACCGTCCAGCCAGCGGCAGTGAGATCGTCCGCGGCCCGCGCGGCCAGGCCCCGGATGGTGCTGTTGTTGTAGACCCGCACCTCGCCGCGGCTGTATCCCTTGTCGATGGGGTCCTGGTCGACACGCTCCTCGCCGACCGGCGCGTCCTCGACAGCGTCCGGTGGGCCGAGCGGGGGGACTATGGGCGCTGCCGCCGGGCTCGAGGTCACCGCCGGGCTCGAGGTCACCGTCGGCGGATACGGAATGGTGGAGGGGATCGCCGGAGCACTACGGGGAGCAGAGGTGGCCGCCGGCGGGGCAGCGGCAGGGGGCGGCTGCCCCCCGGTGGTCGCGAGCACCACCCCGACTAGAACAGCGATCACCGCTAGGCTGAGCAGGGCCAACCCGGCGATCCGCAGTCGCCTGCTGGCTCCGGTCCCGTTCGGGGTGCTCATGGCGTTAGGTCTGTCTCTGGTGGCGCGGGTCGACACCGAACCGGCTAGCAGCTCTCGCTCGCTGGCGGCCCGACCGCAGCCGACGTAGCCGCTTGATCAGCATCGGGTCGGCGACAAGCGCCTCCTGCCGGTCGATCAAACCGTTGAGGATTTGGTAGTAGCGAGTGGCGGACATGTCGAACAACTCACGGATTGCCTGTTCCTTTGCTCCGGCGTACTTCCACCACTGACGCTCGAAGGCCAAGATCTCCCGCTCCCGGCTACTCAGACCTTCGGGGTGGTCGTCGATCGGGGGCAGCGCCGCTGCGGCGTCCATCGCGCTCCTCGGTTCACGGTCCCGCTACCGCGTCCGGCGTCCGGCGGTGGCGGCCAGAATCACAGTATTGTAATTCAGTGGGCCATTGAACCACGCGGCAGCCCGGAGGAACCGGCGGCGCTCTCGAGACACGTCGCCAGGCAGGTATGGAGACGAGGCAGGCACCATTACTGTGCGCTCTCATGGCTGTCCGCCCGATCCGGATCGTCGGCGACCCGGTGCTGCACACCCCCACGAGGCCCGTCACGGAGTTCGGCAGCACGCTGTACGCGTTGATCGAGGACATGTTCGACACGATGGCGGCGGCCCAGGGTGTCGGGCTCGCCGCCAACCAGATCGGCGTGGACCTGCGGGTGTTCGTCTACGACTGCCCGGATGGGGAAGGCGTTCGGCATCGAGGGGTCGTGGTCAACCCAGTGCTGGAGAGCAGTGCACGGCCGGAGACCATGCCCGATCCCGACGACGACTGGGAGGGTTGCCTCTCGGTGCCCGGTGAGTCCTTCCCCACCGCGCGGGCCAGCTGGGCTCGGGTCACCGGATCCGACGCAGACGGCGCACCGCTGACCGTCGAGGGCACCGGCTTCCTGGCTCGATGCCTGCAGCACGAGACCGACCACCTCGACGGGATCATTTACCTCAACCGGCTGGTCGGCCGGCATGCCCGCGAGGCGAAAAAAATGCTCAGAGCCCAAGGCTGGGGCGCGCCCGGCCTCGCCTGGTATCCAGCGAGAACCCCACCACAAGACTGACAGCCAGAGCCAGACCGCCATTCGGCTCCGAACTGCGCCCGGCCCAGGTTCGAAAGCGCTATTCGGTTCCGAACCGCGAGGTTGTCACTACCGGAACAACCGGTCGCTGCGGCAGCGTTGCTTATGCAGTAACGGTGTAATCCGGTGAGGGTGGTGGGCGCGGTGGACCCCTTGGACTCCTACTCGCGGACGGTCAGCTCAGTCGCTGCGGCAGTCACCCCGCACGTGGCAAGCCTACGAATCGGGCCAGGGGCTGGATCGGCCGTCGTCTTTGCCGACGATGGGCTCCTGCTGACCAACGCGCACGTCGTGGGTTCCGTCCACGACGGCGTCGCAGCATTCACCGACGGTACCGAGAGCCGTTTTGACGTCGTGGGCAGCGATCGGCTGTCGGACCTTGCGGTGCTGCGAGCCCGGAGTGCCACGCCGCCGGCGGCCGTCCTGGGTGACGCCGACGAGCTGGTCGTCGGGCAGCTCGTGGTCGCCATCGGCAATCCCCTCGGACTCGCCGGCTCGGTGACCGCCGGAGTGATCAGCGGATTGGGTCGCTCCTTGCCGGTGCGTGCGGGCCGGGCCGTGCGGGTGATCGAGGACGTGATTCAGACCGACGCGGCACTCAATCCCGGCAACTCCGGTGGCGCGCTGGCCGACGCCGACGCCAAGGTGGTGGGAATCAACACCGCCGTCGCCGGTATCGGCCTCGGGATGGCCGTGCCGGTCAACGCGACGACCCGCAGGATCATCGGTGCGCTTCTCGCCGACGGCCGGGTGCGCCGGGGTTACCTTGGGCTGGTCGGCGTGCCAGCCCCGCTGCCCGCACCGGTCGTTGAACGGACCGGGCAGGCTTCCGGACTGCGCCTCGTGGAGGTCATTGCAGGTAGCCCCGCCGACCGGGCCGGCCTGCACGCCGGGGATCTGGTGCTCAGTGCCGGGCGCAAGCCCGTCACTGATGCCCAGGGCATCCAGCGGCAACTGTTCTCCGAAGCTATCGGAACCACGTTGCCGATCACTGTGTTACGCAACGGCGCGATGGTGGACGTGATCACCGTGCCCACCGAGCTGGTTCAGACCTGACCCACCGCATGCCAGTGGTGACGGTCGGTATGCGAGTATCGCGGGTAATCTGCGGTCTTGGGAGCTGTACATGATCACGTCGCTGGAACGCGGGCGGTACGACTGGCCGTGGCGGGGTGGAACCTCGTTCGTCACGCCAGACGGTGCCCAGGTGGTTCTGAGCGGCCCGGCACTGAACGCATCCAGGCCATGGTCATGCGGTTTCATCGCCCTGGTGGGGGGCGCTCGCCGAGCGTTCACCGTCGCCGAGGCGGGCGCATTCGACTGGCACAGCACCTACACCACGATCCCTGATCAGGTGCTCCGACAGCCATATCGGGGCAGCGAGCTGATCGTCGGTATCCGCAATGATCCCGGTGACTACCGGGCCGCCTGGCGCGGGAAGTGGTTCGAGCTGCACACCCGGGCCAGCGGCTCACCCGACGAAATCATGCGGATCTTCGACGCGTTCCGGCTCACCGACACCCCGCTGGGCATGCTGGTGCAACCCCGCAGCGCCAGGCAAGCCCAACTCGAGCCGATCCGGGTGGCCAAGCAGATCCCCAGGATCGGCCATCTGACGATCGAACGACCCGGGACCAGCCAGCTCACCGTGCCCGGGTTCCGCGGGCATGTGACCCGGCACGGGGAGGTGTGGCGCCAGCCGTTGGGAATCGGGGCGCACGGTCGGTCCCGGTCGGAAGCCCTGGTCCTGGCCACGCCCACGGCGATCACTCAGCTGGTTCCCGGGCCGACCGACACCGCAGACCCGAACGAGGCGCTAGAATTTTTGGCCGGCTTGAACGTGATCTGGGAGCCCATGTGATTGTCCTGGGCGTGCCGGTTCTCGCCGGCGCGATGCTGTTGGTCGTCGCCGGGCTTGAGCACGTGCGGGCTCCCACGACGCTGGCTAGCGCGGCAGGCACCGGCATCACGGCAGCCCGCGCCATCGCGGTTGTCGAATTCGTGATCGGAGTGCCCTCAGTGGCCGCAGTGGTATGGGGTATCAGCGAACTGCGCTGGGCGCTGGCCGCTCAATGCCTGATCTACCTCGCATTCGCCGGCCACCTGATGTGGCGACGCCACCGGGGAGACGAGTCGGACTGCGGCTGCAACCGGATGGGCACCCAGGTTGGACCCGGAAGTATCGGCCGGGCCATCGTGCTCGCGATCGCCACCCTGGCGGCGACAGCGCTGTATCCAGCGGCCGCGCTGCCCGACGGCGGGGGCGCGATCCTGCTCATCGCCTGCGCCGTCGTGCTCGCTGTGCTGCTGTACACGCTGCCGGCTGCAGTCGACGGGCGGGCAGCGTGAGCGTGCTCACCGCGGCGGTGGTGCTGGCTTGGGCCTGCCTGGCGGTGCTGACGTTGGCGATGGCCGGGATGTTGCGGCAGCTGCGGGAACTGCAGGCCGAGGCGGCACAGCGCGGTGCGCCGCAACAGCATGCAATGGTGGGTCGCCGGGTCCCGGAGCTAGCCGGTGCCGGACCCCTCCTGCTGTTGGTGCTCGACCCTGGGTGCAGCTTCTGCGACACGGTGCACGAGCCGTTCGCCCGATTGGCTCGTGAGCATCCGGGCACCCGGTTCGAGGTGTTGTCCCCGCGGGACCGATGGGTCGGCGCGCCCGGCGTCCGGTCCCGAGTGGACCACAAGCTCGTCACCGAACTTGATGTGCCGTGGGCGCCGGCCCTGCTGCATGTCGACTCCGATGGCACCGTACTGGCCGGGCAGCCGGTGCAGTCCCCCGAACGGCTCGGTGAGCAGTTCGCGAGCCTGCAGAACACCGCGGTGCACTGGCAAGGAGCATCGTGACAGCCCAGGACGTCCCGAGGATCGATCAACCCGAGTGCGATGCCGAACCCCGCGCGGTGCAGTTTCGGGACACCGCCCCTGCGCTGCACCGCCGGGGCTTTCTGGCGGTCATCGGCACTGCGGCCATGACGCTGGGTGTGACCATGCTGGGCTGGGTCCCGCTGGCTCGTCCGGCCAGGGCGCAGCAGGGCAGCGAGTACCTCGAGTGTGGCCGTTACAACAATGGCCCCGGCGGACCGATCTGCCACGGCGCTCCCTACTCACCGTCGTACTGCGGTGACGACAGGTGGTTCAAGAACGGCTGCTTCGGAAATTGGGACGACGGGCTGGATTGCTATCAGCCGCGCACGATCTGCCGCGCCGGCGAGGAGCGGCGCGAGGCCTGGCGCTGGGAGGCCGACGGTGTGGTCTACCGATGTGCGGACGGTGAGATCAACTACGACGGGGCACCGAACCTGGAGCAGGTGATCTGCAACGCGCCGCTGGCTCAGCCGAGATGACGCCGTCACAGGAGCCCTGATCGATGGACTTCGCAGCAACGGTAAAAGGCCTGCGGCGTGCCGTATTCGGTCCGGTGATGGTGACGGGTGCGCTGGCAGTGTTGGCCATAGCCGCTGCGGTGCCACCGGTGGTGCATGAGGGCTGGGTGTTGCCGTGGCTGATGCTCGGCCTGACCGCCGGCTATGCACTGTCCGGCTCAGCGTGAAGCGTCAACTCGGCACATCTGCTGAGCTCGCCGGTCTGGCGAGATTCGTCACGGGCCTACTTCACGGTTGGCGTGCTTGCCGGGGGAATCGCCGTTGCCACGCTGGCCGTGACGCTCGGCAGCCTGATGCGGCCGGCGTTACCGCCCGCCGTGAGCGCCGGCCTGGTCGTCGCGGTGGGGCTGTTCGCGCTCGCCGGCGAGTGCGGGCTGCACCACATCGCGCTACCGCATCGCAAGGCGCAGGTGCCCTCGGCAGTGATCGGAGCCGGTGGTGACGCCGGGGCGCTGCAATTCGGCTTCGAGATGGGTTGCGGGCTGCGCACCCATATGCCGAGCAACCTGCCCTACCTGCCGCTGGTCGCGGTGCTCCTGGTAGGCAGCTGGGTGGCGGCGCTGTTGGCTGGGCTCGGTTTCGGTCTCGGGCGCGCGGCGATGGCGCTGGGCCGTCACCACAGCCGGGACGCGACGTGGTGGGATCGTCAATGGCACCGCCACGGGCGCCGGCTGCGAATCACCCTGGCACTGAGCGCCGTGCTGCTGGTTGCCGGCATCCTGCTACCGACGCTCCGGTGACCCGTCAGCTAGGACTTATGCACGTCGCCTGCTCATGGTCCGGGGTCCAGGTCTTCGTCGTACAGGGGTTGGTCGGGATGCAGCGCGCGGCGCAAGCGGCGGCCGACGAGGGACTCCAGCCGCGCAGGGGGAATCGCGCCGCCCGGCTTCTTGGCGGTGAGATCGCTGACCGCGAGCACGTGCCCGGCGGGCAGCGCGCGGCGGGCCACCAGCGAACGGCCGAAAAGCGCGCGCATCGGCGCCAGCTCGGTCGCCACCTCGTCCTTGTCCACCGGCGCTGCCAACGCCGCCCCGACATAGCGGACGCCGTCGACGAGCAGGCGAAGTTCGCTGCTGGTCACTGAAGCCGCCACGTCGGGACCGAACATCTCGCGGGACAGCGTCACGTGCACCTCGATCACCCGCGCGCCGAGCGCGACCGCGGCTAACGCCGGGAAGATCGTCCCGGAGTGGTCTGACAGCCCAGTCGCGCAGCCATAGCGCTCGTGGATCTGCCCGAGGACATTGAGCCCAAGTCGCTGCGGCGTGAGCGGGTAGGTCGACGTGCACTGCAAGACCGCCAACGGTCCGGCGCCGGCCGCACGCAGCCGTGCAACGGCATCGTCAAGCTCGGCCCAGCTGCTCATCCCGCTGGAGAGCAGCACCGGCGTCCCGGTTTGGGCTACCGCATCCAGCAACTGCGGGTTGGCGACCTCGCCGGAGGCGACCTTCCAGGCAGCGACGCCGACGCCGCGCAGCAGGTCGACCGCTTCAAGTGAGAACGGGGAACTCAGGAACGCCAGCCCCCGATTCTCAGCGTGACGGCGCAGCCCAGACCAGGCTTGCGGGGTGAACTCCATCCGCTTCCAGTACTCGTAGCGGGAGTCATCGGCATAGCTGAACTCGACCCGCCACGGTTCGTCGGTACGGCTTTCGGCGGCGGCGATGTGTGTCTGGAACTTCACCGCGTCGGCACCCGCGTCGGCGATCGCGTCGACGAACGCGTGCGCCATGCCGAGACTGCCGTCGTGCGCTTGACCAACCTCACCAATCACCACGACACGGTGAACCCAATCGAGTACAGTCACGCTACGCTTCATTAGCTGTCCACGGATGGGTGAAGATTGTGCCATTGTCCGCTTTTACAGCTCGCATCACTGCGCTCGGTTACGACTATGCCGCGCAGGCCAAGGAACGGCCCGTGGCGTGCAACCTGTGCGGGGCCCGCGGCCACGCCGTCGAGGTCGCCGCGCGCGACCGTTACGGCTACCCGGCGACCTTCGTGGTGTGCCGATGTTGCGGGCTCGGTTACCTCTGTCCGCGGCTGAGCGCCACGCAGTACGCGCACTTCTACTCCGACATCTATCGCCCGCTGGTGTCGGCCTACCACGGCCGCCGCATCGACGCCGAGACCCTGCAACTCGAGCAGCGTGGCTACGCCACCGAGCTCGCCGCTTTTCTGCTGCCACTGCTGCCGTCTCCACCGCAGACAATCCTCGACGTCGGCGGCTCAACGGGAGTGGTCGCCAGGGTACTGGCCACCCGCCTGAACGCACGCGCAACTGTGCTTGACCCATGCCCGGACGAGCTCGCGGTTGCGCGGGCCGCTGGTATGGAGGCGGTCACCGGGTTCGTTGAGGACTTCGATCCGGGTGAGCGCAGCTGGGATCTCGTGCTGCTGTGCCAGACGATCGACCACCTCCTCGACGTCCGCGGCACGCTGGCGGCGCTGCGCCGGATGATGGCCGCCGGCGGGCGGGCGTTCGTCGACATCGTCGACGTCGATGTCCTGCTGCGCCGAACCGGCAGCATCGAGCGAGTGATCAAGGTCGATCACCCTTACTACCTGACCCGGACGACCGTTGTGGCCCTGTTCGCGCTCACCGGATTCACGATCGTCGCCGAGCGATTGTCTGACGACGGGCATCGAGGCTTCGTGCTCGCCCCGGGATCGTGCGCCGAACCCGACTGGCCCGCGTTGGAGGCCACCGCAGCGCGGTTCCTGACCAGCGTTACATGACTCGGGCAGGCGCTGCGGCGTCGAGTTCGATGCGGATGGCGGTCGGCAGGGATTCCACGCCGAGGCTCTCGCGGGCCCGGGCGAGGACGCCGATGTCGAGGTCGCGGTAGACGTCGCGGACGTCGGTGCCGTCCTCGAGCCAGAGGTCCAGCCGCAGAACCGGGGTGGCGGTGGCGCCGACCATGCGGGCGCGGACGCGGTTGACGCCGGCGATGGTCTCGGCGTCGGCGCGCACCGCGTCAGCGATCGCCGAGGCGCTGATCTCGAGTCGCTGATCCGAGCTGTGGTCGAGGAGAAGATCGGGGCGGCGTTCGGGCGCCAGAGCGCGCACCGCCCAGAGCAGACCCAGGATGAGCAGGATCACGCCGGCGGCTACGGCCAGCCCGCGGGCGAGGGTCTGGTAGGTGCCCAAGGTGTCCAGGACGAGGGGGTCGAGTACGGGGCGGGCCGCGCGGTCGGTGCCGAGCAGCCCAAAGCCGACCACGAGGGCGAGAGCTCCGGCGGCCAGGCTCAGCAGTCCGATCAGCCCGACCACGGTGCGCTGAGCACCGGCGGCGCGGGCCGTAGCCTTGCGAGCCGCCGTAGTGGTGCGGGCGGTGGGGGCGGTCACAATGCCGCCTCCGCGGAGAGAAGTGCGTCGGCGGTCATGCCAGCCTATCCGTTTTGGTCGCGGTAACCCGCACCTGCGGGGTGCGTACCAGCGGTAGATCGGACAGCAGGGTCTGCACGGCGTCGGTGATGCCAGCTCTGGCGGCGTCGGGGGATTGTCGGCTGGCGGCGCGCACCGAAACCTTGCGAGGGGTGGCGGTGACCGAGGCCGAGGCGACGTGGTCGAGTTCGCGGACGTGGTGGCCGACCAATCGGGCCAGCGACCGCGGAGAGGTGGTGACGGTGATCTCGGGTGCAGGATTGATCAACCGCACCTCGCGACGACCCGAGCGCAGGGCCAATATGAGGAGCAACAGGCCAACGACCACCAACCCGGCGGCGATGAGACGGACGGGCGTAGAGGTCCAGGTCCACCCCTGCAAAGTCACCTGCCACGTCGGCCAGGGCAACACGAGCGGGCCGTCTACAGGTCGCAACCAGAACCAGATGACCTCCAGCGCAACGAACCCCCCGACCGCGGCCACAGCTAGACCGAGCAGCGGGGACAGCACACGCAACAGAGTCCTCATCAGTGCCTTCCTGGCCTTCCTGGCTGGCAGACCGTTAGTGCACGCGGAAGCTGGGTTCGGGCAGCAGGCCGGTGACGGTCACGGCGACCGAACGAACCTGGTAACCGGTGATCCGACCTATCTCATCGCTGATCTTTCTGCGCAGCTGTTCCACGGTGGAGCGCACCGGGCCGGGATAGCGCAGCGCCAGCTCCACCCGTAGATCCACCTGCTGACCGGTGACGATGGCCTTCGCGGTGGCTCCGGCGCTGCCCAGGCCGACCCCGGCCACGGTGCGCCGGGCGCGCAGGGTGCCTGGCGTCAGGTCAGCGGTGTGCTCGGCGATCTTGCGCAACACCGATGGGTCGATCCTCGTCCGGCCCCGTTCGTCCGGGTCGACGGCGGCACGCGGTGTCACCGTGGCGGGTGTGGCGTCGGAGGCGGGTGACGGATCGCTGGTAGCCGCGGTAGCCACTGTCATCGGTCTCGCCCCTTGCCGCTGAGGATCTGGCCGACGTCGAGCTCCCCGTCGAGCACCCGGCCGACGACCAACCCGATAGCGCCGAGCACTAAAGCGAGCAGGAAGCCGGTGAAGCCGCCGATCGCGCCCGCCAAGCCGAGGATGAGCCCGGTGAGCAGGCCGATGGTTGTCGCGTTCATCGTGGGCAACCTTCCGTGCTGGAACGAGGATTCGCCGGCGCCGGGGTCGGATCATCAGTGATCACGTCGTTGATCGTCAGGTCGATCACCCTCGATCCGGTGACCGCTGTGATCAACTGGCGTAGCTCGGTGGCCAGCTGCGGCAGCGGCGTGCCGAGGCGGGCGACGACGGAGACCTCAACCGGCTCGCCGGGCTCCCCGACCCGCACCCCCACCACTCGGCGGCCGGGAAGGTAGCAGGCAATGGCGCCGAACGGGCCGCCGTCCAGGTCAGCCACCGCGGGGTGGACCCGCACTGCTGCGGCGATGGCATCGGCGAGCTGGCCGGAGCCACGCGGCTGGTCCTGGCGTTCGGGGGGCGGGGCCGGGGAGGTCGAGCTCATCGTCGCGAACTCCTTGAACTACCGTCGCGAGTGCTCACTCCACGCGAGCCGGCTGAGTAGCCACCTCGCCACCGTCGTCGCTTGCGATGTGGATGTCGTTGACCGCGATGTTGACCTCGATGACCTCCAGGCCGATCATCTGCTCGATGGAGCCGATGACGTTGCGGCGCACCGCCTTGGCAAGCTCCACGATGGACGCGCCGTACTCGACGATGAGGTCGATGTCGATCGCAGCCTGTTTCTCGCCGACCTCGACTGACACCCCGGAGGTTTGCGAGGCGCCGGAACTACCCGGGATACGCTCCCGGATCTCGCCGAACGCCCGGGACAACCCGCCGCCCAGTGCGTACACGCCGGAGATTTCCCGAGCGGCCATCCCGGCGACCTTCTGCACCACGGAGGCCGCAATGGTGGTCCTGCCCTGCGAGGTGTCCTCGGCCAGCCGCGTGGGGGACGTGCCGCCGGTACGGGCAGGGGCGGCGGGGGAGCCCGACGACTGCGAGGAGGTGCTGGTGTCTGCCATGACCAAAGTTCTCCTTGGTTGGTGAGTAAGACTTTCGCTGAAACAGTTCGGCGCGGCGCGGGCTGTGGACTGTAAGGC
>JALZDN010000032.1 GCA_030862525.1 Actinomycetota bacterium | reverse complement strand
TGATCGACGCGCACGTCCACCTAGCCTTTGACGCCAGCACCGACGTCGTGACCAGTATCGGCGCAGTCGACGACGCGCAGCTGTTGACGCAGATGGCACAGGCAGCGCGGCGGGCACTGCGCTCCGGAATCACCACGGTGCGGGATCTGGGCGATCGCGGTTTCCTGGCGCTGGCGTTGCGCGAGCAACTTGATGCATTGGGCGATCCGGCACCGGAAATCGTTGCGTCCGGCCCGCCGATCACCGTTCGCGGTGGTCATTGCCATTTCCTCGGTGGCGTGGCCGACGGGCCGCAAGCGCTACGCGCCGCGGTACGCGAGCGAGCCGAGCGCGGTTGCGAGGTCGTGAAGGTGATGGTCAGCGGCGGTCGACTCACACCAGGCAGCGCGCCTCATGAGTCGCAGTACGACCTCGCCCACCTGCGCTTGATCGTGGCCGAGGCGCACGGCCTCGGGATGAGCACAGCGGCGCACGTGCACTGCCCGGGCTCGGTCGCCGACGCCGTCACGGCGGGCTTCGACACGCTCGAACACGTCACGTTCCTGACGGAAGACGGCGTGGCCGCTGACGCCGCGACCATGGAGGCCATCGTCGAATCGGGGGTCGTGGTGAGCGCCACGGTCGGCCACGTGCCCGGCAAGGGGGAACTGCCACCAGCTATTGCCCGCAGTATGGGAGCCGTGATCGAGAACTGGGCTCGGCTGCATCGCGACGGCGCTCGCATCGTCCCCGGCACCGACGCCGGGATAGCCCCATTCAAGCCGCATGACGTGCTGCCCTACGGGCTCGCCGCGCTCACCGGGCTGGGTATGACCAACCTCGAGGTGCTGCGCGCGGCCACGTCGGTTGCCGCGGATGCCTGCGGGCTCACCGGTCGCAAGGGGCGGCTGGCTCCAGGAGCCGATGCCGATCTGGTCGTCCTCAGCGGCAACCCGCTCGGCGACATCAGCGCCGTTCATGACGTCGTCGCGGTCTTTCGTGGCGGTCACCGGGTGCGCTGATCAGTAGCCGGGACTGATCTCGCGGAGAATGCTGTCGACGAAGCGTTGATATCAACGTGCACCGAGGAGGTGGTCACGGTGGCCGAGCAGGTGGTTGCCAGGCACGTCGAGGCAGTGGGGCGCGCCTTGGGTCCTTTCTGGGAGGCGGTGACGCAAGTACAGCGACCGGGTGCGCGGCCGATAGTTGCCGATTTCATGGCGGGCAATCCGCAAGAGCCCACCCTGCCCGCCTTCGTTGAGGCGCTGCGGCGATGGAGCGTTCCCGCCTCGATCGACTGGTTCGCCTACCGAATGATGCACGAACCCGCGCGCCAGGCAGCAGCCTCCTCGCTGACCGCTGAGCTGGGCGTGAGCATCGCTGCTGAGGATGTCTTCCTCACCCGCGGGGCTAGCGGCGCTATCGCACTGGCCCTCAGTACCGTGGTCGACCCCGGTGACGAGGTCGTCTTCTTGAGCCCACCATGGTTCTTCTACGAGGCAATGATCCTCGCCAGCGGCGCCACGCCCGTCCGGGTCCGGCTCGTACCGCCGGCTTTCGACCTTGACGTCGACGCCATCGTCGCGGCGCTGCGACCCCGGACGCGCGCCGTCATCGTCAACACCCCGCACAACCCGACGGGGCGGACCTACCCGGCGGCCGCCCTTGAGCGTCTGGCCGAGGGGTTGGCCGAGGCGGCCCGGCGGTACGGCCGTCCCATTTGGTTGATCTCCGACGAAGCGTACAGCCGCATCCTTTTCGACGGGCGCAGCTTCCTCAGCCCTGGGCTCTTTCATCAGTATTCGATGCTCGCTCATACCTACAGCAAGAGCGCGTTGGCACCGGGACAACGACTCGGCTTCCTGGCTTTGGCGCCCGGCCTGCCGGAAGCCGACGTCGTGCGCAGGGCACTGCTCAACTTCAGTTTCGGGATGGCGCCGGATGCGGTCATGCAGTATGCCCTGCCCGACATCGACGGCCTTCTGATCGACATCCCCGCGATCGAACACCGCCGCGATCGGATGGTGGCGGTGTTGCGCGAGCAGGGCTACCAGGTACACCTTCCCGAGGGGGCCTTCTACTTGCTGCCGCGGGCGCCGTTGGTCGATGACCGTGCCTTTTGTGCGTTTCTCGCCGAGGAGGGAGTTGCCGTCCTGCCTGGTCATGTCGTCGAGCTGCCGGGGTACTTCCGCATTTCGTTGACGGCGACTGACGAGATGGTGGAACGGTCGCTCCCGGTCTTCGCGCGCGCCCTCGAATGGGCCAGATCCCGGCAGGCGCTTTCCGCAGAGCCCGCCTGACGTTCACGCCGAGATTCAGCAGGTGCCGACTGGCCGTGCACCACGCCGTGACACACCGAGCGACACGGCCAGACACACCGGACAGGACAGCCGGACACGCGGGCATTAGGGTGCGACACGCCGGAAGAGGTCGAGGGTCTCGTCGGCCCAGGCCAGCACATCCAGCCCGGCGGTCACGTTGGTCGGCGGCCGGTTGAGCAGGGTGTCCCGGCGGATCAGCCGGGCGAAGTCGACCCGGATCGGACCGATGCGCGGCGTGCGCCCGTTGGGCGCCATGAACTGCACCCCGGCGCGAACCATGATGTCGATCAGTTCCTGGGCGATGATCCCGTAACCCACCGTGGTCGGGTGCAGCCCGTCCAACGAGAACAGCCCACCGCTGCGCCGCCCGGTGCCGTCGCTGGTGAGGAACCGCGAGTCCGGTACCGGACGCAGCGCCGCCAGCTCGGGTGGTAGCGGGTAGGGCCGCCACCAGGGTGGCCGGGCCTCCACGCTGTCCAGGTACCGCCGGGAGGCGAGCCGGTCGAGCAATCCCGCGATGTCAAGCAGGTACCAGTCCCGACCGGCCCGGCGAGCCTCGGCGACGGCAGCGGTGATGGCGTCGTTGTACTGGTCGATGGCGCTGTCCACGGCTCGCGCCTGTTCCTCGGTGATCGACGGATCGCGGCCGGGGTCGAAATCTCGATCGGTGATCCACGGGCGGGTGTAGTACGGGAAGTACCGCGAGTCCGGCCGCACCTTGCCGGCCACCCCGCGCGCGATCGGTGCGATCGTGACATGCGGGACCGTGCACCAGATGATGTGCCTGGCGCGGATCGCCCGCACCTTCTCGATGACACGGTTGAGCTCGACGATGAAATGGCTGGGCTGCCACACCGTGAAGGCATCCTTGCGTGCCAGGTCGTCGAAGCCTGGACCGCTCCACACCACGCGCAGCTGGCTGACGGCGCCCAGCGCGTTGTTGGCACCAACGAACACCACCAGCGTCTCGATGCCGTGATCGGGATCGCCCCTGGCGTCCCCAACCTCATCACCCAGGCTGGCGGCCGCGTCGAGCAGGGTGCGCCGCCGGTCGGCTTCGGTAGCCCGCGGCAGCACCCGTAGCGCCGCTCGGGCGCCGTTGTTCTCCACGGACTGGGACAGCAGGTCGTCCTTGGGCTGCGTGATCTCGGCCGCGGAGCTGTCCGCAGTGCGGACCAAGACGTCGCGCAGGTCCCAGCCGTAGCCGCCGAGCACGTGGTTGGTGGCGGTCGGGGCAGGCAGCACAGCGCCGAGACCACGTTCCCAGTAGTCCTCCACCTGGTCCAGGAACTGGCGGCCGCGGAACAGCGCCATGGGCAATTCCCACCAGCTCAGCTCGCCACCGAAGTCCCGCTCGAGCTCACGCAGCAACAGTTCGATGTTCAGCGGAAGCCCGCCGGGACCGCCGTAGCGGGGGTAACGCAGCCCATCCCAACCCAACTCGTAGGCGATGATCGCCGAGTAGGACAGATCGGTCTGGAACGCCGCACCACTGGCGAAGCCCTGCGTCAACGAGTCCCCGATACTGACCAGCCGGTGCCGCGGGGTGCCTTGCCAGGTGGAGTGGACCGCGATGCCCAACGTCGGGTCCCAGACCGGCTCCCGAGCCGCCTCGGTGATCGTGACTTCGTCCGGTGCCTGCGTCACAGCTGCCCCTTCCGACGCCCGCTCCTGCCGAGCTCAGTCGGTCGCGCCGGCCGGGGCGGCCCGCCCTGCCTGCGCCAGCGCGTCGAGCACCATCTCCAACCAACGCAGGCTGCGTCGGTAGCTGTCAGTGTCCTGAGCGGACGGCGGCGGGGGCAGCATGCGCTCCGGTGCACCTTGGGTGCTTACCCGACCGGAGACGTCCAGCACGACGTGCAGCGTTTCCAACATCCAGCCCCACTCGGCAGCGGCCGGATAACCCTGGCCGGGCAGCTGGACCACGCCGCCGTGGCGGGGCAACGTACCGAGCACTCGGGACAGGCTGTGCTCCAAGTCGTGCAGGACCCAACCTTCCCAGACCTGGCGGACCGGGCCGTTCTCCTCCGTGCCGCACCAGTAGTCCACGACGTAGGCCAGTCGACCGTCGATCGCACCGGTAGGTACCGGCAGTCCGGTGAGCTGGGACAGCGGGTCGTCGGTGCAACCGCCGAGCTGCCAGCGCACCAGCTCGCGCAACCAAGACCACTGTTCGCGGAGGAAGCGGACGCCTTCCGGCGACAGTGACAGCAGCAGTTCGTCGCCTTGGCGGTCGCATATGACCATCGTCTCGCTCGGCCTCCACTTCTTCCGCAGTGATCGTCCGGGAGGTTATCGCGTCAGCCCTCGCCGACAGCCCAAGACTCGCGGCGCGTCCGCAGGCAATCCGATATCACTGCGGTAATGCCCGCCAGGGAGCTGCACCTGCTCGACACGCTGGTAGGCCTGCACTCGCGCGGCCGCGAGATCGACGCCCGTCCCGACCACCGAAAGCACCCGCCCACCGACCGACACAACGGCACCGTCGTCGCGGCGGCGGGTACCGGCGTGCAACACGCCCGCACCACTCGCCCCGGTGATCACGTCTCCGGTCCGCGGGGTGCCGGGATATCCCTCGGCGGCCACCACGACGGCCACCGCCGCCCCCGGATCCCAGCGCAGGGCCGGCTGCTGGGCCAGCGCACCAGTAGCAGTGGCATGCAGCAGCTCACCCAGCGGCGTACGCAGCAGCGCGAGCACGGCCTGGGTTTCCGGATCACCGAAGCGGCAATTGAACTCGATCACCTGCGGGCCCTGCGTGGTGAGTGCCAGGCCGGCATAGAGCAATCCGGAAAAACCCCCGAAAGATCCACTACCGCGCCGGGCCAGCTCGTCGACCACCGGCTGCACGATCCGCTCCACGACGTCCGGAACCAAAGAATCTGGCGCCCAGGGCAGCGGGGCGTAGGCGCCCATCCCGCCGGTATTCGGGCCAACGTCGCCTTCGCCGACTCGCTTGAAGTCCTGGGCGGGCAGTAGCGGTACCACGACACCTGCGTCTACCAGGCAGAACAGTGAGACTTCCGGACCGTCCAGATAGGACTCCAGCAGCACTGGATGGCCGTCGTCGAGCAGGGTCAGCGCGTACACCCTGGCCACCTCCATGTCGTCGGTGACCACCACCCCTTTTCCCGCAGCCAGCCGGTCGTCCTTGACCACCCACGGTGGTTTGAAACGACCCAGCGCCGCGTCCAGCCGGGCCGGGTTGTCCACCAGCTCGCTGCGCGCGGTGGGCACCCCGGCGACGGCCATCACATCCTTCGCGAACGCCTTGGATCCCTCGATCTGCGCCGCGCCGGCCGACGGGCCGAAGCACGCGATGCCGGCTGCCCGTACCGCATCGGCCGCGCCCGCCACCAATGGCACCTCGGGGCCGATCACCACCAGATCAGCTGACCAGGACATCGCCAGTTGCGCGACCGCCGACGGATCGGTGATGTCCACATCGTGCTGCTGCGCAAGCGCCGCGGTGCCGGCATTACCGGGCGCGCAAGCCAATGCCGTGACCGATGGATCGCTGGACAGGGCGAGCACCAGGGCATGCTCGCGGGCGCCAGCGCCGATGACGAGGACTCGCACAGTGCGCAGGGTACGGGCGCTGACCCATACCGGCCCATCGTCTGGGGGAACAGCACTGTGAGCGTTGTGACAGTCGGTACACTTGTGCAGGCGCTGGGCCGACCGCGCTGCTGAGGACGCGAGGTGGTGAGGCAGCCACATGAGCAGTCCGGTTCGGCCGCTCGCACGCACGGAACTGACTCACGCCTGGTCGGACGCGGTGAGCCCGACCGCCGAGGCGCCCCTGCCGGACGAAGCGATCGAGAAAAGTCTCCGTGACCAGCTCGAGGTCCTGATCGATGCGCTGGGGCAGGCGCCGTTTTCTCCGGAGCACGCGACGGAGGTCGGCGCCAATCTCGTAGCCGCGGGTTTCACCGGTGAGCAAGCCTTGGGTCGGACCATCGAGATCCTCGGGCATGCCTTGACCGAGCTGCCTGAGCTGCGCACCGTCGAAGGCTTGACCACCAAGGTCATCACCCTGCTCGGTGCACTGGCCTCCGGATATGCCGCCGCACTGCACCATCACGACTTCGAGCAGAGCGAGGCGAGGTTCCAGGAAGTGTTCGACTCCGCGCCGGTGGGCATGACGATCAGCCGGCTGGACGGCACCGTCACGTGGACCAACGGCGCGCTCACCGAGATCCTGCAGTACCCCCGCACCGAGCTGACCGGCCGCGATATCGGCGAGCTGTTCCACCCCGACCATGCGACTACGCTTCGGGCCGCATATCAGGGGCTCAGCGCGGGGAAGCCGACACCCCTCCGGAGGAGCAGAGCCAAGCTTCTCGCCGCCAACGGGGACACGACATTGGCCACGTTGATCGTGTCAGTCTTGCGTGACGCTGCGGGCAGCCCGACGCACCACGTCACGATGATCCAAGATGTCACCGACGTGCACCTGCTCGAGCAGCGGGTGCGCCACCAGTCATTGCATGACCTGCTGACCGGGCTGCCCAACCGGCTGCATTTCGCTATCCACCTCGAAGCCCTGCTCGAGCGGGAGCGTCACGCGGCCGTCACGCTATGCAAGATCGACTTGGATTGTTTCGGGATCGTCAATGACGGCCTGGGCCAGGGCGTCGGTGACCTACTGCTGAGATCGGTCGCTGGGCGGCTCCAGGCACTGGTTGCAGGGGAACGCGCCATGGTCGCCCGGTTCGGCGCCGACGAGTTTGCGATCGTCATCGAGGAATCGCCGACGACTCCCAACGCCGCGAGTCTCGCCGCGAGCATCAACGCCGAGCTGTCCGAACCGGTCTATCTCGCCGGCCGCGGCTTGGCCGTCTCAGCTTGTGTCGGCATCATGCGACGCACGGCCGGAGAGACTGACGCCAAAGAGCTGATCCGCGCCGCAGAATCGACGCTGCATCAGGCCAAGCGAACCGGACGCGGGCAGTGGGCGCTTTACGATCCGCCCGCGGACGCCGAGCGGCGGGCCCGGTATGCGCTGGCCACCGCCATGCCCGAGGCATGGGAAAGCGGGCATCTCACCCTGTATTACCAATCGCTGGTCCGGCTCGATCCGGCCGCGGCCGATGCCGGCCGGATAGTGGCGCTGGCGGCGTTGCTGCGTTGGGACCATCCCGAGCGCGGTGTCGTGGCGCACGAGGATTGTGTCGCACTTGCCGAGCAGACCGGCTTGATCCTGTCGATCGGACCGTGGATGCTGCGGGAAGCCTGCGAGCAGCTCCGCAGCTGGCGTGACCAGCTGGGTGCCGCAGCGCCACCGGTCCGCGTTGATCTCACCAGCTATCTGACCCAGGACCCCGACCTGGTGTCGGTGGTTCGCGGCGCTATGGACGCGGCTCAACTCGCATCGGAGGACATCCACCTGGGGATGCCGGTCGAGGTGATCGTCGCGGGACATGGCGACGCGGTGGACAACGTGGGCACCCTGGCGGATATCGGGGTGGCCACCGTGCTCACCAGATACGGCCAGGCAGTCGGGAACCTCACCCTGCTGGAATCCCTACCGGTGCGCGGGGTGGAACTGGCCGGCTCGTTGGTACATATAGCCGCGCAGGCCGATTCGGTGCTGGGCTCCGCATTGGCCGGCCTGGTGCCCTTGATGCGCCGCACCGGCACCACCGTCGCCGTGGCGGGCATCGATGACTCAGCGCAGGCGGACTGGTGGCGGCACACCGGAGCGGATTGCGCGCGCGGCGCCGCTTTCGCCCCGCCGATGGCACCTCAGGACGTACCAGCGTTACTGCGGGTGTGAGCCAGTGCCAGCAGGTACTCGGCGTCCAGCCGCACCGCGCCGCCGTCGGGCGATGCGTGCCGTTCGAGCGCGGCGGCCATCGCTCCAGCTTGATCGCCCGCGGCCTGCTTCGCGGTGACGTACGCCGCTGAGTGCGCGTCGTAGAACGCCGTCATCTCCTGGGCCGAGTCGAAATGCCAGGACAGTGCGCGGCGCTCGATACGCACGTCCGTGAACACCGCGGTCAACCTCCGCTCCAGTACCGCCGCATCGCCCCAGCTCAGCGTGTCCGGTCCAGTGGGATCGGGTGGCACGAAGCCTCTCATGATGCGGGCTCGCTCGGCTATGTAACCGTCGACGGTCCACGCCGTGAGACCCAGCCGCCCGCCGGGCACCAGCACCCGGCACAGCTGGGCAAGGGCCACCTCGGGTCGGGGCGCGAAGATCAGGCCGAAGGCGGAGAGGGCGACGTCCACGGTGGCGTCGGGCAGTGGCAGATCCCCGACGTCGGCCTCGATCCATTCCACGGCTGGCCCGGTGCGTTCCCGGCCCAGTTGCACCATGCGCGGAGCGATGTCACAGGCCGTGACCTGCGCACCGCGCGCGGCGGCTCGCACCGCGACATTGCCGGTGCCTGCCGCGACGTCAAGGACGCGATCACCCGCACTCGGTGCTGCCGCGTCGACCAGTGCCGCCGCCGCCGGATCGAGCCGCTGTGCGAGGCCGGTGTAGTCGGCCAATCCCCACAGCTTCGCTGTGGCGGCACGTCGATCCCTCTCCGTCACGCCGCGCTCCGTAGCGTCGCCAGCTCGCTGGCCAGATCCTGGCACGCCGAGTCCCGACGGGCAGCCGCAGCCTCTTGCAACGGCGCGAACCGGGTCAATACCGACACCGACCGGAGGCCCTTCGCCAGACTGACCGCCTGCTTGGCAGTATGCATGCCAGATCGCAGTTCACCGCATCGCAGCTGCGCGGCCGCAAGGTGGCCGAAGTTGTCCGCTGAGCACCCCACGACGTTTCGTCCCGTCCACCGCCGAGGCGAAGGCCACCGTGGCACGGTCGAAGCGACCGAGGGCGAGGTAGGTGCAGCCCTCAACGTGCGGCAGGGCCGCGGCAAAATTCGTCCACCGCCGGGGTTCGTCGCTGGCCGCGTAGTATGATTTAGGGCCCGGCGCAGCGAGGCGAACGCTTCGCTTGCCAGCCCGAGCAGCCCCAGCGCCCAGGCACAGTCGTATTCCAGCGTCGCGCGGAGCAGCGGGCTTGGAGCGGTCGCCGCGCCAAGCTGGAAGAACTTAAGGGCCTCATTGGGCTGTTCGACAATTAGCTCAATCCTTCCCAGACGGTCCAGGTTCGCCACCGCACGCCGTAGGTCTCCGCCGGCTCCGGCGCAGTCCATGGCCCGGGAGAGATGCTGGCGGGCAAGGTCAAGCAGCCCGGCGTCCTCGGCGGCGTGACCCGCGACACGGTGCGCGTCGGAGAGCGCGAGCAGCAGCCGCGGCCGGACCGGTTCGCGCATGTCTGTGCCGAGCAGCTCCTCGCTGGCCTTGGTGTGCGCGGTGAGTGCGGCGGTCATCGGGATGCCGCCATGATCACCGAGCAGCGCGACGGACTGCACCTGGCGGCCGGAGATGATCTCAGAGATCTCCGACAGTCGTTGCCCGGTGGCGCGCGCCAGGCGGGTCTGGCTCACCCCGGCGCCGCGCAGGATGCAGAACACTGCGGTGATATCACGGTGCGCGAGCGCGTGTCTCGCAGCGGGGCCGGTCAGCAGGTCGGCCAACTCAGCCATAGCGTCCTCCGGGTCCGTGTCAAGAGATTACCCGCGGTTGCCACCCGATAAGGGGGTCTCGCGAATCGTAGCTAGGCACGTACTTTCAGGTGGTCAGGCAAAGACACCGGAGGTTTACCATGTTCGATATCACTACGGCCCAGCCGCTCGCCACCTTCTGCGGCGAGTGCAGCTGCGGATGTCCGCAGTTGTTCATCGACGAATCCGCCCCACCCGAGCAGCGCATCGTGCTCACCGATGACTTCGGCTCCCGGGTACGGATGAGCACCGACCAGTTCGGCGACCTGCTTACCCAAGCCAAGAACGGAGTCCTCGACAGCATCATCTGATCCAGCTTTTCACGTCCCCGAGTTCGACAGCAGAGTTCTCCGGTACCCCGGAACCAGCTCTGCTGTCGAGTTCGGACGTTCAGCGCAGCCGGGAACTCACACCAGCCGATGGTCTCGGTAGCACCACCGCCAGCTCTCACCCGACTCGGCGGATCGCATCACCATGCTCGCTGCGGTAGTAGTGCACGGTGGCATGCCGGTGCGGACTGGATTCGCAGCCGCGACGCCGGCCGAATTGACGACGAAGTCCTCTCCCGCTTCCTGCACGACCTCGACTTAGAAGAAGCCATGCTCACCCGCTGACTACGGCGCGCGGATGGCGATCGTCTGGTCTCGGCCGGGACCGACTCCAATGGCCGAGATCCGGACTCCGCAGAGTTCTTCCAGTCGCGCCACGTAGGCTCGGGCGTTGGCTGGTAACTCGTGAAGGGTGCGGCATCGGGACAAGTCTTCCCACCAGCCGGGCAGTTCTTCGTACATCGGTACCGCGTGGTGCAGGTCGGTCTGAGTCATCGGCATCTCGTAGCTACGCTGGCCGTCGACGTTGTAGGCCACGCACACCGGCACGGTGTCCAGACCGGACAGCACATCCAGTTTGGTCAGGAAGAAGTCGGTGATCCCGTTCACCCGCGCCGCGTAGCGGCCGATCACCGCGTCGAACCAACCGACCCGCCGGGATCGCCCGGTGGTGACCCCGATCTCCCCGCCGGTCTTGCGTAGCCGCTCACCCATGGCGTCGTGCAACTCGGTGGGAAATGGGCCTGAGCCGACCCGCGTGGTGTAGGCCTTCAGGATCCCCACCACGGTGGTGATCTTCGTGGGACCGATGCCCGACCCGGCGCAGGCGCCGCCCGCGGTCGGGTTGGACGAGGTGACGAACGGGTAAGTCCCGTGGTCGACGTCGAGCAGGGTGCCCTGGCTGCCCTCCAGCAGCACCGTCTCGTCGCGCTTGAGTGCCTGGTCGAGCAGCAGTCGGGTGTCGGCGATCCGGTGCGCGAAGTGCCCGCCCTGGTCGAGCACCGTGTCCACCACCTGCTCGGCGTCCAGCGCGCGGCGGTTGTAGACCTTGACGAGAACCTGGTTCTTGAACTCGAGCGCGGCCTCGACCTTCTGTCGGAGGATCTTTTCGTCCAGCAGGTCCTGCACCCGTACCCCGACCCGGGCCACCTTGTCCTGGTAGGCGGGCCCGATGCCGCGACCGGTGGTGCCGATCTTGGCCTTGCCAAGGTAGCGCTCCGTGACTCGGTCCATCGCGACGTGGTAGGGCATGATCAAATGCGCGTCGGCGGAGATCAGCAGCCGCTCGGTGTCGACGTTTCGGCCCTCAAGGCTGGCCAGTTCCTCGAGCAGCACGCCGGGATCCACCACGACGCCGTTGCCGATGACGTTGGTCACGCCCGGGGTGAGGATGCCCGACGGGATGAGATGCAGCGCGAAGTCCTGCCCGTCGGGTAGCACTACGGTGTGGCCCGCGTTGTTGCCACCCTGGTAGCGCACCACCCACTGGACCCGTTCGCCGAGCAAGTCGGTGGCCTTGCCTTTGCCCTCGTCGCCCCATTGGGCGCCGATCAGCACGATCGCCGGCATGTGGTACTCCAACGGTGGGGATTCGCCGCGCTGGTGCGCTCACTGAGCGTAGACCCAGGAGGTGCGACGTGGTCGGGGTTCTGCTAGTGACCTGCGGATCCGCCCGGTGGCCCGGTGCCGGGGTGGTAACCGCGGTACCAGCTCGTCCTGGGCGTGAACAGCTCGACGAGCCGCTAGCCGGATTGGACGGTCGCCGTCTGGTGGTCTGCGGTACCGACGCCGACCTGGCCGCGGTGCTGCTGCGGCTGCTGCGCACCTCGTCACTGGAAGTGCCAGTGGGATACGTGCCGTCCTCGGCCACTTCGGCGGTGGCCCGGCTCTGGGGTCTGCCGGTGGTGCCCTCCACGGCGGCCGAACTCGCACTGCACGGCCGACCGGATCGAGTGCCACTGGTGCGTGACGACGCGGGTGGCGTGCTCCTCGGGCTCGGCGTGGTGCGCCCGTTGCAGGGGGTGGCGTACTGCGACGACGAGGTCGTGCTGCGTGGGTACGCCTCACGGTTGGAGGTGGCACCGGACCGGGAGCTCGGGTTGGTGGTCCGCGTGGTGCGGCGCCGGCTGCTCGGGCGCCGCGCGGTTCGCCAGGCAGCCGGGCGTGCCGTGCAGCTGGGCTGCGTGCCCACCGAGGTATGGCGTGACGGCGTGGCGGACCGGACTACCGACCGCTGGACCTGGTACCGGCACACCGAGGACTGGCAGCTGATCCGGAGCCCGCCCTAACCCCCACCTCGGCGTGTCCGGCGCTCATGCGCGGTGTGTCGTTCCCTCGTGCTCGCGTGTCCGGCGCTCCTGTCCGGTGTGTCGCGACCTCCTGCACGGTCGCTGCGCCTTCAGCCCAGTCCCAAGGCATCGGCCGCGACCGGATCGCACTCGTCGAGGAAGTCCCGGCACCGCCGAGCCTCGTCGTCTTCACCGATCTCGGCGGCCGCTCGGGCAAGCGCGGCCAGTGCCCGCAGGAAACCACGGTTAGGCTCATGTGACCACGGCACTGGTCCGTGACCTTTCCAGCCTGCGCGGCGGAGGTGGTCCAGGCCGCGGTGGTAACCGGTGCGAGCGAAGGCGTAGCCGGCGACGGCGTCGCCCTCGTCGAGCGCCCGTTCGGCCAGCGCCGCCCAGGCCGTGGAGAGCTCAGGGTGCGCGGCAGCCGCCGTCGCGGGGTCGTTCGCCGATGCGAGAGCCGCCTCGGCATCGGGCTGCTCGGGCAGCAGCGTCGGATCAGGTCCCAGCAGGTTGCCGTGCACGCTCATCGCTCCATCCTGCCGTGCTGCTGCGTTATCCGCCGACGGCGCCGCGCATGCCATCAATGGGGTTGGTAGTCGTTAAGGGCAGCGGGGAGGGGGGTTGGTGGCTCTTGAAGAGCCCCTAATCGGCCAGGGTCCGCCCCGCGGAGCGGAGGTCCTCGCAGGCCTGCGTGACCCGGGCGGCCATCGATTGCTCGGCTACCTTGAGGTAGGACCGTGGGTCGTAGACCTTCTTGTTGCCGACCTCGCCGTCGATCTTGAGCACTCCGTCGTAATTGGTGAACATGTGGGCGGCGATGGGACGGGTGAACGCGTACTGGGCGTCGGTATCGACGTTCATCTTGATCACGCCGTACGAGAGCGCCTGATGGATCTCGGTCAGCTGCGAGCCGGATCCGCCATGGAACACCAGGTCCAGCGGCTTGGAGCCAGCGGGCAGGCCCAGCCTGTGCGCGGCCGCCTCCTGGCCCATTTGCAGGATCTCCGGGCGAAGTCTCACGTTGCCCGGTTTGTACACGCCATGGACGTTGCCGAACGTGGCGGCCAGCAGGTAGCGGCCTTGCTCGCCGCCACCCAGCGCGTCGACGGTGTGCTCGAAGTCCTCGGCCGTGGTGTAGAGCTTCTCGTTGATGTCGTTGGCGACACCATCCTCCTCGCCGCCCACGACACCGATCTCCACCTCCAAGATGATCTTTGCCTTGACGCAGCTTTCGAGCAACTCTGCAGCGATGGCGAGGTTGCGGTGCAGCTCGGTGGCCGAACCGTCCCACATGTGGGACTGGAACAGCGGGTTGCCGCCGCGGGCCACCCGCTCCTGGGAGATCGTGATCAGCGGCCGGACGAAGGTGTCAAGCTTGTTCTCCGGGCAGTGGTCGGTGTGCAGCACGATGTTGATCGGGTATCTCTCGGCCACCACGTGGGCGAACTCGGCCATCGCCACCGAGCCGACGACCATGTCCTTGACCTTGCTACCCGAGGCGAACTCCGATCCACCCGTGGACAGCTGCACGATGCCGTCACTGCCGGCCTCGGCCAACCCGCGCAGGGCCGCGTTCAGCGTCTCCGATGAGGTCACGTTGATCGCCGGATAGGCGAACTGGTCCGCCTTCGCGCGGTCCAGCATCTCGCCGTAGATTTCGGGTGTGGCGATGGGCATGGTGACTGCCTCCGGTCCTCGCTAGCCGGCTGGGGTTGTGCGGCAGTATGGCTCACCCCATCCGGCGAGAGGCGATCGGACGGGCGCGGTGCCTGTCTGACGTGTCCACAGTACGTTTCCGATGTGGCCCCCGACGAACCGCTGGACCGCGCAACCGTGCAGCACTCGGTCGAGACGACCCTCGGGCACCTGCGAGTGCTGGACGCCGTGCCCGACGTCCCAATCGGTGTCCCAGCCGGTGTCCCAGCCGACGGTGCTGTCGAGGCACCGCTGACTCTGGAGGATCTCTACCGGCAGCATCGGATGCGGCTGGTGCGGCTGGCGATCCTGCTGGTGGACGAACCGGCCACCGCCGAGGACGTGGTGCAGGAGGCTTTCACCGGGCTGCACCGGCACTGGTCCGGATTGCGCGACGAGGCCGCCGCGCTGGGCTATCTGCGCACCGCGGTGGTCAATGGATCCCGTTCGGTGCTGCGCCGTCGCAAGACCGCCCGCGGTTACGTCCCTCCACACCAGGCCAATGCGCGCTCCGCGGAGTCGCTGGCAATGCTCACCACCGAGCACCACTCGGTGGTGGCGGCGCTGGGTCAGCTACCGCCGCGACAACGTGAGGTGCTGGTGCTGCGCTACTACGGGGGGATGAGCGAAGCGGAGATCGCGACGGCCACCGGAGTCAGCCGCGGCACCGTGAAGTCCAGCGCCAGCCGTGCACTGGACGCCTTGCAACGGATTCTGGAGCAACGGTGACTCGTGAGCGCGTAGCAGTGCGATCACACTTAATGCCACGCACGAGTCCCGTGGAGGTGGGGCGGTGAACGACAAGCTGGATCGGCGGCTGTCCGCCGCGCTGCAGGCCCAAGCCTCGGGACTGGGCACCGGGTCACCGGCCCGATCTACGCCAGATGCCCGGCAACTGCCCCCGATCCGGTCCGGTCGCGCTCCGGCGCGAGCCCAGCTTGGGCAGCCGAGCTGGGCGGTGCTCGCGGAGGCGGTGCTGCTGGGAGCGCTGGCAGGCGGACTGGCCGGGGTGATCAGCGTCTGGTAACGACGGCGCACCGCCGGCCATGTCAGGGCTGGGCGGTACCGTGACGCGGTGGCGTCCTCCCTTGCCGGCACGTCGCTGGCCCTTGGCCCCTCCTGGCTGGATCCCGACCAGTTGCTGCGGATGCTGGGCCCTTACGTGCTGGTGGGGCTGTGCCTCATCATCTTCGCCGAGTGCGGCCTGCTCATCGGGTTCTTCTTCCCTGGCGACTCGCTGTTGTTCACTGCGGGGCTGTTCGTTGCCAACGGCATCATCGGCGCCCCGATCTGGCTGGTCTGCCTGCTGCTCACGGTGTGCGCCGTGGTGGGCAACGTCGTCGGCTACTTCATCGGCTACAAGGCGGGGCCAGCACTGTTCAACCGACCGGATTCGAGGCTGTTCAAGCGGGAGCACGTGCACAAGACGCACGCCTTCTTCGTGAAGTACGGGCCGCGGGCCATCGTGCTGGGCCGTTTCGTGCCTATCGTGCGGACCTTCATCACGGCGATTGCCGGGGTTGGCCGGATGGATCCCCGCAGCTACTTCACCTACTCGGTAATCGGTGGCATCGCCTGGGCTACCGGAGTCACCCTGCTCGGCTTCTGGTTGGGTCGGATCACGTTCGTCAAGGAGAACGTGCAGCTGATTTTGATCGGCATCGTGGTGCTCTCAGTCCTGCCGATCATCATCGAGGTCGTCAAGGCCCGCAGGCAGCAACGGCGGACGGCGGACACCGGGCGGTGAACCCCGGCCATCCCGCACGACGGCGCCGCACCCGGCAACGGCCGCTGCCGACCTCGTCGGAACCCGTTGACCGCTCCGGAAACGGTGGCCAGCGCCCCGGTGGCGCGGCTAGGGTGGCCGGAACTGGTCAAGACCCTCGCGGTGCCCCGCTTGACGGTCACTTTCGTAGCCCGGCTGTGGTGCAACTACCCGCGCAGCGGAGCTATCACGATCGAGTAGGCGAGATGGTGCGGATGCCACGTCACGATGCCTCGGTGAGCCCTGCTCGGCACCGACCCCGTCGCAGCATCCGGCTGGTTGCTGCCGGAGCCGTGCTGGGCGCGCTCGGTGCGCTGCTGGCCGCCGCTGCGCCGACGAGCTCCGGTGCCCTGCTCACCGTCGTCGCCCCAGACCCCGTCACCCCGGCCATCTCACAGCCACTACGCGCTGCGGCACAGACCTGCTTGACCTGGCAGAAGCCGGACGCCGCGGATGCAAGCCAGGTGAGCTGCCAGCAACCGCACCTGTTCGAGGTCATCGGGACGCTGGAGCTCACCGACTTCGACTCCGAGGCCGCCTATCCGGACGCGGCGCGCTGGGAGCAGCTGGTGACCGAGCGCTGCACCCAGCGCACCACCCAAGCGCTGGCCGACCGCTTCGACCCCTTCGGTCGGTTCACCGTGGGGGCAATCAAACCCAGCGAGGCCGGTTGGCTACGTGGGGACCGGGCGTTGCGCTGCGGGGTGCAGACCGCCGGTCGCACCGGGACGCTGTTCGCCACCACCGGCAGCGTGCTGCAGCAGGACCAGTCCGACGTGCATCCACCCGGCACCTGCCTGGGCAACGACGGCAAAGCCTTGGGTGACCCGGTCGATTGCGCAGGCCCCCATGCTGTGGAGCTGGTCGGCGTGATCGACCTCAAGGGCGCCTTCCCTGATGGATACCCCGACGAAGCCGCGCAGGATCGGGAACTGAACAAGGAGTGCACCAGGCTGGCGAAGGACTTCGCCGGCGGCTCCGCAGTGGCGGCGAACAAGGGGCTCACACTGTTCTGGGCGACGCTTCGCGCGGAAAGCTGGCGGGCCGGTAGCACCCGGGTGGACTGCCGGCTCGGTGCCTTCCTGCCGGACCGTTCGGGCTTCGCCCCGGTCACCGGCAGCGTGAAAGGGGAAGTAAAGGTAGGTAAGGAAGCTGCCCCAGCCGCTGCGAGGACCCCGGGGCCGGCTCCCGTGGCGGTGCCTGCCCCGGGCCCGGCCGACGCTGCGGATCCTCCGCCGCCCTGATGGGCACGTGGTGCAGCGTCGACAAGTTCGACGAACTTGTGGCTGAGGCTCTCGACCTCATCCCGGCCAAGCTCGCCGAGGCGATGGACAACGTCGTGGTGCTGGTGGAGCCCAGGAACCCGGACAATCCCGGACTGCTCGGGCTTTACGAGGGCGTCGCGCTCACCATGCGGGACTCGTACTACGGCGGGGTGCTACCCGACCGGATCACCATCTACCGCGACGCCCTGCTCGATGTCTGCAGCGACGAACAGGAGCTGGTGGACGAGGTCGCGGTGACCGTGGTGCACGAGGTGGCGCATCACTTCGGGATTCCCGAGCAGCGGCTGCACGAACTCGGCTGGGGCTAGTCGCAACCGATACCGTCTGCGACATGCTCGACGGTCCTGGCTCGACGAGGACCACCGCAGCGGTGGACATGAGCCGAGGCGACGACGAGCCGGTCATCGCTCAGGACGAGGAACGGCCCGCCCGTCGGCTCACCGGTCCGGTCGCCGCTGGGATCACCGCGGTCAGCGCCCTCATCGCGGTATCTGTGCTCTACCAGGTGTTCTGGCCGCTGGCTCAGGGCAATCAATTCGCCCTCATCCTGTTCCTGGCCTCGACGCTGCCGCTGGCGTTCCTGTGTTACCGCTCGGGCGTCCGGCTCAGCGGACGATCACAGGGCTCAGACAATGCCACCGATAATCCCACCGTCGTCGACTACGCACTCGCGGCGTTGGCAGTCGCGGTCTGCCTTTATCCGGTGCTCCCGGTGCCGCTCGGAGCCGGCGGTGGCGGCTTCGACGCGTTTCTCGACCGCCAGGGCATCCTGGCCGCACCGGACGTGCTGGCCGGCGGGGTGTTGCTGCTGCTGGTGCTGGAGGCTTGCCGCCGGGCCACCGGTTGGGTACTGCCCGCCGTCTGCCTGCTGTTTGTGGCCTACTCCTACTACGGCGGGCTGGTGCCGCAGAACTGGTCGATCGCCCACCAGGGACTGAACTTCGACGAGATCATCAACGCGCTGTACAACGACGCGTCCGGTTTCTACGGGGTGCCGCTGGACGTGGCGGCGAGCTACATCGTGCTGTTCGCGATCTACGCCGCACTGCTGGATCTCTCCGGGGCCGGCCGGTTTTTCATCGAGCTGTCGCTGGCGGCGTTCGGCCGCTCCCGCACCGCACCGGGCCGCACCGTCGCGCTGTCGGGGTTCCTGCTGGGCACGGTGTCCGGCTCGGGCGCGGCGACCACGGTCAGCCTCGGGTCGGTGACCTGGCCGATCCTGCGCCGCGCCGGTTACCCGGCCGAGCACGCCGGCGGGATGCTGGCCGCGGCGGGCATCGGCGCGATCCTCTCACCGCCCACGCTCGGCGCTGCTGCGTTCATCATCGCCGAGTACCTACAAGTGTCCTACCCGCAGGTCCTGCTGTGGGCGATCATCCCGACGTTGCTGTACTACCTGGGTATCCTGCTGGCAGTCGAGATAGACGCCCGGCGCCTGGGCGCCACCGCGGTCGACGTGGCGACCCGGTCGCCCTGGCGGCTGCTCGGCCGCTTCGGCTACCACTTCGTCTCGCTGGGCGTGATCGTGCTGTTCCTCGCGCTGGGCATCCCACCGTTCACCGCGGTGGTCTATGCGTGCGGGGTGCAGCTGGTGCTGTCCTTCCTAGATCGTCGCCACGCGCTCACGCCGCACCGGCTGTATACCGCGCTGGCCACCGGGGTGCGCAGCGTGCTACCGGTGATCGCGGTGTGCGCCGCCGCCGGGATCATCACGTCCACCATCGCCAAGACCGGTCTCGGGTTGCAGCTGTCCTCGATCCTGGTCGGCATTGCGCGGGCCATCACCGACAACCCCACCGGCACGCTGATCGCCACTGCGGTGCTCGCCGCGGTGGCCGTCGCCCTGCTCGGACTCGCGGTGCCGGTGACCGCATCGTTCATCATCGCCTGGGTGATCATCGGTCCGGCGCTGATGAACCTCGGGGTGGCCGCGCCCGAGGCGGCGATGTTCCTGTTCTACTTCGCTGTGCTCTCCGAGGTCACCCCGCCCACCGCGCTGGCCGCCGTCGCGGCGTCAGCGATCACCGGTGGCCGGGTGATGGCAACCATGGGGCAGGCCGCCAAGTACGCGTTGCCCGCATTCCTGGTTCCGTTCGCCTTCGTGCTCACCGGCAACGGCGCCGCGCTGCTGACGCTTGGATCACCATGGACCATCCTCTGGACGGCCGCGACGTCGGCACTGGCGGTGGCCGCGCTTGCGGTGGCCACCGGAGGCTGGCTGGTTCGGCGGGCTGGGTGGGCGGAGCGTGCCCTGTGCCTGCTGACCGCCCTGTTACTGCTCTACTTGGAGCCGGCCGCGATGGCCGCCGGCGTTGGACTGTTGGCCGTTGCCGTCGCGATTCACCTGCTGACATCCCGTGCGTCTGCGGCACCTGGAGGTAATGGATGACGCTGCACCGATCTGCGTGGGCGTTGCTCGTCGCCGCCCTGACCATCGTCATCAGCCTGGTGGCCTGTGGTGGCCGCCAGCAGACCGCCACCCCGGGTGACGGAACTGGCTGCGAGATCACCCAGGAACGCCGGATCGCCATCGCCACCGGCAACACCGGTGGCGTCTACTACGTGCTCGGCGGTGGCCTCGCCGAAGCGGTGAGCGCTGCCACTGGCGGCAAGCTCAAAGCCACCGCCGCCGAGACCGGCGCCTCGGTGCAGAACATCCAGCAGCTCGTCGCGGGCAATTACCAGGTGGCGTTCTCGCTGGCCGATACCGCCGCCGATGCGGTGAACGGGACGGGGGTCTTTGCGGACACGCGGCAGCCGATCAATGCACTGGCCCGGCTCTACCCCAACTTCAGCCAGGTCGTGGTCCGCGCGGACGCCGGCATCGCCACCCTGGCCGATCTGCGCGGCAAGCGAGTCTCGACCGGGTCACCGAAGTCCGGCACCGAAGTGATCGCCAATCGGATGCTGCAGGCGGTCGGTCTGGACCCCGAGACGGATCTGGCCGCCCAGCGGCTCGACATCGGCACCAGCGTGGACGGGATGAAGGACGGCACGATCGACGCCATGTTCTTCTCCGGTGGGCTGCCGACACCCAACATCACCGACCTGTTCACCAGCCTAGGCGCCAAGGTGCGGTTGCTGGACACGTCTGCCGTGCTGGGCGCCTTGCGGGGGATCAATCCGGTCTACGACGTCGCCACGATCCCGGCCTCGACCTACCCGGGCGCAACCGACACCCCAACCATCGTGGTGCCGAACCTGCTCGTCGTTCCGCAGAACCTGGAGGGGGCCACCGCGTGTGTGCTCACCAAGACCCTCTTCGAGCGCAAGGCCGACCTCGTCGCGATCAACCCGGCCGCCGAGGACATCACCTTGCGGCAGGCCCGCAACACCGGCCCGGTTCCGCTGCATCCCGGCGCCAAGCAGGCGCTCGACACCCTCGGCGCGCCCTAATCCCCGGCGTGTCCGTCTCTGGTGCACGGGATATACGTCTTTTGTGTACGGGCGTCGGCCGCCACCCGTCGCATGGCGCTAGGTCAGCTCGATTCCGTCCCAGCGCAGGCAACGCCAGCCGTCGCCGTCGGCTTCCAGCAGCACGGTCGCGGCGTTGGGCAGGTAACGCGGTTCGGCGAACCCGCCGTCGACATTGCTCGCCAGTGCCACGATGGCCAGCCGAGTTGCGGCGCCGTGGCTGACCAGCACTGCGGTGCCGCCAGAATGCGTCGCGCGGATCGTCGCGATATCGGTGAGGTATCGGTCCAGCACTTGGCTGCCCGACTCACCGCCCGGCCGCGCCGCGTGGAGGTCACCGCAGTGCCATGCCCGGTACAGCTCGTGCAGCGTGCGATGGTCCTCCGGTTGCTGCCGTCCTTCCAGATCCCCGATGGCTACCTCATGCACTCCGTCAAGGACCTGCGCAGTCAGACCGTGCCGCGCCGCGATCGGCTTCGCTGTCTGCTGGGCGCGTAATGCCCGGCTGGCATACACCGCGACCACGGGTTCACCGGCCAGCCGATCGGCCAGCTCGGCGGCTTGCCGGTGGCCCTCCTCGCTCAGCGAGTGTCCCGGCAGGCGGGTGTCCAGGATGCCCTCCGCGTTGGCCGTGGTCTGCCCGTGGCGGGCCAGCACCAGACGCAGCCCTGCCATCACGCCGCCTGGGCGGTCACGCGCTGCGCCCGGCGCGCACCGCGGTGAGCCACTCCCTGGCGGCGGTGAACCCGGCCGGGTCCGGCCCGTGGCGCGGTGCACCGGTTCGAGGGTAGGAGCCCAGGAAGCGCACCCAGGTGCACCGCCGATGCAGCTCGGCCAGCGCATCCCCGACCGCGGCCTCGGCTATGTGGCCTTCACAATCCAGAAAGAACCGGTACTGCCCCAGCTTGCACTTCATCGGCCGGGACTCGATCCGGGTGAGGTTGATTCCCCGCAGGGCGAACTCAGCGAGCACCTCAAGCAGCGCACCTGGCCGGTCGACGGCCACCGCGACCAGTGAGGTGCGGTCCACGCCAGTGGGTGGCGGCACCGCACCTGGGTGACATACCAGGAGGAAGCGGGTCTGGGCATCGTCCTGGTCGTGCACTCCACCTGCCAGCTCGGCCAGCGGGTAGTGCCGCATCGCGGCCGGTGCGCATACCGCGGCATCGGCTTGGCCTTCCAGCACCGCGACCGCAGCTGCCGACGTGGACGGGGTCAGTACCGTCGCCGCGTCGGGCAGGTGCGCATCGATCCAACCCCGGACCTGAGCCGCGGCGTGCGGGTGGGTAGCCACGGTCCGCACGTCTGCCGCGGCGGTACCGGGACGCACCAGCACGCTGAACCGGATCGGCAACACGGCCTCGGCCACGGCCAGCACCGGCTGACCCTCGGCCATCGCATCGAGAGTCGCCGGCACGGAGCCCTCCACCGAGTTCTCCACCGGCACGCACGCCGCGTCCACCTCGCCGGCCCGTAGCGCGGCAATCGCCGCGTGCACCGACACCGCGGAACGCAACTCGTCGCCTGGGGTTAGGACGTGAGCTGCCTGTTCGGCGAAGGTTCCCTCGGGTCCGAGGTAGGAGGTGACAGCCATGGCGCGAGCCTACGAGGTACCCGAAAGCCGGACACACCGTGCATCAGGAGCGGACACACCGTGCATCAGGAGCGGACACGCCGGGGGATTAGTTTTGGGATGACGACCGGCGCGTGGGGTTCGGTAGCAGTCCCAAGCGGATCAGATCGGACACCGGCCCGGTCAGTGACACTGACCCATAGCAGGCGAACACGTCGCGCACGACCCGCGAGCAGTCCGCAGACAGCGCGCCGGCCTCGGCGGCCAACGCCGTCGCGTCGGTACACCGCAGTGCCTCGTGCACGCTGCCGCCGGTTACCGCACGGGCGGTGCCGACGAGCATGTTGAGCAACCCGTGGTGGGTGAGCCCGGTGCGGTCGTCGTAATGCCGGACCGCATGGTGCAGCCCGGCGGTGGCCTTGAACGGCTGGCCGGTGCCGGTGGCGATGGCCAGGAAATCAGCGACTTCGTCGACGCTGGGAAACGACTCCGCGGATTTACCGCCGCAGCGCAGCTTGGGCCAACAGCCGGCTTCGGCGACCCTGCGCACGCCATCGAGCCACTCCGGCCGGCCACGACGTGGCTCCACCACCCGAACCACGTCATCGGGCACGAATTCGGTGAGCTGCACCAGCCAATTGGAGTCCACATCCGATGGGGCCGGCACCTCGATCATCCGCAGATCCAGGAGGTTTCCGTTGTCCAGCGCGGTGGAGATGGCCTTGGGCAGGCCTCCCAGCCCGGTGTTGGCCACCAGCGACAAGGCCACCGGTTGCGCGGGAGGTGCCTTGCGCAGCGCAGTGACCAGAGCGCTAAGCCGGGAGGTCGGACAGAGCAGGAACCCGATCACCCCCGCGTACGGCTCACGGCGGGCAGCGAGGTGCGTCGCCACGACATCGACCAAGCTCGTCACCGACGGCGGGAACAGCGCCGCGTCATCGACGAGCCTGGCAAGAAGTGGTGGGACACCTCGCGGACCGGAAGCATGCAGATTCAGCACCGTTGACACCCGACGCACCTTAGTAGCGACCTGTTCGGCGCCCGCCAGGGCTCACCCTGGCGGCGCCGAGTCGACCAGGCTTGCCCGCACCGTACGGGTCACGCTGCGCTCGGCCACGAAGGACATCAGCGGGATCGTGCCTGCCAACGCCACCAGCACCATCCGCCCGGGCCGCCATCGCATCGAGGTACCTACGAAGACCGTGCTGACCAGATAACCCAGGTAGAGATATCCGTGCACGGGGCCGCTCCAGGCGAGCCGCTCATCACCGAAGCCGTAATGCAGCACCACGGACACCGTGAGCACAAGCAGCATCACACCGGTGGCGTAGGCGAAGATCCGGTAGGCGATCAGCCAATTCGTGAGCCGGTGGCTAGGACCACCGGTCCTGCTCGGTGAGCCGGGCGAGGTAGGCGTTGTACGCGGCGAGCTCATCGTCGGGATCGTCCTCCGGTATCGGTCGGTGCCCAAGATGTCGAGGAGAGCGTCCAGTATCCGGTCGGGTCAACTCCGGCGTGGGTGCCGGGTCGGTGACGCGATGCTGTTCCAGCCACAGGAACCGGGCCCACGCTGCGACAAGCACGACCGCGAACAACGGCCATTGCAGCGCGTAGCCGAGGTTCTGCCAGTCACCGGTGGGTGACTCCGCCCGGCCCCACTGCCAACGGCCCAGCCAGAGGAACACCCCGCAACACACGAAGACCAGCACATGCCCGGCCCACCACTGCCGAGAGAGCGTGAACCGCCACACGCGGCCACGATACGCGGGGCCGCGAGCAGCCGGATAGCGTCGCGGAGTGAGGACATGGTCCGGACGGCTGAGCGGTTGGCCGAGGGCATGGCTGGCGGCATGGCTCGCCCCGCCGCAGCCGGCGCAGCCCGCGGTGATCACTGATCCCGCGCAGCGCCGAGCGCTGGTCGTCGAGATCGTCCTGGTGTTGGCGGTGACGCTGGGCCTGGCCGGGCTACGCAGCCTGCTGGCGCTGCTGGACGCGCTCCTCGCACCGGAATCCCTGGCGGACCAGTCGGTGGCGATCAACGCGCCGGTCCGAAAGGCCGAGCTGTTGGATCTCGCCTACCAGCTCACGGGAGTGCTCCAGCTGCTCGCCTGGGCCGGCCTGGCGGGTTACCTGCTATGGCGCAGCGGGATCTCGCTTCGGAGCCTCGGCCTGGACCGCCGCCACGCCGGCCGGGACGCTCGGCTCGGCGTGGGGCTGGCTGCGCTGATCGGCGTGCCGGGGTTGGGCCTGTATCTGCTGGCCCGCGCGGCCGGCCTCAACCTGACCGTGCTGCCCTCAGCGCTGGCCGATACCTGGTGGCGCGTCCCGGTGCTCCTGGCCGCCGCGGCGGCCAACGCTCTGGCCGAAGAGGTGCTGGTGGTGGGCTACCTGATCACTCGGCTGCGCCAGCTCGGATCGGGGGAAGGACGCGCCCTATTGGCCAGCGCGGCATTACGCGGCACCTACCATCTGTATCAGGGACTTGGCGGGTTCGTCGGAAACCTGGTGATGGGGATCGTGTTCGGTCGGGTATGGCAGCGTACGCACCGCCTGTGGGCACTGATCAGCGCCCACACGCTGATCGACCTCGTCGCCTTTGTCGGCTACGCCCTGCTCCACGGACGCCTCAGCTGGCTTCCCTAACCGGCGCGCAGTGCGGGTTGTGGGTGGAGGGTAGTAAGTCAGCGCAGGGTTATCTGGCGACCGCGTAGGCCGCGCACAGCGCGGCGTTCAGCATCGGTGAGCGGCGTGCTGTCCAGTGAGTCCAGTGCCTGGGTCAACCGCGGCGCGAAAGCCTCCGCGGGGGTGACCCACTCCCGGGCGTGTTGCTCACGGTCGAGATCCCAGACCGGCACCAAGACCCCGTGTGCGCGGAACGATCCTGCGTAGCGGGAGCCGTCGCCGAGGCTGAGCTCGTCGCGGGCCGCCAGCCGGGCCAGCGCGGCGAGCAGCTGCTCCTCCGGCTCGGGACGAACCCATCGCAGGTGCGCCTTCTCGCCGGCGTCGACCCAGTAGGCGGCATCGACTCCCTGTCCGGTAACCGCGTCGGTCGGCATGATCGCGGAGTTGGCCCGCTGTATCGACTGGGCCGCCTCGCCGGACGGGGGTTCATCACCGGGGATCCACCAGGCGAAGTCGCGGTGCATGGTGACGTCGAGCGGCGAGTCAGCGACGAGGAGATCCTGCAGCCGGATCTGCTCGCCCTCGGCGGTGATGCTCACCTTGGGCAGCACCGAGCCGGGCTCCGCGGTCAGCGCCCAGGTTACCGCCCGGCCGAGGTCTCGGGACAGATCGCCGGACCGGGCCAGCACTTGCAGCCCCACCAGCGCCGCACCGTCGGGTCGCACCAGCGCCGCGGCGGCCGTCGGCAGCACGGTGGCCAGCGTGACGTCTCGCCCAGCCGGCTGCGCCAGCGGTAAGGGTGCGGTCGCCGACGGCACGAACTCGCGCAGTGCGACGAGCTGGCACTCCGCCGCGAGCCCGGCGAAGGGGCGGCTGACGATGACGTCCCGGACGCCGCCCGGGTCGCCGTGGCAGGCCTTGTACCTCTTTCCGGAGCCGCACGGGCAGGGCTGGCGGGGGTTGTACTCGCCGTCGGTGGTCCGGCGGGTTTTCGTTGCGCTGCGTTTGGACACCGGTGCACGCTAGCGCGCCGCAGCACCGCCGGGGATCCGGACCACCACCATCCGGGGGGCGCCGATCAGTTTCGCCGGGGTGAGCAACCGGGTCAACCTGCGCACCACGACGATCGTGACGATCGCGACAATGCCGGCCACCAGGTCGGTTGCCGCGTGCAGCAGCACTCCATCGGCGCGGGCCTGCACCCCGTCACGCAGGCTCCACAGCATGGTGCTCGCGACCAGCACCAGTCCGGCCACCCAGACTGCCCACCATCCGATGACCAGCCGAGACGGACGCGGTCGACGGCCCGAATCCCTACCCAGTGCCGCGTGCTCCAGCTCGGCGAGCACCGCACCGGGCACCAGCAGGTTCATCCCTGGCACCAGAACGCCTGCCACCAGCTGCCAGGGCCGCCGCGCCGGTGTGATCCGGGCGGTCTGGGCGGCGACCGCGCAGGCGCGGATCAACCATCCCACCGTGACCGCGCCGGCCAGGATCCCGGCAAGCAGCGAGATCACGCCGCCGGTGATCACCAACGCGTCACTGGCATGCAGCGGCCCGGCAGGTACCGCGTCGGTGCGGCTGTCCAGCAGCAATGTGTAGCGCCATGTCTCGGCGCCGGCAGTGGCCACCATCAGGATGGCGGTCAGCCCGAGCAGCGGAACCGCTGCAGCGGCCAGCCCCCGCATCCGCTCCACGGAGCTCACCGCGGAGGCGATCTCCGTTGCGGACGATCGCCAGCCCAGCCGCGAGAAACCCCAGCGCGGCGGCATGGGATAGGACGGTGGACCGGTGTAGCCCGGTTTGGCAGGCATCGGTGGGGTAGACATCGGTGGGGTGGACATCGGCTGGGAGCGTGTCACCGGACCTACAGCACCCTCGGCGCCGCGCTTGACTCGGCCACCATCGGGCGGCCGGCAGCAGCCCAGGCGCGCATCCCGCCGTCGACGTTCACCGCATCCAACCCCGCCTGCGCGAGATAGGCGGTGACCCGTGCCGATCGTGCCCCGGAGCGGCACACCACGTGTACCGGGCGGTCAGGGAAGGTGCTGGCAAGCTCGTCGAGCCGTTGTTGTACCTGCCCCATCGGGACGTGTACGGCACCGGGCGCATGCCCGGCGGCCCACTCGTCATTTTCGCGGACGTCGAGCAGAGCAGCGCTGTCGGGCACGTTGGGCACGGACACGGCCGGGACTGGGGACGTCATGACCAAATCGTGCCACAGTGACATTCAGACCGTGCCACAGTGACATTCAGACGGTGCCGCAGCCGAGACATGTAGGTCAGGCGTTGCCGCCCTTCACCAGTGCCTTCTCGGCACCGGCTCCGGTCAGCGCCCGCACCTCCATCTCGGCGTACTTTGCCTCGTCCGCCTCATCCGTGCTCAGCACGGTGGCGAGGTAGCCGAGCAGGAAGGACAGTGGCACCGAAACCAGGGCGGGGTTCTTCAGCGGAAAGATCGCGAAATCCAGGCCGGGAAACATCGAGCCCGTGCTGCCGGAGACCGCCGGCGACAAGATGATCAGCACCACGCAGCTGATGAGACCGCCGTACATGCTCCACAGCACGCCGCTGGTGTTGAACCGCTTCCAGAACAGTGAGTAGAGAATGGTCGGCAGGTTCGCCGAGGCAGCCACCGCGAAGGCCAGTGCCACCAGGAAGGCAACGTTTTGGCCGAGCGCGAAGATGCCGCCGAGAATCGCCAGTGCGCCGATGACACAGGCGGTGATGCGGGCCACCCGCACCTCCCGGTCCGGCTCCAAGTCGCCGTGCTTGATCACGTTGGCGTAAACGTCGTGCGCGAAAGACGCCGACGCAGTGATCGTCAGCCCGGCGACCACGGCGAGGATGGTGGCGAAGGCCACCGCGGAGATGAAGCCGAGCAGCAGCTCCCCGCCCAACTGGTAGGCCAGTAGTGGCGCCGCCGAGTTCTCCTCGCCGGGCATGTTGGCGATCCGCTGTGGGCCGCCCTCCACCAGTGCCGCCGCGCCATAGCCGATCACCAGCGAGAACAGGTAAAAGACACCGATCAGCCAGATCGCCCACACCACCGTTCGGCGGGCTTCCTTGGCCGACGGCACGGTGTAGAAGCGCATCAGGATGTGCGGGAGACCCGCGGTGCCCAGCACCAGCGCGATCGCCAATGAGACGAAGTCAATCTTCGTTGTGGTGTTCAGTCCCCATTGCAAGCCGGGTTCGAGCACAGCTGACCCTTGCGGTGACCTCGCCGCGGCCTCGCCAAGCAGGGCGGACAGGTTGAGCCCGAAGGCACCAAGCACCCAGAAGGTCATCATGCCCGCGCCGATGATCAGCAGGGCGGCCTTGACGATCTGCACCCAGGTGGTGCCGCGCATCCCACCGATCAGTACGTAGATGATCATCAGGACGCCGACGGCGGTGACCACGACCGCCTGGGCGGCGCGGCCCTGCACATTGAGCAGCAGTGCGACCAGGCCGCCGGCGCCGGCCATCTGTGCCAACAGATAGAAGAATGACACCGCCAGCGTCGACACCGCGGCGGCGGCCCGCACTGGTCGTCGCCGCATCCGGAAACTCAGCACGTCGCCCATGGTGAACTTGCCGGTGTTCCGCAGCAGTTCGGCGACCAGCAGCAGGGCCACCAGCCAGGCGACCAGGAAGCCGATCGAGTACAGGAAGCCGTCGTAGCCGTAGATCGCGATGGCCCCGGCGATGCCCAGGAATGACGCCGCGGACAGGTAGTCACCGGAGATGGCGACACCGTTCTGCGGGCCGGTGAACGACCGGCCTGCGGCGTAGTAGTCGGCGGCGGTCTTGGTGCTGCGGGAGGCCCGCAGCACGATCACCAAGGTGACCACAACGAAGAACAGGAAGATCCCGGCGTTGAGCAGCGGTTGCCCCACCGTCTGCTGGGCTAGCCAAACCGAGGCCGATGAGGTCGGTGTGATCGAGCCGGTCACCGGGCCGCTCCTTCGATCTGCTCGCGGATCCGGCCGCCGATCGGGTCCAGGTTCTTGTTCGCGAACCGCACGTAGACGGTCGTGATCGCGAAGGTGGTGACGAACTGCAGCAGGCCGATGACCAACCCGACGTTGATGTTGCCGACGACCTTGATGGCCATGAACTGCGGGGCGAACGCGGCCAGCAGGACGTACAGGAAATACCAGGACAGGAAGAATGCCGTCATCGGGAAGATGAAACTGCGGAGCTTCCCGCGCAGGGTGGCGAACTCCGCACCTTGTTGGGCGGTCGTCCAGGGATCCACAGGCGACGGGGCGTCGGCACCGCCGAAACGCTCGGTGGTGCTCATGGAAACACCTCCAGGACAGTCAACATGACCATGCTGACGATCTGCTTCGTGTGTGGCGAGGACAGGGGCCACCCTAGTCGCCGACCGTGCGCAGAACGTTGGGCCGATCGGAGCAGCTACCGGCGGTGCCGACCGCTACGCGGCCGCAGCAAGGTGGCTGCCATCCCTAAACGGGCGATGTCCCGATCCTCGGCCAACCCTAACCGGTCCGGTGCATGCAGCCGCAGCAGGATGCGCGTTACGTCGATCGGGACCCGATCCCTCGTCCGGCGGCTCACCACCACCATGGTCAGGAACGCCAGCGGCACGGTGAACACCGCCGGTTGGGCCAGCATCTCCTGCCACTCGGGCCGGAACACGCCGATCGCGGCGGGCAGCACCGCAAGGAACGCCGACCCACCGCCGACCAGGAGGCCGGCCGCCGCGCCGGCGTCGGTCAGCCCACGCCACCAGATGCCCAGTACCAGTAACGGGCAAAACGATGAGGCCGCCACCGCGAAAGCCAGTCCCACGCTCTGGGCCAGGTCCAGCGATGACACGGCAAGCGCGAAGGCCAATGGAACCGACCAGGCCGCCAAGGTGGCCACCCGGAAATGCCGGAGCCGGCCGGGCAGAACGTCGGTGGACAGCACCCCGGCGACGCTGACCACCAGCCCCGATGCCGCGGACACGAAGGCGGCGAACGCCCCGGCGGCGATCAGCGCGCCGAGCAGTTGCGCCGGCCAGCCGTCCAATACCGCACCAGGCAGTAGCAGCAGTGCGGCGTCGGTGTTCCCGGTGACGAGCAGCTGCGGGACGTAGAGCCGGGCAAGCCACCCCGAGATCATCGGGAACAGGTAGAACAAGCCGAGCAGTGCCAGCACCACCAGGGTGGTCTTCCGGGCCGCCGGGCCGTCGGGATTGGTGTAGTAGCGACCCAGCACATGCGGCAGCCCCATGGTGCCCAGCATGAGCGCGAGGACGAGCGAGTACGTGGCCAGCAGTGAGCTACTGCTCGAGCTGCTGAACGGCCGCAGCCAGGTCTCGTCCACCGCGGCGCCCAGCGAGTCCCGGACGCCGCTGTCCTCGCCGGCGTAGTGGATCAGCAGCACGAAGACCGGTACGGCCAAGGCGGTCAACTTGATCCAGTACTGGAACGCTTGCACGACGGTGATCGAGCGCATCCAGCCGGTGTAGATGTTGAACGTCACGATCACCATGACCACGGCCGCGCCGATCCACCGCGGATGGTTCGACACAACGGCGACGGTAAGCCCGGCGCCCTGCAGCTGCGGTACCAGGTACAGCCAGCCGATAATGATCACGAAGCCGGTGCAGATCTTGCGCAGCGGTGCCGAACTCAACCGCTCCTCGGCGAAGTCGGGCAGGGTATACGCCCCGGATCGGCGCAGCGGCGCCGCCACGAATAGCAGCAGCGCAAGGTACCCGGCGGTGAATCCGACCGGGAACCACAACGCATCCACTCCGCCCTTGAGCACCAGCCCGGCGATACCGAGGAAGGATGCGGCGGACAGGTACTCCCCAGAGATCGCTGCGGCATTCCAGCGTGGTCCCACCGTTCGGGAAGCCACCAGGAAATCTGATGTCGACCGGGTCCTCGACCCGTAGAGACCGCTGATCATGGTCACCGCGGCCACCACGATCATCGCCCCGATGATGAAGACCAAGTCCGGCTGTTCGCGCACGCTCGCGCTCAGTTCTCGACCATCTCGGCGAAGTCCTGCTCGTTGCGGTCGACTCGGCGGTTGTAGGACCAAGCCACGACGAGGAAAAACGGGTAGACCGCGAGCCCGAGTAGTAGCCACGGCAGGGGCACCCCGAGAACACCGATCTTGCCTAGTGACGGTGCCAGCCACAACACGAGGGGAATGCTGCCCACCACCGCTACGGTGAGAGCCATCAGCCGGATTGCCAGAATCAGCTGAACCCGTACGAGCTGGTTGACCAGAACCTCACCGACGCCGGTCTGATCCTCCAACTCGGCGAGTGTGCGCACCACCCGGCGGCTGTTGCGACGTTTCGCCAGTACGACCCGTTCTCGCTTGCCGAGCTTCGCCTTCCCGGCGGGCCCGTATGACGACCCCTGGGCGGCCTTTTCCAGAGCAGCCCACGGGTCGTCATGCGGGTCGGACCCGTCAGAGCTTATCGGCGGTTCAGCGGCGTTGAGGCGTTCATCGCGTTCAGTGCCTTCATCGGGACTTATCAAGACGTTGTCCAGCCCTGTTTGGCCGCACGCACCAAGCGGTCCTTGAGTTCACGGGTATGCCGCCGGCTGACTGGCAGTTCGGCGGCGTCGTCTCCGTTGCCCACCCGCACCACGTAGCCCGACGCTGACATGCGCAGCTCGGTGACCAACGGCAGGGCGACCAGAAAGGAGCGGTGGATGCGCACGAAGCCGGCATCAGACCAGCGATCCTCCAGCTGGGACAGCGGGATACGGACCAGGTGGCTGTTGCCCTCGCCGGTGTGCAGCCGCGCGTAGTCGCCCTGCGCTTCCACCCAACGCACCGATGAGCGCGGCACCAATTTGGTGGTGCCGGCGAGCTCAACCGGGATGACCTCGTCCTCGGCGCTCTGCTCCTCGACCGGGATGGCTGTGTTGCGCCGGGACTGCACAATCCGCCGCATCGTGTTGGCCAGCCGCTCCCGGCTCACCGGCTTCATCAGGTAGTCGGCCGCGCCGATGTCGAATGCGTCGAGCGCTTTGTCGTCGTAGGCGGTGACGAACACGACCACCGGCGGGTCAGGGATCATGGCGAGCACCCGGGCCAGCTCCAGGCCATCCAGGCCCGGCATCCGGATGTCCAGGAACACGACATCAACCCGGGCGGGCGGCGTGCCGTTGGCGATTCGTTTGTCACCCCGCAACGCCTCCAACGCCTCAGTGGCGTTGCAGGCTTGCAGGACGGTGCCGATCCGCGGTTCGGCGTCGAGCACTTCGACCAGAAGGGACATCGCCCCCTTCTCGTCGTCCACTGCGAGCACGACAAGCCCGGGGTTGCCGTCGTTGCCGCTCATCGACCGCCCTTCCCACCTCTGGTCCCCCCGGACCCAACAATCCTGCACATGGCCGGTACCACTGTCCACGGTTGGTGTCAGCTCCGACGAGGTGGCTAGCCCATCACAGCCCGAAGCGCGACCATGTCGCACGGTGCTCAAGTGCCTCGAGAACCGCCAGCGCGGAATCGGGACCGGTGTGCCCGGTCAGGGAGATCGCCGCGGGGCGCAGCCCTAGGCGAGTCAGCAGCGGCCGGCGCGCCTCGACCGTGGTGATCTCCGCGTCCGGGTAGCGCTTGGCGATCTCCCCACGCATCGTGCCCAGCTTGTCGACCAGGCCCAGTTCCAAGGCCCGGCGGCCGGTCCACACCTCGCCGGTGAACAAGTCTTGCTCGCTTGCCAGCAGGTCACCGCGGCGCGAGCACACCCAGTCGCGGAACATGCCATGCAACTCCGTCTGCATGCTTTTCAACCACTCGACGTCGTCTTGCCGCTCGGGCAGGAACGGATCGAGCCGGGCTTTGTTCGGGCCAGCGGTGTACAGCCGCCGTTCCACGCCGAAGCGCTCCAGCAGGCCATGCAGCCCGAAACCCTGGCTGACCACCCCGATGGAGCCGACCAGCGAGGTCGGGTGGGCGATGATCTCGTCAGCGGCACACGCCAGCCAGTACCCACCGGATGCGGCGACGTCCTCGCAGAACGCCAGCACCGGCACGCCCTTGCTGTCGGCCAGGCCGCGGATCCGATCGGCCACCAACGCCGACTGGGTGGCCGAACCACCCGGTGAATTAATCGACAGCGCAACCGCTCGCAACCGGTCGTAACCGAAAGCGCGAGTCAACACCGAATCCATCGCGGCCAGATTGATCACTCCGCGGCTCAGCGGTGCGGGCGCCGGGGTGATCACGCCGTGCAGTTTCACCGCGGCCACCACCGGGCCGCGCTCTCGCTGGCTGCCGGGCAGCGGCAACCGCAGCCGCAAGGTCACATCCTTGACATCCATTCGGCCAGCCTACGTACGACTGCCCGGTCACGGAGCCTGAAGTGTCCGACGGGTTGTTATGCGCTCACCGGCGGTTGTGAACGTGACGTGCTCGGCGTCGGTGGGGCGGGGGCACGAACGCCACGGCTGAACTTGGGCACCCGCATGCTGACCTTGGTGCCCACCCCCGGGCCGGTCTCGACGACGAGCCCGCAGTCGTCACCGAAAGCCGCGCGCAGCCGGTCGTGCACGTTGCCGAGGCCGACGTGCGCACCGGAGAGATGCGAGTCCGTCATCTCGTCCCGCAGCCGAGCCGGATCCATCCCGATGCCGTCGTCCTCCACGCTGATGACGCACTCCGCCCCGGCGTCCTCGGCGACGACGGACACGGTGCCGCCGCCAGGTTTGCCCGCCAGGCCGTGCCGCACGGCGTTCTCCACCAGCGGCTGCAACGCCAGGAACGGCAACACCACCGGCAGTACCTCGGGGGCGATCTGCAGCTTGACCTGCAATCGCTCCCCGAATCGGGCCTTTTCCAGGATGAGGTAGCGATCAATGTTGTTGAGCTCCTCGGCGAGTGTGGTGAATTCACCGGTGGCCCGGAAGGAGTACCGGGTGAACTCGGCGAACTCCATGAGCAACTCGCGTGCCTCCTCCGGGTCGGTGCGGACGCACGAGGAAATCGTGGTGAGTGCGTTGTAGATGAAGTGCGGGGAGATCTGCGAGCGCAGTGCCCGCACCTCGGCGTGGGCCAACCGGGATCGGGACTCGTCGAGCTCGGCGAGTTCGAGCTGGCTGGAGACGTATCTGGCGACCTCGGCGGTGGCCCGCATCACACCGGCCTGGGCGTTGCGCTGGCTGACCACTCCCAAGGTTCCGACTACGCTGCCGTCCACTTCCAGCGGGGAGACGATGACCGCGCGAATCGGGCAGTCGGCGCTCCCACAGTCCATCTCGCGCTGGTTGCGGACCTGCTGCCGGCCGGTGCTCGCCACCTGAAACGCTGCCTCGGCGACCCATTCGGCGTGGTGCTGGGCGTCGCCGTCCCAGGCCAACATCACGCTTTCGTCGTTGGTCAGCGCGACGGCTTCACAGTTCAGCAACGCCCGCAGATGCGGCGCTGCGGCGGTCGCCGAGCTGGCCGACAGCCCATCCCGCAGCGTCGGCGAGGCCTGCGCCATGGTGTGCAGCGCGGTGTAGGTGGCGCGGTCGGCGTCAGTACCGAACTTGCCCCGGGTCTGCACCCAGTACACCAACCCCGCCGCGCCCACCGCAGAGAACAGCACGGCGAGCACCACCCACAGGGTCACGGGTCCATCGTCGCGGTCCCGTCATCCGCTGGCAACGTTGACTCGCCACCTGGACAGCGAGGGTTTCGGTTCTCCAACACGCCGGGTAAAAACATGGGCACGGGTAGTTCGGTGCCCGGGTTCCGCGCTACCCCAGGCTCCGGAGGGTTCTGCCAGTAGCCCCCGGGGCCGCGGATCCCCGCGCCCCGTAGATCACTCAGAGCGACTGGAGCTAGGTGGACAGCACAGTGCTGGCGACTTCGGGGCTGGCGACCTCGCCACGGGACCGCTCAGCGCTGTCCTGCACTGACCGCAGCTCTACCGTCCATGTTGCCCCCACCGAACAGCACCACGAGGCGGCGAGTACGCAGCTGCCAGTGGCGTCCTCATCAGCTGAGCGATCGGCAGGGCAGAGCGCACCACCGCCGGAAGGGGATTCGATTCCCGTCACTTTGATGCCGTCAGTGGGATACCGCTCAGCGAAGCAATCGGGACAGTCTGCGATCGGCCAGTGGCTTGCCTCCCGTCTGGCAGGTCGGGCAGTACTGGAACGCGCGGTCGGCAAAGGACACCTCGCGGACGGTGTCACCGCATACCGGGCAGGGCAGGCCAGCGCGGGCGTGCACCGCCAGACCGGCCCGCTTCTCACCCTTGAGCCGTGCGGCGTCCTGGCCGACGGAACGTTGCACCGCGTCCTGCAACACCCGCTGCAGCGCATCGTGTAGCCGGTCAAGTGCGTCATCGGACAACCGACCCGCGGTGGCGTAGGGTGACAACTTCGCAGCGTGCAGTATTTCATCGGAGTAGGCATTGCCGACTCCAGCGATCAACGCCTGTTCGGTCAGCGCGGTCTTGAGCCGCTCGGTACGTCCGCGTAGTGCCTCGGCGAGCTCGTCGCGGGACAGCGCCAGGGCGTCCGGACCGAGCCGGGCGATGCCAGGGACGTCGGCTACCTCTTCGACCACATACACCGCCAGCCGCTTTTGGGTGCCCGCCTCGGTGAGGTCGAAGCCCGAGCCTGAACTCAAGTGCATTCGCAGCGCGATGGGTCCCTTGCCCGGGCGGGGCGCGGCCGGGGCCAGGGCGTCGGACCAGCGCAACCAACCGGCCCGCGCCAGGTGAGTCACCAGCGCCGGCCCGTCAGTGTGCAGCGCGAGGAACTTGCCGTGCCTGCTGGCGGTGGTCACGCAGGCCCCGTGCAGCGCGCTCGTGGGCGGCTGCACAGTCTTGAGCACCGTGAGGGAAGCGACGTCGACACGGGTCACAGTTGCGCCGACGGCGTGCTCGCGCAGGTGCTGCGCCAGTGCCTCGACCTCCGGTAACTCCGGCATGGGTCCAGTGTGCCCTCACCTCCGGCCCACGAGATGGACACTGCCGCACGATCAGGTGACCTGCCGGAGCGTCCCCGTGCCGTTGTCCGGGATAGCCTGCTGCGACTTGAGACACTTGACGATTCCACGAGTGTCCTGCCGGGCCGCCATCAAGCCGTGCACGGTGCCGACCCAGTGCTCGCCGGCGCTGCCGACCGGCTCAGATGTTTTCGCCACGATGGTCCACGGCCGCCGCAGCGCCCACTGAATTGGCAGGACCAATAGCGCCAGCAGGAACAACAGCACCAACCAGGATGGCACGACCACCCCAGCAGGCGTCCAGAACACCACAAAGAGGCTCAAAGCGACGACAACGCCCACTATCACGATGGCGGCGACATAACCGTCGGCCATATCGTGTTCGAACTGCTCCGCCGTCGCCGGCTGGGACCAGTTGATCGTGCTCTGGATCACCCAGTTGCGCCCGTCGGCGCCCCGTACCGCCCGCCTCATTGTCCGACCACCCATGCCTTGAGCAAGCCCGTCTTGGCCAACCCAGCGTAACGCCGAGTTGCTGGCAGGCATGGGATGCTGGCGCCGATGACCCAACCCCGCTCGTTCACCCGTCGCCGCGAGGACTTCACCTGCCAGCACTGCGGCACGCTAGTGCGCGGCAGCGGCTACACCAACCATTGCCCGCGGTGTCTGTGGTCGCGACACGTCGACGTCAACCCGGGTGATCGGGCCGCCGAGTGTGGCGCAGCCATGGAGCCGATCGGGGCACTGTCTGAGCGTGGTGAGACCGTTCTGGTGCACCGATGCGTGGCGTGCGGGCACAGCCGGCGCAACCGCAGCGCAGTTGACGATGACTCCGACGCGCTGCTGGCGCTGTTCGGCCGGCCGGTGCCCGACCCGCCACGCTGAATCACCGAAAAGACGAAGGCGATCAGCAGGTTTGGCCGTTGTTGATGCAGTCCGCCATCTGCTTGATCAGCGCTTCTGACATGATCGCCATGAAATCGCCATGGTCGGTGATTGCCTGATGCCGCTGCTCGGGGAAGGAATCCAAGGCGAAGTCTCGGCCGGCCGGCTGATCGTAGGTCAGCGTCATCCGCAGTTGCGGGATGGCCACCGTCCCGCTTCTGCACGAGCCGTCACGCTGCGGGAACACGACGTGGGCTCGGTGATCTTCCGAGTCCAGATTGTTTCCGTCCCAGCAACTGGGGAAGTCCAGTATGCGCACCAGTTGGCTGCCCTGTGGGCACTGCGGGTACTTAGTGGTGGTGCGGTCCTCGAAACCGGTGCAAGTCCACGCCGCGTTGGCGTTGTCATCACCGTTGGTCGCGGCTTTGGCATCCCCGGTGATGATGGACAGGTCATCCGGCAAGGGGGTCACCTGGCTGGTCGGGTTGCCACGGAACTGTAGTTGCGCCGAGGCGGGCCGGAGAATCTTGCCGAAGTTGCCGTCCAGCCCGCCGCCGTCGACCAGGGCATCAGGGCCCTTCGCATCGGTGTTGCGCAGCACGGGCCAGAAGTAGGTCGACTGGTCACCGTTGCTGCAGGTGGTTGCGGCGTCGTGCAGGCTCTCGTCGGTGGAGAACGCATTGGTCGACAGGTTACCCACGTAGTCGTGGACGTGCTGTGCGCCGTTGCGCTTGCCCGGCGCCACCATGAAGTTGTCGGAGTTGCGGTGTCCCTCGGAGTTTGTGCCACAGGGGCTGGTGAAGGTGCCGGTGGAGCCGTTGCGTCGGACTTCAGCCTGCTTGACGTTGGGCCGCACGTCCTCGATGCTCACGAAGTCTCTCCGGGCCGGCCCGCCGGCCTTCCCTCGGCCCGGGAACTCCACGTCGACATTCTTTTTATCGTCCTTCCTATCCTTTTTATCGCCCTTTCTATCCTTTTTATTGTCCTTCCTGGCGTCCTTTTTCTTGCCGCGCTCCTTTCTGTCGTCCCTCCTGTCGTCGGAGTCACCACGAGGGTCTTTGTCGCTGTTCGATGCGGCCCGTGCGCCGTCACCGGCATCGTCGGTGCAGCCCGAACGACCGCCCCGGGCGCTCCCACCCAGCAGATCATCCAGGGGGATCACCTGGTCAGCGCGGCAGCCGGCTGCCGAGTCCGCACCTTTGCTGGCTCTCGACTCGGCGTCAGCGGTGCCGGTGACTGCCACGATCCCGCCGGAGGCGAGCAGAGTGAACGCCGCTGCCATCAGGGCCACGGGGGTGCCGCGCCTGTGCTTTCCACGTGCCATCGCCAGTCTCATTCCGGTTGTTGAGGGTGTTGCGGGGAACGGATCAGGGGTTCACCAGCGCTGGGCGGCGTGCCGTGGTCGGCTGGTGTGGTCGAACGCGTGCTGCAGGCGGGGACGAGTCCGTCGCGTTCGCAACACGGTGGTGCCCAGCAAGGACAGCAGGCCGATGATGGCCAGCAGCGCGGCGGCATAGACGAGACCGGCGATCATGGCGTTCGCACCGTTGGCTGGGGTGACGTTGGCTATCTGGCCGAGGTGCTGGCTGTGGTCGACAGCCGCGGGGGCCCCGACCGCCGGTGTAGACGCGGCTGCGGCGAGAGGTGCCGTGGCGGCCGGGGGTGCTGCGGCGGCTGCGGCGGGAGGTGCGGCCGCGGGGGCCGGTGCCTCGGGGAGCGCCGAGTAGTCGACCAGTCTGGTGCTCTCCAGGTACTCGTGGTGCCGGGTGACGAACTGGGCAGAGGTAGTGGCGAATCTCCGGACCAGCTCATTGCGGGTGCCGGCCCGCACTTGCGCGATGGTCGGCAATACCTTGCCGTGTGCGGCGCGCAACCGCTGCACAAACGTGCGGTCGAAGTCCGACACCGGCTGGCTGGCTATTTCGCCTATCCAGCCCTTCTGCTGGTCGCTGGGCTGGTTGGGCAGCGGCACACCAAGCCGTGCGGAGACCTCGCGGACCTGCGCGTCGAGGTCGGCATGCTCAGCCGCGATGAGTCGGCCTACTTCCCGCACCCGCGGACTGCTGGCCCGCTGCTGGGCCTGCTGCCCGGCCGGCCCCTCCCACAGGCCGGCCTGCCGGACCTTGACCAGCAGGTCCCGGTCGGCGGGACCGAGCGGGCCCCACTGGGTTTGCGTCCAGCCGTTGTCCGGTGCTGCCGTGGCGGCAGTAGCCCGGTACTGCGACCCGCCCCAGTACTGGAACACGGCGACCGAGAGAGCGGCGATCATAGCCAGCACGACGGTCAATCGGACGAATCGAGGTATCGGGGAGTGCACGGACAGGCCTTTCTGCGCTAGTTGCCTATTAATCGTCAATTGGAGTTCGCTGGGCTTGTTCTTGCCGGTGTTCACCTTCGATTCAGACCAGGTCGAACTGCTCGGTATGGATCCGCGGACGAGGGATGTCCAGGCCGTCGAGCACCGTCAGCACATCGATGACCAGTGCGGGCGGCCCGCAGAGGAAGTAGTCGAGCTGGTTGCGTCGGAACTTGCCGGGTAACAGTGCGGTGAGCAGCTCTTCGTCGACGGTGCCGAATGCGCCGGTCCAGCTCTGCGGCGGCTGGCGAACAAGCTCGACGACGGTGAGATCCAGTCGCTCCTGGAGCATCTGGAGTTCCGCGCGAAACAACAGCTCGTCGATTGTCCGGGCGACCACCACCAGCCGGTGCGGGCGTTGGTCGCGCCGGTGCGCCAGCGTCCGCAACATGCTCATCATCGGGGTAATTCCCACCCCACCGGCGATCAACACCAGGCCGGTGCTGGGTTTCAGATCGACGCTGAAGGCACCGTGTGGGCCGTCGACCCACACCGGGCTACCCGGCTGCAGCTGGCCCAGCGCACGGGTGAAATCACCGCTGTGCCGGATGGTGAACTCTGCCCACATCCCCAGATGAGCGCTGGAGGCGATGGTGAACGGGTGCTCCTGGGCCCGGATCGACGGATTCATCCGCAACCAGGCGAACTGGCCCGGCGCGAACTCCAGCGCCCGGTAGCCCCGCCGGTGCCGGTCCCGGCGGGGCTCGAGGACGAGCGTGCTCACCGTGGCCGTCTCCGGTCGGACCTCGCGGACCACATACTCGCTGCGGGAGCCGAAGACCGGCCGCCACAGCCACCGGTAAGCCAGTACCCCCAGCACACCCAGCGCGAGAATGGTGAACCACGCGCGCATCGCGGCGTCCCGAACCAGATGGTCAAGCCACACGATGTGCAGCGCCGTGAGAAGCAGCACCGAGCCGGCCAGCGCCAGATGCACCCAGCGCCACACCTCGTAGCGGTGCCGCAGCTGCCTGCGCAGCACCGCGAGCCCGATCAGCCCGCCGAGTGCCACGGTGGCACCAACGGCCGACTGGCTGCGCTTGGGTGCGTGAAAAACGTCGAACAGGGCGGTGTTCGCGGGGTTGGCCGCCACCACCAGAGCGATGTGCAAAACCACGAGAATTGCGACGACCAGCCCGGTGAAGCGGTGCACACCGAGCACCCCGTCGATGCCGAAGCTGCGGGTCAGCGAGCGCAGCCGCGACGGCAGCACGGCAGCACAGACCAGCATCGAGGTGGCCAGCAGGCCCATCCCGACCGAGAGCTCGGACAACACCGAGGAGCTGCCCCCCGTGCGCAGGCTGAGCAGCACGGGTGCCAGGAGCACGGCCAGGAAGGCCACCGCCCACAGCGTTCGTTCCAGCTGCCGTCGCATGGCGCGAAACCGTATGGAGAAGGGGGCGCCGAGCCCGAACAAGATGAGAGTGTTACTGGCTCGTTGTCGCCCACGCAGCCGTGAGGCGCGACGAGCGCCCGCGAGTTACGCCAAATGGCCCGAGGACTACTCCAATTGCCGAAACATGCTCTCAACGACAGTGCGCGACACTGCGTGACAAGTTGGACCGGTGGAGTTATCTTGCCGCTCAGCGATTGCCCAGCGCCGCACGGCGCGGAACTCTTGTCGCCGATGCAACCCGACCAGCGTCAGACGGCCCTTCGGCACCCGGTTCTGCTCATGGTGCCGCTGCACCCCACAACGAGCCGAATGCTTCAAGCGTTACGGTCCACCGGGTTCACGATCCGGATCCTGGACGCCGTAGCCGAAGTGTTGGACACCGCCCGCGCCCACACTCTCGCCGCGATCGTGCTGGACATCTCCCAGGCCGGCCCGGATCCCCGGAAGTTCCTCGACGAGCTGCACAGGTTGGCTCCGCAGCTGCCGGTCATCGCCCTGACCTCCCGCGAGCAACGGGAGCAGACAGTGTCGTTGCTGCGAGGCTGTCAAGACGATTACCTGACGACCCCGTTCCCGGTGGAGGAGTTGGTCAGCCGGCTACGGCTGCGGATCCACGACCAGCTTCCGGTGGACCGGACCGTGCTGCGCGCGGGGATGGTCACGGTCGATACCGCCCTCGGGCTGGTCAGCGTCGCCGGCCGGTTGGTGACGCTGTCACCGACCGAATACGCCCTGCTGGCCGCCCTGGCCGACCAGCCGGGCCAGCCGGTGTCGCAGGACCGGCTCGCCGCGGCGGTCTGGGGTCAACTGAGGTCCTCCAACGTCGTGGCGGTCTACATCGGCTACTTGCGTCGCAAGCTCGGCACCGACCGGATCCGCACAGTGCGCGGCGTCGGCTACGCACTCGACGGTTGACGCGGCAGGCGGGTGGCCCTACCGATTCCATCCATTCAGCGGGCGCAACGGGGTTGTCGGGGTGTCGGTAAGCACGCTCAGCCGGCTGAATGGGGACTGGTCATCGCGCGGCGCGGCCTGGTCAGATGCTCGCTCGGTGTGGCTGGGCAAGGATCCGCGCCGGTGATGCGAATCGTGATAGGAAGACCGTCGTTACTCCCTGTGGCGTAGCCGTGTGCATCGGCGATGATCAAGGGGAGAGCGGGATGACGATCCGATCGGCAGGACAGCATCGGAAAAGCAGACCGGCCAGCCGGGTTCGGGTCGAACCTCGCCGGTGGGCTGGCATGTTGGTACCGGTGTTGGCGGCCGCGACGGTTGCTGCCGCGGTCGGCGGGGCCAGCCCGGCCGTCGCCCAGCCCAACCCGAACCAGACCGTGACCGTCGGTGGCGATCCACGAGGGGTAGCAGTCGACGCCGACAACAAGCACGCCTACGTGGCCAGCTTCGCTGACAATGCCGTGCGGGTGATCGACACCGATAGCCAGAGGGTGGTTGGTTCGGTGGATGTCGGCGCTGGCCCACGCGGTGTAGCGGTCGATCCCGACAGCCGGCACGCTCTCGTAACGAACTACCTCGAGAACTCGGTGAGCGCGATCGACACCGCAAATGGGAAGTTGATCCGCGACATACCCGTCGGCGTCAATCCGGTCGCCGTGGCGATCTTTCCTCGCGACCATTACGCCTTGGTGACCAACTTCTATGGCAACACCGTTAGCGTGATCAACAGCGAGACGCTCGAGGTGGTCGATACCCTGCCCGTCGGTGCCAATCCGGATGGGGTTGCCATCGATCCCAAAGGCGAGTTCGCCTACGTGGCCAACAGCGGCAGCAACACGGTTACCGTGATCGATATCCGCCAACAGCGGGTGGTGCGCAACATCATCGTCGGCCGTGCGCCGCAAAAAGTGGCCATCGATCGCGATGGCCGCCACGCCTATGTGACCAACTTCGGCGACCACACCGTGAGCGTGATCAACCTGCCGGCTGAGCTCGGCTTGGACCTCTTCAACACCGTCTTGCAGGTCAATGACACCATTCCCGTTGGGATCAACCCGCGCGGACTGGCGGTCGACCGCAGCAGTCGCTTTGCCTTTGTGGTCAACGTCGCCGAGGAAACCATGAGCGTCCTCGATACCGAGGCCGGGACGGTCGTCGACACCAAGTTCGTTGGTTTCGGCCCGGACGAGGTGGCAGTCGGTCCCGACGGGACCGCGTACGTCACCGCACGAGGCGACGGCACCGTGACAGTGATCCGTCCGCCCCGGTAGCTTCGCGGGTCAGCGAACTGCGTCGAGCATGTGGTACATCAGCAGCAGCTGGGTGATTGCCAGCGGTTCACTACGAGTGCCTTCACCGAGTTGACCTAGGGACGACGGTAGTTCCGTTTCGGTGCCGAGCTCGGCCCAGATCGCCTTTTCCAGGAGCTGGCTCTCTTCGCGGGGCACGTACCCGTGCACGTGCAGGGCATCCACCGGCCTGCCGTCCTCATCGCGGACCAGTTTGAGGTGCATGGCGCGTCGGTCGGACTCGCGAAACACCCCGGTGAGGTCTGGATGTCGGATCGTCGAGCGCAGGGTCAGCTCGGCTGATAGCGGGGTCTCCGGCGGGTCGTCACGCACATCGATGGGGCCGAACCGGACTACGATGTCGGCAGCGGATCGTTGTGGTCGGATGAATTCCTGCGACTCGGGCTCTCGCTTGTCGAGTTCGGCCAGCACCTGCTCGGGTGTGTACCCACGCTTGGTGGTGTCCCGCTTGACCTTCCAGTCCCGGCGGATGTGCTCCGGCGGGTCGAGGTACACGGTGATGTCGAAGCAAGCCCGGGATAGTGGGGTGAGCAGCGGCAACAGACCTTCCACGATTACGAACTCGGTGGGCTCGATGAGTTCGGGCCGGGTGAGTTGGCCGGTGTCGTGGTCATAGACCGGTTTGAGCACCGGTTGACCAGTGGCCAGCAGCTGCAAGTGCTGCTCCATGATCTGCACGTAGTTGCAGTTCGGATGCAGCGCCGTGAACGGCAGTCCCTTGCGCTCCTGCCGGTCATAGCGGTGGTAATCGTCCACACACAGAGAGGTGATGCGGTCGGCACCCAGCGCGTCCACCAGCCCTTTGGTCAGGGTGGTCTTGCCGGCCGCGCTGTCCCCGGCGATCGCGAGCATCACTGGGCGCGCAGTGCTGGACCCGGCGCGCTCCATCCGCATCAACTTGTCGGGCACGGCCCACCTCTTTCTTGGGAGCACTGACGGCGGCCCACGATGTAGTGGGTCGGTACGTAAAATCTCCGCAGTTGTGCTGGTGTCTGACAGTAAGCAAGCCCGTCTCATCCCGGCGTCCCCTTCTGGAGGGAATGACGAGGGGATCCGCCGATTACACTCAGCGAATGGACAGCCAGCCGCTGCGTGTGGTGCTGGTAGACGATCATGAGATGGTGCGCACTGGCCTCAAGGCGATGCTCGCTCGGTTCACCGGGCAGGTCCGAGTGGTCGGCGAGGCCTCGGATGCGACGACCGCACGGCGGGTGGTGGCCGGGCTGGATCCTGACATCGTGCTCGCCGACGTCCGGCTGGGTGGGGAGAGCGGGCTCGACCTGTGCCGGGACCTGGTGCGGGACTTTCCGGAGCGCAAAGTCGTACTGCTCACCGTCTATGACGACGAGCAGTATCTCTTCCAGGCCATGCACGCCGGGGCGGCGGGTTACCTGCTCAAGTGGATCGACGGTCCCGAGCTGGTTGAGCAGCTGCAGCGGGTGCATGCCGGTGGGGTGGTGCTCGACGCTGCGCTCAGCACCCGGGCCGGGGCGTCGGCCGCCCGGCTCAAGGCCGGCGAGTTCTGGCCCGGCGCACACCTTGGCCTCACTCAGCGGGAGAGCGAGGTGCTCTCACTGATGGTCGCCGGCTCGTCCAACCGCGCCATCGCCACCGCACTGGTGGTCGGCGAGGAGACGGTCAAGAGTCATGTGCGCGGCATATACCGCAAGCTAGAGGTGACCGACCGGGCGGCAGCGGTGGCAACCGCGCTACGCGAGGGCCTGTTCCGCTGACGCGGAACAGGCTGGGAGTGTGAAACAGTGTTACGCACTCACCAAGGCCACCGCGGCTGAGGTGGGGCCGACTCGATCCGCCAGCGCCTGCTGTCCCTCGGCGATCAGTGCGGGATCGCCGTGCCAGGCTTTCAGTGCCGGATCGACCAAGGCGCGGCCGAAGGAGAAGGTCAGCGGCCACGGAGTGTCGTGCTGCTGCATCGCGGCCAGGTTCGCGGTGGCCACTTCCGGGGACTGACCGCCGGACAGAAACGCTACGCCGGCCAGTGTCTCGGGCACCACTGACTGCAGCGTGGCCACGGTCTTCTCGGCGACTTCCTCGGGGCTGGCCTGCTGACCCGACGTCGAGCCGGGCACCACCATGTTTGGTTTCAGCACGATGCCGGCCAGGTCCACCCCAGCGTCTTCCA
>JALZDN010000027.1 GCA_030862525.1 Actinomycetota bacterium | reverse complement strand
CAAAAGAAAGATCAGCACCCCCAAGAAGGGCCTTGACCGGCCCCGCTCCTACAGGGATGACCTGTACGGCGCCGAGAAAGCTCGAATGATCCGCAGTCGCGTTCGTTGGTTACACGAACAAGGGGTGCTCTTGGCGGCGAGCACTGACGCCGGCCAGCGCAACGCGCCCTTCGATGACATGGTCGGCGCCCTGGAGATGTACCAAGACGTTGGCATGTCGAATGAAGATAGTATCGCCATCGCCACAGTTACGCGCTGCGTTGAACGGGCAGCGGTCGGATTCTTCCCGTGATTTCCCGTGGCAGCGCAGGCTTGTGCGGCGGGAGGTGGCGGCGATACGCGCCAGGGGAGGGCGGGCTAGTGGAGTTGCGTCTGCCGGTGCTCGGCCAGGGCACCTGTCCCTCTCTCCGCTGTACGAGATCGCGACAGGCAACACCACGGCCACGGGGGTCGCCTGCCACCTACACCAACCCGCGTGGCGAGCAACATCGCCTCGACCCCACTGGGCAAGGCACGTGTGCATCCGGTGGCCATCGACCCGGGTTTGTGCGTCTTGCCGAGCAGGACCGTGGACCACGGTTAGCCCTGTGCATCGGGCCACAGCTGGTGTGCTTGTCACATGATGAGGTTGACGTTCGTGATGAACCTGAAGATCGGATACAAGGCATCGGCTGAGCAGTTCGGCCCCCGTGAACTGGTGGAGTTCGCCGTACAGGCCGAGGATCTGGGCCTCGACAGCGTGATGATCAGCGATCACTTCCAGCCGTGGCGCCACCACGGCGGGCACGCCCCGTTCTCGCTGTCCTGGCTCAGCGCGGTCGGGGAGCGCACCTCCCGGATGATGCTGGGGACGAGCGTGATGACCCCGACCTTCCGCTACAACCCGGCGGTGGTGGCGCAGGCCTTCGGCACACTCGGCTGCCTGTATCCCGAACGAGTCATGCTGGGTATCGGGACGGGCGAGGCGCTCAACGAGGTCGCCGTGTCGCGCACCGAGTGGCCGGCGTCCAAGGAGCGGTTCGCACGCCTGCAAGAGGCCGTGAAGCTGATGCGCGAGCTGTGGCGGGGCGAGCGCGTCACGTTCGAGGGCGAGTTCTACAAGACCACGAACGCCACGGTCTATGACCGGCCCGCAGAGGAGATCCCGATCTACATCGCAGCCGGCGGCCCCGTGGTGGCGAAGTACGCGGGCAGGGTCGGTGACGGGTTCATCTGCACCAGCGGCAAGGGAATGGAGCTTTACACGGGAAAGCTCATTCCCGCCGTCGAGCGGGGCCTTGCCGACAGCGGCCGCGCGCCCGGCGACATCGAGCGGATGATCGAGATCAAGCTCTCGTTCGACCCGAACCCTGGACAGGCGCTGGAGAACACCCGGTTCTGGGCCCCGCTGGCCTTGTCGGCTGAGCAGAAGCACGGCCTGGAGGATCCGATCGAAATGGAGGCGGTCGGCGATGCGCTGCCCATCGAGCAGGTCGCCAGCCGCTGGATCGTCAGCTCAGATCCGGATGAGGCCGTGGCGGCGATCAAGCCCTATGTCGATGCCGGGTTCGATCACCTGGTGTTCCACGGCCCGGGCCACGACCAGAGCCGGTTCCTCACCAACTTCGCCGAGCAAGTCCTGCCCCGGTTGCGGGCCCTACAGCATTAGCCGGGGTTGAACGCCTTAGCGTCGTCGCCGCGATGCCGTTGCGGAACAATGGCTCGCCGGTGCGGACGGCAAGGTTGAGTATCTGATCATGCACTGACGTCGGGTTTAGCCGTTGTCAGCAGGTGCTCGAGTGCACTTACCCAGGTTTCCACGATGGCGTTGTCGTCCACCCTGCTGTGCGCGGTGCCCAGCAGGTTGGGAAGTAGTCGTGCAGAGATCAGGGCGCCGAGCCCGATTGTGGCGATGGCTTCAGCCTGTTGGGCGGATACAACCGATCCAGATCGGTCGATTATCCACTCCGCGAACTCGCGGTAGGTCAAGCCGACGACCTGGACGACGGCGTCGGTGAGGATTCTCGGTCCGTGCCGAGCCTCGCCGGCGAGCAGCCGCAGTAGTTGAGCTTCCTGGTCGAGCTCAGCAAGGACATATCGAGCAGCGATGGTGAGTTCGGTGTGCAGATCGCCGAGGTCGGCGAACAGCCGGCGAATGTCGCGTAGGGCGGCGAGCCGGCTCAGCTGCCGTTCGACTCCGGCGGTCAGGAGTGCTTCCTTGGACGGAAAATGGTGGTAGATACCGCCGGCGCCGGGACTGAGCCCGGCAGCTTCTTCGATCCGGGTGATGCTGGTACCGCGGTAGCCGTGCTCGCTGAACAGCTCCATCGCCGCGTCGATGATGCGATCTCGGGTCGCCACGGTTGACAGATCGCCCATGGCACCAAAGTATTTACTTAGGCACGTCAAGCGTCAACTGAGGAGCGGCGATGACCGCGCATGGTCGAAGTCGGTTGGCCCGCACGGTTCCCCTGGCTGGACTGGCCGGCCGGACCGCGGGTGAGGCGGTGGTCGCCGCCCTGCGTAAACGGTTGACCGGCGAGGACAGCGCCGAGTTCCACGAGCGGACCAGTGAGCGCTACGCGGCCATGCTCGGCCACTCGAAGGGTGTGCTGATGAAGGCCGGGCAGGTGCTGTCCTTCGTCGCGCTCGGGACGCTGGTCCCCCCGGAGCGCCAGCGCGTTTACCAAGCGGCGATGGCCCGGCTACAGGCCGACGCGCCACCGATGGCCCCCGAGCTGGCCGCGGCGGTGGTGGAGGCTGAGCTGGGCGCGCCGCCGGAGGAGGTCTTCGCGGAGTTCGACCCGCATGCGTTCGCGGCGGCGTCGATCGGGCAGGTCCACGCGGCACGGCTGGCCGACGGGCGGCGGGTGGCGGTCAAGGTGCAGTATCCCGGGGTCGATCAGGCCATCCGAGCCGATCTGGACAACACCGAGCTGCTGGCCACCTTCCTGCAGCTGGTCGGGGCGATAGTGCCCGGCTCCAATCGGCTGGATGTGCGCGCCGTGGCCCGGGAGGTGGCGGCCCGGATCGGTGAGGAGATCGACTACCGCATCGAGGCCGCCCATCAGACCGACTTCGCCAACGCGTACCGAGATCATCCGGCCATCCGCATCCCCGAGGTGGTGCCGCAGCTGTCGACCCGCCGGGTACTCACCATGGATCTCGTGGAGGGCATGCGCTGGTCGCAGGCGCTGCAGGCGGATCAACAGTCGCGGGACCGGTGGGGCGAGGTGATCTACCGGTTCGCTCTGGGCAGCCTGCGAATGGTGGGCATGTTCCACGCCGACCCCCATCCGGGCAACTACCTGTTCCACGATGACGGTGCGGTGACGTTCTTGGATTTCGGTTGCGTCAACCGGTTCTCGGCACAGCAGGTAGCGCTGATGCGACGGGTCGTCGCCGCCGCGGTCGCCGACGACGCTGCTGCCTTGTGGGACACCTTCGTCGAGATCGGCTTTCTGACCGCCGCTGACGCACCCACGCCGATCGAACTGCTCGAGTGGTACCGCGACAAGCTGCAACCACTGGTGGCCGAGCAGCCATTCACCTACACGCCGGCGTACGCCGCGTCCGTGGTGCAGGGCTACTTCGCCCGCCGGGGCGCGACCGGCTCGGTACTGCGCCGCATCGAGCTTCCCCGCGAGTACGTGTTCCTCACCCGGATCGACCTCGGACTTACCGCCTTGCTGGCCGAACTGGAAGCCACTGGGCCGTGGGCGGCGATCCGCAGCGAATGGGACGAGAACGGGCCCCCGGCCACCGCACTCGGCGAGCTCGACGTCGAACATTGGGCGCGGCGGGGGCTCAGATCGTGATGATCCCCACCGTTGATCCGTACCCGACCTATCGCACGCTGCGCGAACAGCACCCGGTGTGCTGGGACGGCGACCTGGACGCGTTCCTGGTCAGCTCCTACGCCGAGGCGAGCGCCGTGCTGCGCGGTCCGGGGTGGAGCAGTGACCCGGACCGCAACCCCGCACTGGCCGCACGGTTCGATCGTGCCGAACTCGGAACCCAAGCGCTGCGCACCACCCTGCTGACGATGGACCCGCCTGACCACACCCGGCTCCGACGGCTCCTCGCCCCGGCATTCACGCCCAGGGCCATCGACGCGCTGCACCCTCGGATCACCGCGGTGGTCCAGGCCGCCCTTGCCGATCTCAGCAACGCGCATGAGGTCGACGTCATCGCCGACATCGGCTATCCCATCCCGCTCGCCGTGATGTGCGAGCTGCTCGACGTCGACATCGAGGGCGCGCAGCTGTTGCGTACCGAGACCCCCAAGCTGGTGGGAATGCTCGAGTTCGACCCTGACGAGGAGGCGGTCCTCGCGGCCGAGGAGGCCACTGCCAGCCTCGCGCTTCATCTGCTGCCCATCCTCGGCGACCGCCGACACCGGCCCGGCGACGATCTGGCCAGTCAGCTGCTGTCCCTCGGAGACGAAGACGGCGACGCACTTGCACTCGACGAAGTGCTCGCCACCTGCATCCTGCTGCTCACCGCCGGGCACGAAACCACCGCCAGCCTGATCGGCAACGGCGTGTTCGCCCTGATGGAACACCCCGACCAACTCCACCTGCTCCAGCGCGATCCCGCGCTGATCAAACCAGCGATCGAGGAGATACTGCGGTTCGAGTGTCCCGCCAAGATCGTCGGCCGTACCAACCTCGTCGACCGGCAACTAGGCGGGCACACCATCCGCGCCGGCCAGCGCGTGCTCGTTCTGCTTGGCGCAGCAAACCGGGATCCGGAGCAGTTCCGCGACCCCGAGTGCTTCGACATCACCCGGACCCCCGCTCCGCACCTCGCTTTGGGTGCGGGACCGCACTTCTGCCTCGGAGCTGCCCTGTCTCGCGCGGAGGCCCAGGAGACCCTGCGGCAGCTGCTGCCGCTACTGACCGAGTGGCGACTCGCACCTGGAGCGCCGGCCTGGCGAGTTTCCGACAGTTTCCGCGCACTCGAGAAGCTCGATCTCGTCAGCCCCGCGACTCAATCCTGACCGTTCCTCCACCCTGACTCCAGGGCTCCGTCAGGCTGCACCGGTAGACGGTGGGACCGCAGTGGTCCGTTAAGCGTAACCCTGTTGCTGCTTGCCCACCCGTCTGGCTCTATTTGTGCATATCTAGCGGAGTTCCCGTTTGCGTCCGCGCCAGCGCTGCGGCTGACGAGGCTGCGACATCGCCATCCAAGGTGGACGTGTCGAATTCCGACCATCGGTATCATCGATCCGGACCACCGCCCCCTCCACCACTCCCCACGCCACATACATGTCCGCGGTATGACGAAGTCGTCGAGGGCGACGGACACGCAAGCGGATCAGCCACCTCACCCCCGACGCACTCCCTGGTCTCGCCCCACGGTGAGCACCACCGTGAGCGACTGCGCCAGGCGGTGATGACCGAGGGTCCTGCGGTCGCCCCTTCCCCGGTCCCCCGGTTGACGGGCCCGTAAACGCGGTCGCCCTCGATACGGTGAGCTCGATTGGTTGGGGGCGAGGGTTCGATGGGCGAATGGTGGCGGGACGCGGTCGTCTATGAGATCTACCCGCGCTCGTTCGCGGACAGCGACGGCGACGGTGTGGGCGACCTGGCGGGGATCACTGCCCGCCTGGGTTACGTGGCAGCGCTGGGGGTCCAGGCGGTGTGGATCACACCGTTCCAGCGCTCGCCGCAGGTCGACCACGGTTACGACGTCAGCGATTACCGCGACGTTGACCCCTTGTTCGGCGACCTGCGGGCGTTCGACGAGATGCTGCGCGCCGCGCACGGTCACCAACTGCAGGTGATCGTCGACCTGGTCCCGAACCACTGCTCAAGTGCTCACCCGCTGTTCCAGGCAGCGCTGGCGGCCGGGCCGGGCAGCCGGGAACGCGCGCGCTTCCACTTCGCGCCTGGCCGGGGGCCGGACGGCGCGGTGCCGCCGAACAACTGGGCCAGCGTGTTCGGCGGCCCGGCCTGGACGCGCATCAGCGAGCCGGACGGTTCGCTGGAGGAGTGGTACCTGCACCTGTATGCCCCTGAGCAGCCGGACTGGAACTGGCGGGACCCGCGCACGGCCCCGTTCTTCGATGACGTGGTGCGCTTCTGGTTCGACCGCGGGGTGGACGGGCTGCGCATCGACGTCGCGCACGGCCTGATCAAGGCCGAAGGACTACCGGACCTCGACGCAACCGCGACGGTTCAGCTGATGCGGCTACGGGCCAATCCGCTGGCGTGCGACCGCGAGGAGGTGCACGACGTCTACCGCCGCTGGCGGGCGCTGGCCGACACCTACTCGCCGCCGCGGGCGCTGATCGGCGAGGTCAACCTCGCCCCCGCGCGGGCGGTGCGCTACACCCGACCCGACGAGCTGCACCAGGCGTTTGCGTTCGCGTTTCTGGCCGCGCCGTGGGACGCACGAGCTTGGCAGTCGATCATCAGGGAGCTGCTCGACACCCGGGTCCGTGGCGGGCCGCCGATCACCTGGGTCGTGGAGAACCACGACGTCGTCCGTGCTGCAACCCGGTACGGCGGCGGCGCCCGCGGGGCTGCCCGAGCCCGTGCGGCCCTGCTGGTCGTGCTCGGGCTGCCGGGTGCCGCCTACCTATACCAGGGACAGGAGCTCGGGCTGCCCGAAGTCGACGTGCCACCGCAGGCCCGGCAGGACCCCGCGTGGTTGCGCTGTGGAGTGTCCCGCGATGGCTGCCGGGTACCCCTGCCGTGGCGACGTGACGAGAACGGGACGTACGGCTTCTCGGCGGCGCCGGCGCGATGGCCCTGGCTCCCGGTCCCGGCGGGCTGGGGCGCGTACTCGGTGGAGGCGCAGAAGGCGGACCCGGCCTCCCCGCTGCACCTCTGCCAAGCCGCGCTGACCCTGCGCCGCCGGCTGCACGCCCAGGGTGTCCTGTCCGCCGACGACACCGTGAGCGTCGACATCGAGCCCAATGGGCGACTGGTGGTCCGCAGGGGCACGGCGATCACCCTGGTCTTGGCGATGGGGAACACGCCCGTACACCTACCGCCGAGCCAGGTTCTGCTAGCCAGCGCCCCGCTCGCCCCCGACAGCCGGCTACCCCCGGACACCACCGCATGGCTGCGCTACTGAGGCCGACACCACCGGTTCGGTCCGTAAATCAAGGCGGACAGCCGCGTCGCGGTGCTGGTCACCGTCAGCTGCTTTGATCCTCGGCTTCGTCAAACTCGTGTAAACGCGTTTGGTAGTCAGCGGTCGATGTCTCTTCCACTCGCTCGTGGGAACCAGGTGTTTTGGCTGGTGGGTTGTCGGCTGAAGGCTTGACATCCACGTCGGCATCCTGCTGTGTGGCTTCCGGATCAGTCATCACCAACTCCTAACCCATGCTCGACAGTCGGCCACTCTGTACCACCCACGGGTGATCATAAAACAACGTTGCCTGACGGCGTCACATAGGAGCGACTCGCCCTAGCTGACTAGTCCGGCGGCTCCGGTGACGCGGCGGGGTTCACACCCTGGGTTTTGGGAACCTCAGCTGTCTTCTTCAACCGCTCGATGTCAACATCGAGGTCTGGTGGTTCTGGCGTCCCCGGCGAGCGCGGTGGATCAGGAGGGATTGGATCGTGGTCCGGTTCGGTCATGCGTATTGGGTACCCCTTTAAGGCGTAGCCACGTTCGCTTCAGACGAGAGGCGCTGGTCGTGCGCCGCCGGGCACGCGTTCCCAGCCCGCCTCAGAGCGGGCTGAGCTTGACCTCGGCGCCCGCCGCCGGATGGCCGAGCAACGCGGCGGCGCTGGCGCCGCGAGCGAACAACTCATACCAGGCGACGTCCCCGTTCGAGGTTCGCCACCCGGAGCTTCCGGGCGCGAACGACGTCTCCCCGGCTGGCACCTCGAACGTGCCATCGCTCACGGTCGCCTCAACTCTACGGTCGCCGACCTGTACCTGCACCCGGGTGCCGGACGGCGCCGGCGGCTGCGACCAGGTGGTCTTCAGGTTGCCGTAGCCGTCGATGTACGCCACGACCCGCTCCGGTGGCGGCGGTACCGCCTCGTCGACGAGCCCGGGGCCGAGCGCGGTGTCGTCGCCACGGGCAAACGCCGCAACCAGCGGCGGGAAGACGTCACGGGAGCGAAACTGGGAGCTCGACTCCGGCACCTGCACCTCGTACAACGGGGTACCTGCCGGACGCAGAAAGGAAAACGTGTATTTAGAGTTCGGCGCAACCACCAGTACACCCGTCGGGGTGCGGCCGGCAACGAGCCGTTCGCCCTCATTCTCTGGCCGCGGGTCGTTCTCGTCCTCCCGCGGCGCGACGTTGCAGTAGACGACGCGGTCGGTTGGGCCGTCGGTCAGCGCCAGCTGCGCGACGCAGAAGCCAGCGCTTAGCGTGTCAAAGGCGGGCACCGGCGTCAGCATCAGCTGCGCATCGGGCAGATGCTGCGCGAGCCGCTGCGCCACCTCGGCGAAGGCAAGATCGCCCAGCCCGTAGTCGGCCACCACGTGAACCAGCACTGCATCCTCCTGTCAGTCCAACGCTTTACCTCACGCAGGCGGTGACGGTACTGCCGCGGGTCTGCGAGACGCTAGACACAGATTCGACGCAGACCAGTTCGGCCAGGGCATCAGCGTCCTCGTTGCGGGGAAACGGGATCTCGCGGCTATTCGCCGGTTTTATCCGCGCGCTGGAGCACAGCTCACGCCCGGCCGAGGTGAGCACCGACCGGGCGCCCGCGTATCCCCGAGTGCTTAATGAGCTGCTGCCCTCCACCTGCCACATCACTGGAAACAGTATGCGCACAACGCGGTCGAAGCCGATCACGGCCGGCTGAAGTCTCGGCTGAGGCCGATGCGTGGGTTCAAACGATTGCGCTCAGCGCGAGTGGTCAGTACAGGACATGCGTTCGTCCAGATCTGCGCCGCGGACACTACGAACTGTCCCTCGACCTCTACCCAAACCAGCCTCCATCGAACTCGCCTCGCCATCTAAACAGCACACTGGCCACAGTTGACCGTGCCCACCCTTCCACTAATGCAACTGTGAGGATCGGCGTGTACCGGCCCCAAGTCGTGGTTTGACCGTGATGATCGCCGGCGTGCCGCCCCAGGTCGTGGTCTGACCCGTAATGCAACTGGCTGACAACATGCCTTGGCTCTGATCTGTCGACCATGGCTTGGGATGGTGCTTGCTGTCGCCGGACCGGGTGGGCGTGTCCCGATAGGGGCCTTGCCGTCAACAGGGCACCGTCACAGTTCTGACCGCCCGCGCCGGTCCGGCGACGGCCATCCATTCCGTGGCGATCAGGAGACAGACGACCATGCCCAGCATGCCTCAGCCGGTTTCAGACGACCAGAACAGCAGCCACACCGAGGAAATTATTCTCGGTGTGGATACCCACAAAGACCTGCACGTGGCAGCGGTGATCACCTCGCTGGGTGCGCTGCGGGAGACCACGACGTTTCCGGCCACCACTGCCGGCTACCAGGCGTTGCTGGCCTGGGCGGGCACGTTCGGGGTGCTGCGGCGGGCCGGCGTGGAGTGCACCGGCTCCTACGGTGCAGCGCTGGTCCGGCACCTACGAGCGGCCGGCATCGAGGTGATCGAAGTCAACCAGCCCGACAAGGCCACCCGCCGCAGGCAGGGCAAGATTGACAGCCTCGACGCCGAAGCCGCCGCCCGAGCAGTCCTCAGCGGCCGGGCCTGCGGCAGCGCGAAGGCCGGTGACGGACCGGTGGAGATGCTGCGGGGTGTTCAAGTTGGCCAAGTCCTCTGCTATCAAGGCCCGCGCCCAGACGATCAACCAACTCAAAGCCGTGCTTGTCGCGGCCGATCCCCAGCTGCGCGAAACACTGTCTGGACTGAGCAACCTGTGGCTGATCCGTCGCTGCGCGCAACTGGACATCGACACACCGCAGGACACCACCAGCGCTGCCCCCTACACCCTGCAGCTCCTGGCGCGACGCATCCTGACACTCTCCGACGAGACCAGCGAGCTGGAACACCAGATCACCACCGCCGTCACCAGCCACACCCCCCAATTGCTGACCCGCTGCGGCATCGGCCCCGACAACGCCGCCGCTTTGCTCATCGCCGTCGGCGACAACCCCGACCGACTACGCAGCGAAGCATCCTTCGCGGCCCTGTGCGGTGTCAGCCCGCTGCAAGCATGCTCAGGCAAGATCAGCCGTCGTCGCCTCAACCGCGGCGGTGACCGTCAAGCCAATTCCGCGCTTTATCGCATCGCCCTGTGCCGGCTGCGCTGGGATGCTCGCACCCGTGACTACCTCGCCCGCCGCATCACCGAGGGCAAGACCCGCCGCGAAGCCATCCGCTGCCTCAAGCGCTACATCGCCCGCGAAATCTATCGGATCATCACATCCCCACCCGAAACGCAGCCGTCAGCTGCTTGACATCCATAGGGGCGTCAGTGCCGTCCCAAGTTGGTAACGTCACTCTCGTGAGGAAGATTCTCGAACAAACGGGGCCGAACGAGGTCTTCGCGCGGGACGGGACCCCGCGTGAGCTTTACGACCCGGTGCTGGACGAGCTGCAGCAGATGGGCGTTGAGGAGTGGGAGAGACGTACGGGTCGGGCTTGCGAGAGGATCCTCGAAGAGCAGCACGGCTACGGCATCCTCGAAGGGGACAAAGCGCACCCCACCGATTGGTTCCCGCGTCTGGTCTCCGCCGGAGAGTGGGAAATGATCGAGCGCGGCCTCACCCAGCGCTCTCTCGCGATCAACGAGTTCCTGAGGCGTCTGGAGGCGGGCAGAGAAGAGGTCGTCCCCCACGAAATCATCGAATCGAGTACCCTCTACGACGCCTCCATTCCCGTCCGCTTCGGGGAGGTGCCCGCACGCCAGATGGGCATAGACCTCGTCGCGTTCGAAGAGAACGGGGCCTGGAAGTACTCCATCATCGAGGACAACGTACGGATGCCCGTCG
>JALZDN010000026.1 GCA_030862525.1 Actinomycetota bacterium | reverse complement strand
GTACGAGACCGCGCAGAAGGCCCGTGAGTCCCGCCGCAACCAGCAGATGACGGTCATCAAGGAGCAGAAGCTCCGCCCCAAGATCGACGCCCACGACTATGAGACGAAGAAGCGCCATGTCGTGCGGTTCCTCGACGCAGGGCACAAAGTGAAGGTCACCATCATGTTCCGGGGCCGCGAGCAGTCCCGGCCCGAGCTGGGCTTCCGATTGCTGCAGCGGCTGTCTAACGACGTCGCTGAGCTTGGCTTCGTGGAGACCTCCGCAAAGCAGGACGGCCGGAACATGACGATGGTGCTAGCTCCGCATCGCAATAAGCCACGGGGAGTCAAGCCCGAACGGGATACCGCGCAGCCGGCAGAGCAAGAGCCGGTGCAGTGACCGGTGGCCCGCCCGGGCCGCCGCAGCAAGCCCGTCGGTGTGCGGGCCGATCGTCGCGCTGCTGGTCGCGCGCCGACGAGCAGATGACCGCCGCCCGACCGGGTGGCAGGACAAGGACGGACATGCCGAAGAACAAGACCCATCGGGGTACCGCGAAGCGCGTCAAGCTTTCCGCGACCGGCAAATTGCTGCGGCAGCGGGCCGGCAAGCGCCACCTGCTGGAGAAGAAGTCCTCCAGGGTCACTCGCCGTCTGGACGGAGTGGTCGAGGTTGCTCCGCAGGACGCCAAGCGGATCCGCCGGCTGCTCGGTCTCTGACCACCCGCTTTCTCGACCCCGACTGTGACTCTGACCCTGGGCGGCTAGGCCGCCCCAGACCGACAGGACAATCCAGTGGCACGCGTGAAGCGAGCGGTCAACGCCCAGAAGAAGCGCCGTAGCACCCTGGAGGCCGCCAGTGGTTATCGTGGCCAGCGCTCCCGGCTCTACCGCAAGGCCAAGGAGCAGATCCTCCATTCGATGCAGTACGCCTACCGCGACCGGCGGGCGCGCAAAGGTGACTTCCGCAAGCTCTGGATCACCCGGATCAACGCTGCCGCACGGCAGAACGGGATGACCTACAACCGACTCGTCCAGGGACTGCGCATTGCCGAGATCGAGGTAGACCGCAAGATCCTCGCCGAGCTCGCCGTCTCCGACCCGACCGCGTTCACCGCGCTGGTCGAGATCGCCAGAGCCAACCTGCCGGACAGCCGTGGGGCAAGCGCACCCGAGTCCAGGAAAGGCGACGCCGCCTGAGCGCAGCGAACCCCGCTAGTCCCTTCACCGAACGAACCCCTCGGGTCACCGCTGCACGCGGTCTGCTTCGACGGCGGGACCGGGAGCGTGCTGGGCGGTTCCTCGTCGAGGGCGCCCAGGGCGTGCGCGAGGCGGTCAGGTACGGATCGGTGCAGGAGCTGTTCATCACCGAGCGCGCCGCTAGCCGGCATCCGGATCTGCTCGTCGCCTCGGGCGTCCAGGTGTCTTTGATCACCGAGCGGGCCGCCGCGGGACTGTCCGAGACGGCCACTCCGCAAGGCATTGTGGCCGTGTGTGCCGCGCTCGGACGGCCTGCGGCGGACGCGCTGCGCGGCACCCGCCTGGTCGCGGTACTGGTGGGCGTCTCCGACCCGGGTAATGCCGGCACCGTCATCCGGGTAGCCGACGCGGCCGGAGCAGGCGCGGTGCTCTTCGCCGGGGACACTGTTGACCCGCACAACGGGAAATGCGTGCGGGCGTCCACCGGCAGCCTGTTTCACCTCCCGCTGGGCGTCGAGCCCGATCCGCAGCGGGCCGTGGCAGCGTGCCGACAGGCCGGGTTGCAGGTCCTGGCAGCCGATGGCCGCACCGGCCGCGACCTCGACGACGTGGTCGACGCCGGAACCCTGGCGGCGCCGACCGCGTGGCTGTTCGGTAATGAAGCGCACGGGCTGGACGGTGAACTGCTCGCGATCGCCGATGGCGCCGTCGCTGTCCCGTTGCACGGGCCCGCGGAGAGCCTCAACCTGGCCTCCGCGGCGGCGGTGTGCCTTTACGCCAGCGCGCGGGCGCACCGTCGGCGCGCTGCCCCCGACCGGGATCACCTAGGATCTAGCGAGAACTGACCGAATACCGGCACGGCAGGCCTCGACGTCGCTGGTCCGCCGGAAGCCCAGGAGTTCCCATTCTCATGTCTGGACCCAACGACTCCTACGACCCCAAGCAGGTCGCCGTGCTGGCTCCAGAAGCGCTGGCGCAGGCCGTCGAGGACGCCGAGAAGGCCTTCGCTCAGGCCGCCGACCTCGAGGAGCTGGCCGCGGCCAAACCCGTCCACCTCGGTGATCGGTCGCCGCTGCTGACTGCCCGCCGCGAGATCGGTGCGCTCCCACCGCAGGCCCGCGCCGAGGCCGGCAAGCGACTCAACTCCAGCCGCACGGCCGTGCAGGCAGCCTTCGAACAGCGCCGCGCCGTTTTGGCGGCCGAGCGGGACACCAACAAGCTTCGCACGGAGGCTGTTGACGTCACGTTGCCGTGGGACCGGGTTCCGGGTGGCGCCCGGCATCCGATCAGCACGCTCTGCGAGCGCATCGCGGACGTGTTCGTCGCGATGGGCTATGAGGTTGCCGAGGGCCCTGAACTTGAAGCCGAGTGGTTCAACTTCGACGCGCTGAACTTCCCCAAGGACCACCCGGCACGCACCATGCAGGACAGCTTCTACGTGGCGCCCGAAGGGTCGGGCATGGTGCTGCGCACGCACACCTCACCGGTGCAGATACGCACCCTGCTGGCCAGGGAGCTACCGGTGTACGTGGTGTGCCCGGGGCGGACCTTCCGCACCGACGCGCTGGACGCCACGCACACCCCGGTCTTCCACCAGGTGGAAGGCCTCGCCGTGGACAAGGGCATCACAATGGCCCACCTGAAGGGCACCCTGGACGCGTTCGCCCGGGCGATGTTCGGTCACACCTCCCGGACCCGGTTGCGGCCCTCGTTCTTCCCCTTCACCGAGCCTTCCGCGGAAGTCGACGTGTGGTTCCCGGAGCGCAAGGGCGGTGCCGGCTGGGTCGAGTGGGGCGGCTGCGGGATGGTCAATCCCCACGTGCTGCGCGCCTGCGGGATCGACACTGCGGTCTACTCCGGTTTTGCCTTCGGCATGGGCATCGAGCGAACCCTGCAGTTCCGCAACGGCATCACCGACATGCGCGACATGGTGGAGGGCGACGTCCGGTTCACCTGCGCATTCGGAATGGAGGCCTGAGCCGATGCGCGTTCCGGTGTCATGGCTGCGCGATCATGTCGCGCTGTCCGACGAGGGCTCCAATGCTACCGCCGCTCCAACAGTCACCGAGATCGCTGACGCTCTGGTGCGGGCCGGCCTTGAGGTTGAGGCGGTGCACCGACTCGGCCCGGTGAGCGGGCCGCTCGTGGTGGGCCGCGTCCTGGAGATCGAGGAGCTGACCGGCTTCTCCAAGGCCATCCGGTACTGCCTCGTCGACGACGGCGGGTTGGCGCCACGCGGGATCGTCTGCGGTGCCTCCAACTTCGACGTGGACGATCTGGTGGTGGTCGCGCGTCCGGGGGTGGTGCTGCCAGGCGACTTTGTGATCGCGGCGCGAAGCACCTACGGCCGGACGTCCGACGGGATGATCTGCTCGGCTGCCGAGCTCGGCCTTGGTGAGGATCACACCGGGATCATGGTGCTCCCAGCGGGCACCGCGGTCCCCGGCGGAAGCGCTGTCGAACTGCTCGGCCTGGATGACGCGGTCATCGAGTTGGCGATCACCCCGGACCGTGGGTACTGCCTGTCGGTGCGTGGGCTGGCTCGCGAGCTGGCCATCGCCTTCGACGCTCCCTACGGGGATCCGGCGCTGCTGGAAGTGCCCCAGACTTCGAATGCCGCCTGGCCGGTGCAAATCCAGGACGAGCACGGTTGCCGCCGGTTCGTGCTCCGCCGGGTGTCGGGTGTGGACCCCACCGCCGCGTCTCCGTGGTGGATGCGCCGGAGGTTGCAGCTGGCCGGGATCCGGCCGATCTCGCTGGCCGTCGACGTCACGAACTACGTGATGCTGGAGCTCGGGCAGCCGCTGCATGCCTTTGACGCCGCCAAGCTCGACGGTGACCTCGTCGTCCGGCGTGCCACCGAGGGTGAGAAGCTCATCACCCTGGACGGGGCATGCCGGGAGCTGGATCCGGATGACATGGTGATCTGCGATGCCAGCGGTCCGGTGTCTCTGGCGGCGGTGATGGGCGGGGAAAGCACCGAAGTCGGTCCGCAGACCACCAGCCTGCTGCTGGAGGCGGCGACCTGGGACCCGGCCTCGGTGGCCCGCAGCGCGCGGCGGCACAAGTTACCCAGCGAGGCCGCCCGGCGTTTTGAACGCGGGGTGGATCCTGCGCTGCCGCCGGTGGCTGCCGAGCTCGCTGCGACACTGCTGGGCCGCTATGGCGGCGGCGAGATCGAGCAAGGTCGCACCGATGTCGGAGGACTTCCGCGGCCACAGTCCGTGACGATGCCGATCGACCTGCCGGATCGGGTGGCCGGGCGGCGCTACCAGAACGGTGCCACGGTCCGCCGGCTTTCCCAGATCGGTTGTGCGGTGAAACTCGGTGGGACCAACGGCACCACGACGGTCACCGTCGTCCCGCCGTCGTGGCGGCCGGATCTGTCCCAACCCGTCGACCTCGTCGAGGAGGTGCTGCGGCTGGAGGGTTACGACACCATCCCCTCCGAGCTGCCGCCGGCGCCACCCGGTCGCGGCCTGTCCGCCGAGCAGCGCCGCCGGCGGATGATTTCCCGGGCGCTGGCGGCCGCTGGGTACGTGGAGGTGCTGCCCAGCCCGTTCGTCTCCACCGGAACCTGGGACGCGTTCGGCCTGCCCGACAACGACCCCCGGCGGCACACCACGACGCTGCTCAACCCGCTGGAGGCCGACCGCGACCAGCTGTCCACCACGTTGCTGCCCGGCCTGCTCGAGGCCCTGGTGCGCAACGTCGCCCGTGGCCAGCGTGACGTGTTGCTCTACGGCATGGCCCCGGTCGTCCAGCCGCGGGTCGCTGCCCCGCCGATGCCAGACGTGGGGGTGGACCGACGACCCAGCGACGACGAGCTCGCCGCGCTGACCCGTGCGCTGCCCGGGCAGCCGCTGCACGTGGGCGTCGTGCTCGCCGGTCAGTGGGAACGTCCTGGCTGGTGGAGCACGGTCCGGGCGGCTATCTGGGCCGACGCTGTGCAGGCCGCGCGACTGGTGGGCCACGCCGCGGGAGTTGAGCTTGTGGTGCGTGCCGCCCAGACCGCGCCGTGGCATCCCGGCCGGTGCGCGCAGTTGGCGGTGGATGGCCGCGTGGTGGGGCACGCCGGGGAGTTGCATCCCGCGGTGATCGAGGCCCTGGGGTTACCGGGGCGGACCTGTGCGATGGAGCTCGACCTCGATGCGCTGCCGCTGACCGAGCAACGGCCCGCACCGGTGGTGTCGCCCTACCCGCCGGTGTTGCAGGACGTCGCGTTGGTGGTGGACGCGGCTGTGCCAGCCGCCGAGCTCACCGCGACCCTGCGCCGTGGCGCCGGTGAACTGCTGGAGGACGTGCGCCTGTTCGATGTCTACACCGGTGACCAGATCGGGAAGGGCAACCGGTCGTTGGCCTTCGCGCTGCGGTTCCGCGCTCCGGATCGCACCCTCACCGTCGCTGAGGCCAGCGCCGCCCGAGATGCGGCGGTCGTCGCCGCCATCGAGACCCACGCCGCCACCCTGCGCTCATAACCCCCACCCGCGCGTGTCGGGTTCTGGTGCCCGGTGTGTCGCGCTGTTCTGCGCGGTGTGTCGGACTCACAGCTACACCCACCATGATCTACCCAGCGAGCTCCGCTGGCTCACCCAGCTCTCCGATGCGCTCGCTCGGGACGAGCTGCGGCGTGGCCCCACGCTAGTAACCGGCGCCAAACCTAAACCGTTCCCGCAGCGTCCAGCCCCTCGAAGGCGAACATTGAATGATCTTGCGTGCTTGTGCATAATCATTCGCATGGCACTCAAGGTCGCGGTTGCCGGTGCAAGCGGGTACGCGGGTGGGGAGCTGCTCCGACTGCTACTGGGCCACCCAGAGATCGAGATCGGCGAGCTGACGGCGGGCGACAACGCCGGCAGCACGCTCGGTGAGCACCATCCGCACCTCGTTCCCCTCGCCGATCGCATCCTGTCCGACACCACGGCGGAGCGACTCGCTGGGCACGACGCAGTGTTCCTTGCCCTACCGCATGGCCACTCCGCGGCGCTGGCGGCTGACCTACCCGAGGACACCGTGGTGATCGACTGCGGGGCCGACCACCGGCTCACCGATGCAGCGGCCTGGCAGCGTTGGTACGGCAGCGAGCATGCCGGAACCTGGCCTTACGGGCTGCCCGAGCTGCCAGGAACGCGAGACAAGCTGCGCGGAGCGCGTCGCGTCGCGGTGCCCGGCTGTTACCCGACGGTGGTCAGCCTGACGCTCGCGCCGGCGCTCGCAGCGGGGCTTATCGCTCCCGACGTCGTCGTGACCGCGGTGTCCGGCACCTCGGGGGCCGGGCGCTCCCTCAAGCCACACCTGCTGGCCTCGGAAGTGATGGGCTCGGCAAGTGTCTACGGGATCGCAGGCGCGCACCGGCACACCCCGGAGATCATCCAAAACCTCACCGGCGTCGCCGGTCACGCGGTCACCGTGTCGTTCACCCCTGTGCTGGCGCCGATGCCACGAGGCATCCTGGCCAGCTGCATCGCAACGTTGCGGCCAGGCACCGACCACGAGACGGCCCGCAGCGCATACCACGCCGCATACACCACGGAGCCATTCGTGCACCTGCTTGCGTCGGGCCGCTGGCCGACCACCGCTGCCGTGCAGGGCTCCAACTCCGTGCAGTTGCAGGTTGCGGTGGACACCGACGCCGACCGGCTGGTTGCTGTGGGAGCGGTCGACAACCTCACCAAGGGCACCGCGGGGGCGGCTCTGCAGTGTCTCAACCTGGCGCTCGGGCTTCCCGAGACCACCGGTCTGCCGGCCTGGGGAATCGCCCCCTGACAGCTCCGACAGGGAGGACATCGCGATGAGCGTCACTGCAGCCAAGGGGTTTCGGGCGGCCGGAGTGGCTGCTGGAATCAAAACCAGCGGCGGTCTGGACCTGGCTCTGGTGGTCAACGACGGACCGTCCAGGGCGGCCGCGGGTGTCTTCACTCGCAACCAGGTCAAGGCGGCGCCGGTGCTGTGGTCGGCGCAGGTCCTCACCGGACGGCGGCTGCGCGCTGTCGTGCTGAACTCCGGCGGCGCCAACGCCTGTACCGGTCCGGGTGGATTCCAGGACACCCATGTCACCGTTGAACGGGTCGCCACGGTGCTCGACTGTGGAGCGGTCGAGGTCGCGGCCTGCTCTACCGGGCTGATCGGCGAGCGGCTACCGCTGGATGCCGTGCTCTCCGGAGTCGATCGCGCCGCCGCAGCACTGACCGCGACGCCGGAGGCCGGCCTGGCCGCCGCCACCGCAGTGCTCACTACCGACACCGTGCCCAAGCAGGTCGCCGTCGCCGGCACGGGCTGGACAGTGGGTGGATTCGCCAAGGGAGCCGGCATGGTCGCACCCAGCCTGGCCACCATGCTGTGCGTACTCACCACCGACGCCGCCGTCGATGACGTCACCTTGGACGCCGTCTTGCGCTGCGCCACGACCGAGACCTTCGAGCGCCTGGACATCGATGGCACCTGCTCGACCAACGACACGGTGCTCATGCTCGCGTCGGGCGCATCGGGCGTGATACCAGACCGGGCCGAGTTCGCCGCCGCGGTACACCAGGTGTGTCACCACCTGGTCAAGGGTTTGCAGGCCGACGCCGAGGGCGTCACCAAGGAGATCGCGATCACCGTCTGCGGGGCGGCCAGCGACGCCGACGCGATCGTGGCGGCCCGCGCGGTCGCCCAGGACAGCCTGGTGAAGACAGCGTTCTTCGGTTCCGACGCCAACTGGGGACGGATCGTCGCCGCGGTGGGCGCCTCCGCAGCCACCGTGGCCGCCGACACGCTCGACATCCGGATCAACGGACTGCTGCTGTGTCAGGCCGGCACGGTGGCCGCCGACCGCTCGAAGGCAGACCTGTCCGGACGGGACATCACCGTCGAGATCGGCCTGCACCTCGGCGAGGGGCAGGCCACCGTGCTCACCACGGACCTTTCGCACGGGTACGTCGGCGAGAACAGCGCGTACTCGTCGTGACGACAGTGAGCATCGACGCTGCGGCGCAAAAGGCCGCGGTACTCGCCGAGGCGTTGCCCTGGCTGCAGCGCTTCCACGGGACCACCGTCGTGATCAAGTACGGCGGCAGTGCCATGCTGGATGACGAGCTCAAGCGCGCGTTCGCCCAAGACATGGTCTTCCTGCGGCTGGCCGGGCTACGCCCAGTCGTGGTGCACGGCGGCGGACCCCAGATCAGCGCCATGCTGGCGCGGCTGGGTATCGCCGGGGAGTTCCGCGGAGGCTTGCGGGTCACCACTGCCGAGACGATCGACGTGGTGCGCATGGTGCTGTTCGGTCAGGTGGGCCGCGAGCTCGTGGGGCTGGTCAACGCGCACGGTCCGTTCGCCGTTGGCATCTCCGGCGAGGACGCGCAGCTGTTCACCGCCGCCCGGCGCACCGCCACGGTGGACGGCGAGCAGGTCGACGTGGGGCTGGTTGGCGATGTGGTCGCCGTGAACCCCGCCGCGGTTCTCGACATCGTCAACGCCGGGCGCATTCCGGTGGTATCCGGACTGGCCCCGGACCCCGACGGCGTGGTGCACAACGTCAACGCGGACACCGCTGCGGCGGCGCTGGCCGTAGCTCTGGACGCCGAGAAGCTGGTCATGCTCACCGACGTCGAGGGGCTATACACCGACTGGCCGGATCAATCCAGTCTGCTGTCCCAGGTGACCGCGGACCGGCTGGAGCGCCTGCTGCCGAGGCTGTCCGCCGGGATGGTGCCGAAGATGGAGGCCTGCCTGCGGGCGGTGCGGGGCGGGGTGCCACGGGCTCATGTCATTGATGGCCGGGTGGCGCATTCGGTTCTTCTCGAGGTGTTCACCACCGATGGGGTAGGGACCATGGTCCTGCCCAAGGAGGGTCACGACTGATGACTACCGCGGACCTTCAACAGCGCTGGGAAACCGCATTGATGGCCAACTACGGAACGCCCACGCTGGCGTTGGCCCGAGGCGCTGGAGCGGAAGTGTGGGACGCCGACGGCCGGCGCTACCTGGACCTGCTCGGCGGTGTCGCGGTGAACGCGCTGGGCCACGCGCACCCGGCCATTGTGCGTGCCGTCACCGAGCAGATCGCCACCCTCGGGCAGGTCTCGAACCTGTACCTCAGCGAGCCGGCGATCACGCTGGCCGAGACCCTGCTCGATCTGCTCGGTGCGACCGGGTCGGGGCGGGTGCTGTTCTGCAACTCCGGCGCAGAAGCCGTCGAGGCCGCATTCAAGATCGCCCGGCGTACCGGGCGACGGAAGATGGTCGCTGCCTACGGGGCTTTTCATGGCCGCACCATGGGGGCGCTTGCGCTCACCGGACAGCCCGCCAAGCGAGATCCCTTCGAGCCGATGCCACCTGGCGTGGTCTTCGTGCCCTACGGCGACCCTGCGGCCCTGGCCTCGGTGGTCGACGGCGACACCGCCGCAGTGTTCCTCGAACCGGTCCAGGGCGAGAACGGTGTGGTGATTCCCCCGGAGGGCTACCTGCAGGCCGCTCGTGAGATCACTACCGCGCACGGGGCACTGCTGGTGCTGGACGAGGTGCAGACGGGAATCGGCCGCACCGGCACGTGGTTTGCCCACCAAGCCGCCGGTGTGACTCCTGACGTGGTCACCCTCGCCAAGGGCCTCGGTGGGGGATTGCCGATCGGGGCGTGTATCGGCATCGGACCCGCCGCGCATCTGCTGCAACCCGGGCAGCACGGCACCACCCTCGGTGGCAACCCGGTCTGCTGCGCGGCCGCACTGGCCGTGCTGGCGACCATCGCCTCGGATGGGTTGGTCGACCATGCTGCACGACTCGGTAAGGAGATCGCCGTTGGGATATCTGCGCTGCGTCACCCGCTTGTCGGATCGATCAGCGAGGCAGGCTTGCTCATCGGAATCGGTCTGACGTCGCCCGTGTCGGCCGCGGTCGCCACCGCTGCACGGGAGGCCGGCTTCCTGATCAACCCGGCCGTGCCGGACCGGATCCGGCTCGCCCCACCGCTGGTGCTCACTGACGCCCAGGCGCGGGAGTTCGTCAACGCCCTGCCCGCGATCCTGGACCGGGTGCAGTAGCAATGCCCAGGCACTTCCTGCGCGATGACGATCTCGCCCCCACCGAGCAGCGGGAGATCCTCGATCTGGCAGACGAGTTCAAGGCCGATCCGTTCGGGTACACCCCGCTGGCCGGTCCTCGATCCGTCGCGGTGATCTTCGAGAAGAGCTCGACGCGAACCCGACTGTCCTTCCAGATAGGTATTGCCCAACTCGGTGGCAACCCGGTGATCATCGACGCCGGCACGACGCAGCTGGGCCGTGCGGAGACCATCGAGGACACCTCGCGGGTGCTGTCCCGCTACGCCGACGCCGTGGTGTGGCGCACCTATGCACAGAGCCGGATCGAAGTCATGGCCAGCGTCTCCCGGGTGCCGGTGGTCAACGCGCTCACCGACGACTTCCACCCCTGCCAGGTGCTTGCCGACCTGCAGACCATCCGGGAGCGACACGGCCGCCTGGCCGGGCTCACCCTGACCTACCTGGGCGACGGGGCGAACAACATGGCGCACTCCTTGCTGCTCGGCGGCGCCACCGCGGGGCTGCATGTTCGGATCGCCGCTCCGGACGGATTCCAGCCGCTGCCCGATGTGCTGCTCGCGGCGAAGGACCGCGCTGGACAGACCGGGGGAAGTGCCACCGTGCTCGGTGATCCGCTCGCGGCGGTCGATGGAGCCGACGTCCTGGTCACCGACACCTGGGCCTCGATGGGCCAGGAGAGCGACGGGCTCGACCGGGTCACCCCGTTTCGATCGCTGCAGATCAATGCTGAGCTGCTGGCGCGCGCTTCCGAGGGAGGCGCTAAGAAGATCACAGTGCTGCACTGCCTGCCCGCCCACCGTGGGGCCGAGATCACCAATGAGGTGCTCGACGGTCCGGCCAGCGCGGTGTGGGACGAGGCCGAGAACCGGCTGCACGCCCAGAAGGCGCTGCTGGCCTGGTTGCTGGATCCGGAGCGCGCGGCATGACGTCCACCCGGGTCGGCCGGCAGGCCCGCATCGTCGAGCTGGTGACCCACCGCGCGGTGCGCAGCCAAACGGAGCTGGCGGCCCTGCTCGCCGGCGAAGGCATCGAGGTTACCCAGGCCACGCTGTCGCGGGACCTCGACGAACTCGGCGCGGTGAAATTACGCGGTGTGGACAGCGGTGCACCGGTGTATGTCATCCCTGAGGACGGCAGCCCGGTCCGCGCTGTGGAAGGCGGCACCGCCCGGCTCGCACGGGTGCTGTCCGAGCTGCTGATCTCTGCCGATGCCAGCGCGAACCTCGCTGTGCTGCGCACACCCCCAGGGGCGGCACACTTCGTGGCCAGTGCACTGGATCGGGCGGCGCTGACCGATGTGGTCGGCACCATCGCCGGAGATGACACCATCCTGGTGGTCGCCCGCGAACCCCTCCCCGGGGCGAAGCTCGCAGAGCGGATCATGGCGTTGGCCCGCTCGTGACTGCGAATGAGGGCCATAACACTGTTTGCCACTCACGAGCACGATCGAAGGGAGAGCAGGATGGCTGAGCGGGTGGTGCTGGCCTACTCCGGTGGGCTGGACACCTCGGTGGCGATCGGGTGGATCGCCGAGAAAACCGGAGCTGAGGTCGTCGCGGTCGCGGTCGATGTCGGGCAGGGCGGCGAGGACCTGGAGACGATCCGCAAGCGAGCGCTGGCCTGCGGCGCAGTGGACGCCGTCGTCACCGACGCCCGCAACGAGTACGCCGAGCAGTACTGCCTCCCGGCGCTACAGGCCAACGCGCTGTACATGGACCGCTATCCACTGGTGTCGGCGCTGTCTCGCCCACTGATCGTCAAGCACCTGGTGGCAGCCGCGAAGTACCACGGAGCCAGCACCGTCGCGCACGGCTGCACCGGCAAGGGCAACGACCAGGTGCGCTTCGAAGTAGGCATCGGCGCGCTGGCCCCGGACCTGCAGGTGATCGCTCCGGTCCGGGACTACGCGTGGACCCGGGAAAAGGCGATCGCCTACGCCGCGGAGCGCAACCTGCCGATCGACGTCACCAAGCGCTCGCCGTTCTCGATCGACCAGAACATGTG
>JALZDN010000020.1 GCA_030862525.1 Actinomycetota bacterium | reverse complement strand
CGCGCTGCGCTGGCAGCAGCGAGCTTCGAGACGCCCTGGAAGAGCTGCGCTACCCCATCCGCCAACTCACCCGGAGCAACGCCCAGCAGGTGCAGGCCGCTCAGCGAGTCCTTACCGAGACCCGCCGCTTGCTGTACCTCATCCTCGCCGAGACCCCCGAGGAGGAGGCCAGCCAGCAGTGACCGAGCGCACCCGGATGCATCAGACGAGCCAGCAGCACACCCTAGAGGCCGCAGCGGGCCGATCCACAAGACCATCAGTTGACGCCCAGCTCCTCGACGCCACAACAAGCCAACGACGCGGTGTTACCGATTGCAGCAGCCGACTGGCATCGGGGCGCATCGCAGGTCCGCTTGACCAGCTTGCCGAGCCAGGTGAGCACCTGATCGGCGTCTAGGGGGCCGCGGGTCAGCTCCGATGCGCCCTGGCACAGCAGGTTCTGGTACGACGACATGATGGCTCGACACCAGGTCCGGGACGACCCGCAACCAATGGCCGCGTTCCCGCCCGGACCGTGCAGCAGCACGACCGGAGGCCCGTCACTGCCACCAACACCGCGGTGAAGACCCCGGCCACGGTCAGTCGTTAATGCGTGACAGGCATCATCACCGTCGGGTGGCCTACCGCCAAGGAGCTGCGGGCTTGGTCGCCGTCCCCGCGTCGGAAGGAATATGTGAATCCGGCCGGATGCCCGGCTGAGCAATAATGTGTAGCCGTCCGCTGGACCAGCTGATCCGGATCACGGAAGTACTGTGGTGTTGGTGCGTGCGCGCGAGGAGTTCGACCGCCCGGCGGTCGACTGGTTCCTTACCGAGCGGCATTCGGCGCCGCGGGTCGCCCGGCGCGGAGAGGTGCTGTATCCACTGGATCATCCCGCACTGCTCACCGAAGCCGATGGCAAGCTGACCGGGGTACTCACCCATCACGGCCATCGAAGGTTACGCCCGAATTGCGCATCCATGTCATCGCTTCGGGAGGGATGGCGGGTCGCGGAATCCAACGCCGATGCGGTGCGCAGCCTTGGTGCACAACGTGTCGTGCTTGCTCAGACTGCAGAGGTGGTGGCTACGGCGGTTGGCTCTCGCAACGTGCTGGTCCACGAGTACGTCGACGTCGACGACGGGCAGGTGTGCGACAACCTTGAACGCCTTGGGGACGTCGAGGCATTCGTGTCCCAGGTAGCGGCCTGGTCCGGGACCTCTTGAGCTGACACCACGGTCCGGTATGCGGGTTACGATCGGGTACATGGCTGCCCGAGCGGGGAACGTGGCGGCCGGCGTGGTGCTTGCTGGTGGCCGCTCGTCGCGGATGGGCGCTGCGAAGGCCGCACTGGAGTGGCACGGTTCCACCCTGCTGCGCCGCACCCTGGGTGTGCTCGCTCGCGCGATCGACGGGCCGCTGCTGGTCGTCCGCGCCCCGGGCCAGCCATTACCTGAGATCCCATCGCGGGCCGACGTGGTGGAGGATCCCGAGGAGGGGCTGGGCCCCCTGCAGGGCATCGCCGCGGGACTCGCCGCGCTGACCGGTCGAGCCCAGATTGCCTTCATCTGTTCCACCGACCTGCCGTTCCTGCACCCGGTGTTCGTCCGCCGGGTGCTGGGTGCGCTTACCGATGGCACCGACGTGGTGCTCCCGGTCGCTCGTGGCTTCCCGCAGCCCCTCGCCGCCGCCTACCGGGTCACCTTGGCGCCGCTGGTCGCCAACCTGGTGGCAACCGGAGACCTACGTCCGGCTTTTTTGTTCCAGCGGTGTGCCACGTTGCGCTTGAATGATGCCGCGTTGCTTGCGGACCCGGCGCTGGCCACGGCCGATCCAGCGCTGGACTCAGTGGTCAACGTCAACTCCCCGGACGACTATCGCAACGCCCGGCGCCACCCTGCTCCGCAAGTCACGGTACAGCGGTACGGCGCGCTGGCCCGTAACGGCCACCGCGATCCGTGCACCGTCCATGCCGCCACTTTGGCCGGTGCCGCCGCCGCGGTGGGTCTTGCCCTGGATCGCCACGTCGTTGCCGCGCTCAATGGCGACCAGATCAGCCGCGACGGCGAGGTCCCGCTCACCAACGGGGACACAGTCGCCTTCCTCTCCGCGGACGCGGGCGGGTGACGCCGATGAGCCGGGCACAGCAGGCGTACACCCCGGGCAAGGGGACCGGACACGCCGGAGGAGGGGTTGGAGGGTATGCGGGTCGGGCGCTAATCGTCGATGTGGGCGGTCCGGAGGTGACGACGCTGCCGTTGGATGAGCGGGTGCTGCGCGCTTACCTGGGCGGCGTGGGGCTGGGGGCATGGCTGCTGCATCGGCTCGCCCCACTGGGTGTCGATCCGTTGAGCGCGCAGGCTCCGTTGGCGTTCGTGTTCTCCCCGTTGGTCGGCACGCCGCTGACCACCAGCGCCAAGTTCGCCGTCGTGGCCAAGTCACCGTTGACCGGGATGCTCAACGACGCGCTGGCATCCAGCCAGTTCGCCATCTCGGGCAAACTCACCGGGCACGACGCGATCGTGCTGACCGGTCGAGCGTCCACCCCTTCGGTGCTGCTGGTCGACGGTGAAGGCGCCCGGCTGATCGCGGCCGGGGACACCTGGGGTCTGCCGGCCGCCGAGGCCGAGGAGGCGTTGAAGCGCACGTTGGGCCGTGGCTGGCGGATCGCCGCAATCGGACCGGCGGGGGAGCGTGGAGTGCGTTACGCGACGATCTCCCACGACGGGCGCCACGCCGGACGCGGCGGGTTGGGCGCGGTGCTGGGCGCGAAGAACGTCAAAGCGGTCGCGGTGCGGGCAGCCACGAAGATCGGGCCGGCCGATCCGGACGGGGTGCTGGCCGCCGCCCGGGACCTACGTGAGCGCTCCTTCGGACCAGCCACCGCGAAGTACCGGGAGCTGGGCACGCTGGCCAACCTGTTGGCGTTCAACGCCATCTCCACGCTGCCCACCCGCAACTTCACCGCGGCCACGTTCGCCGGCGCCCCGCAGCTGGCCGCCGAGGAACTGCACGACCTGCGCGGCGGCACCCGCAGCGGCTGCGCCTCCTGCAGCATCGGCTGCGAGCACATCTACCGCGCGCGCGACGGCCGCAGCGCCCGGGTCGAGTACGAGAACGTCTTCGCACTCGGTCCGATGTGCGGAGTGTCCGACCCCGACGACGTGCTGGCCGCCTCCGGCCGCTGCGACGAGCTCGGCCTGGACACCATCTCCGCTGGCGGCACCATCGCCTGGGCGATGGAGTGCGCGGAGCGCGGGCTGCTCGATGCGCCGTGGCTGCGCTTCGGTGACGGTCCGGCGCTGCTGCGGGCGCTGAACGAGATCGGTAGCGGCGACGGGCTGGGTGCCCTGCTCGCCGAGGGTTCCCGGCGCGCTGCCGCGGTGGTGGGCGGTGGGTCGGAGGACTTCGCCCCCCACGTCAAGGGGATGGAACTGCCCGGCTACGAGCCCCGCACCCTGCAGGGCATGGCATTAGGTCTGGCCGTCAACGCCCGGGGCGCCGATCACAACCGCTCCGGTGCCTACGAGGCCGACCTGTCGGGCGAATACGATCGGCTGGCCGGCGGCGACGCCCAGGTGGCCGCCGCGGTAGCCACCGAGGACCGAGCCGCCGTGATGGATTCGATGATCCTGTGCAAGTTCCTGCGCGGAGTCTTCGTCGAGCCCTACGACGAGTGGGCCGGGCTGTTGCGGGTCGTCACCGGGTGGGACGTCGACGCTGCAGAACTGCGCGGCACTGCGCGGCGGATCGTGCTGAGCAAGCGGATGTTCAACCTGCGGGAGGGGTGGACCCGGGCTGACGACTGGCTGCCCGCCCGGCTGCTGCGCGAGCCGATCCAGCTCGACTCCGGGCGCCATGCCGCGCTCACCCCCGACCGGCTACACGAGATGATCGACGGCTACTACGCGGCCCGCGGCCTGGATCCCGATGGCCAGCCCGACCCGGGGGAGCTCGCCGACCTGCACCTTGGGCAAGGAGCGTCGCTGTGAGCGCTGCTGCCGTCACCGTAAGCGTTGACGGGCGGAAGATCACCGTGCCCGAGGGCACCACGATCTATGATGCGGCTCGCCGACTCGGCATCGACATCCCGGTGCTGTGCCACGACGACCGGTACGACCCGGTCGGGGTCTGCCGGATGTGTGTGGTGGACACCGGGACCCGAGTCTTCGCCGCCGCTTGCGTGCGTGCCTGTGAGGACGGCATGGCGGTGTGCACCACCAGCGAGGAGCTGGAGCGCAGCCGCGCCGCCCTGACCGAACTGTTGATCGCCGACCAACCCGCGCGCCACGCTGATCCCAAGCAGACGACCACCGGCGACAACATGCTGCTCGCGCTGGCGGACCGCTACGGCGTGGCCCGCGAGGCCACCGCGCTGCCGTGCGGGTCCGGCCGGGGCACCGACACCTCCAACCCGGTGATCACCGTCGACCACGACGCCTGCATCCTGTGCGACCGCTGCACCCGTGCCTGCGATGACATCCAGAACAATGACGTGATCGGCCGCTCCGGCAAGGGCTACACCACCCGGATCGCCTTCGATCTCAACGACCCGATGGGCGCGTCGTCCTGCGTGACCTGCGGCGAGTGCGTCGCCGCCTGCCCCACCGGGGCGCTGACCAACAAATCGATCAACAACATCCCGATCCGTCCCCGCGAGCAGCTCGACGCCGTGCACAGCGTCTGCCCGTACTGCGGGGTGGGCTGCGCGCTGACCTATCACGTGGACCGCGAGCGCGGCGGGATCGCCTATGCCGAGGGCCGCGACCAACCCGGATCGCAAAGCCGACTGTGCGTCAAGGGCCGCTACGGCTGGGACTACGCGGCCTCCCCGCAGCGGTTGACGGTTCCGCTGATCCGCCGGGAGAGCTCTTACCCCAAGGGGCCGCTTTCGGCAGACGTGAAAGGCGACCACAAGCGTCGCAAGCCGGGCGGGCTGGTCGACTACGACGAGGTGCTACCGCATTTCCGGGAAGCCAGCTGGGACGAGGCGCTGGACCTTGCCGCCCGTCGGCTCAAAGAGATCCACACTGCCGGGGGCCCCAAGGCAATCGCCGGATTCGGCTCGGCGAAGTGCTCCAACGAGGAGGCCTACCTCTTCCAGAAGCTGATCCGTACCGGGTTTCGCACCAACAACGTCGACCACTGCACTCGGTTGTGTCACGCCTCGTCGGTGGCCGCGTTGTTCGAGGGCATCGGCTCCGGCGCGGTATCCACCACCTACGGCGACGTGGTCAACGCCGATGTCGCGATCATCACCGGCAGCAACGCCACCGCCAACCACCCGGTGGCCAGCTCGT
>JALZDN010000127.1 GCA_030862525.1 Actinomycetota bacterium | reverse complement strand
CCGTTGGCATGGGATCCGTTGGCATGGGATCCGTTGGCATGGGATCCGTTGGCATGGGATCCGTTGGCATGGGATCCGTTGTTGCGCGACCCGTTGTTGCGCGACCCGTTGTTATGAAATCCGTTATTATTCGATCCCGACGATTCTCGGGTCGGTGCTGCACCGTGCCCGCCATTACTCTGCCGGTGGGAAATCTCAGTGTTCCACTGGGCCGGCGACCAGGAACTGGCCGGCTCGACCGGCGGTGGGACATGGGTGTCCCGTTCTGGCCGATAGCGGCGACCGGGACCGAAGCGCAGCTCGGAATCCTCGTGAGGAGTCGGCGCGGGTTCGCTATGCCCGTTGACCGGCCACTCCGAGGTTGGCAACGCGCTGCCCGGGGGCGATCGATCGGCGCAGAACTGCTCTCCTAGCGGCTCGCGCAGATCTTGGGATCCGAAGACTGCGCTGCCTGGACCGCTTGGGACCCGCACTGACAATCCGGCGGTAGCGAGGCTACGCGCTACCAGGGGAGCTACCTGGGTTACCTTCGCCGTCGTTCCCAAGCTGAGGCTGTCATCGAACTTGTGAGGGTAAGCGGCCATCGGGAGCAGGCGAGAGGACTCGGCTCGCAGCTCGACCCGCTCCACCAGTGGATCCCCGCCTATGAGCTTCTCGAGGTTCGCCCGCATGGCCGCAAGCTCGACGCGCAGCGCCGCGATCTCGCCCCGCTCGGTCTGCTCGGCCTGCTCGCGCAGCTCTCGCTCAACGGTCACCAGGTGCTCGCGCCGGGCGGCCACCTCGCGCTCCAGTTCGAGTTGGTAGACCGTCCGCAACTCGTCGGCACGGTTGGCGTCCGAGCTGATCTCGCGCCGCATCCGCGCCGCTGCGAAGGCGCCGAGCAACGCGGCCCACAGCGCCGCGATAAGGCCCAACCTCAGCAGGCGGGCGTCCTGCGCTCCCAGCGCGAGCACCGCCGCTGCCGCCACTGCCAGCACGATGGTGCCCAGCATCAAGATCCGACCGCTCCCGCGCGGCAACGGACGCTCGTCGGGGCCGGACATGGCGCACACCGTACCGCTCAAGCAGCTCGAAAGGTGAGCGTCCGGCGGTGACAGGCAGCTATCGTGCGATGACAGGACGTTCGCCGAAAGCTGGGGCGACATCCGATGTCGATCAGCGGTCCGGTTCGGGGTCCTCGGGATCATCTGGGTTCCGGCAGCAGTACTCCAGCCACAACCCAGCCGCCACCAACGCCCCGGCGCACACCGCGCCGATCGAGGCAGTGACAGTGTCCGAAGCAGCAGACTGCAGCTGGGAGCGCAATGGCAGCACATAGCCGAGCACCCCAAGCCAGGCGCCCCCGGTGATAGCACCGGCCAACGAGGACGCCTTGGCCAGCACGAGCGCCTTCACGGCGGTGAGTGCCTGCACCGGTCGGGTTCTGGGCCGCTGCCGGATCCGCGTCCGCAGCGTCGTTCCCAGCACCACCTCGGCGACCGCGAAGACAAGCAGCGTGGTCCCGGCCAACGTCGGCAACGGGGGCAGGTCGCCATAGGACAGCTGCAGCAGGAGGCTCACCAGTACGGCCGCGACGACGGCAGCGCCGACCAGGTCACGCGCCCTAGTAGGGGTCACGGCGATCTCAGCTCCAGATCGTCGCGGCGCCGCACACCCCGACTCTCAGCGGTCGGCAATGCGGCCACCAGCTGGGCCACCGTGCCGTAGCCGACAAGCACTGCGCCGGGTTGCACGTCTAGCCAGGGCACCAGCACGAAGGCACGCTGGTGGGCCCGCGGGTGCGGCAGTGTCAGGTCCGGCTCGTCCCAGCGGGTCTGGTCCACGTCGATCACATCCACGTCCAAGGTCCGCGGCCCCCACCGGACGTCACGGGTGCGCTGCGCCGCGGCCTCGCAACGCTGTCCGCGGCGTAGCCATTCCGGCGCGTCCGCGTCCGGATCCTCCACCAGCAGGATGGCGTTAAGGAACTCGGCCTGCGCAGCGCCACTCTCCACGGCGCCCCATGGTGCTGTTGCGTAGACCGCTGACGCCACCCGCACCGCGTCCCCCAGCAGCGCAACGCACCCCCGCAGATAGCCGAACCGATCCCCTACGTTCGACCCGATCGACAGCACCCCCACGCTCATCGCGCACCCCCCACCTTTACCCCGCTTTGGATGCACAACGCGGTAAAGGGGACTCGATTAAGCACCTTCTGCATCAAGAATGCGTTCATGAGCGGGAACGGCGGGTGGTGACGGCGACGTCCGTGAAAGGAAGTGAAAGGGGGGCGGCGGGTTTGTGCACTGTCACCTCAACGGCCTGCACCCGCTGGTCGCTCAGCACGTCGGTGGCGATCCGCGCGGCCACCGTCTCGATGAGGTTGCAGGGCTCCCCACCGACGATCCGGGCAGCTCGCTCGGCCAGCGCACCATAGTCCAGCGTCGCGGTCAGCTGATCAGTTGCCGCGGCGGGGCCAAGATCCAACCAGACCGTCGCGTCGATGAGGAAGTCCTGGCCGTGCGTTCGCTCGTGCTCGTGCACCCCGTGCCTGCCATGCACCCGCAACCCCGTGAGAGTGATCCGATCTCCGTCGCTGCTGGGGCTCACCGTGGGCTGCACTTCGCCGCGCCGAGTTGCCAGGCTGCAGCGACCGCGATGGCGTCGCATGAGGCCCCAGCGTCGTGCACCCGTACTCCCCAGACTCCGGCGCCTGCGGCCAGCGCGCACACCGCCGCAGTCGCTGTGTCCAGGTGATCCGCGCGGCGTGGGGTGCCGTCTTCGCCGGCCAGCAGGGCAGCCAAGAACCGCTTACGGGATGCCCCGACGAGCAACGGGAACCCCAGATCGACCAGTACGTCCAGGTTGCCCAGCAGTGCCCAGTTGTGCGCCGCCGTCTTGGCGAAACCGAGCCCAGGATCCAGCACCAATGCACCGGGGTCCACACCGGCGAGCACCGCGGCGTCCACCCGGGCCACCAACTCGGCGCGGACATCAGCGACCACATCCCGATAACAGGCCAGCTCGTCCATCCGATCGCTGTGCCCACGCCAATGCATGAGCACCCATGGCACGCGGCAGCGGGCCATCGCCGGCCCCATTGCGGGATCAGCCAGACCGCCCGAGACGTCGTTGACCATGATCGCGCCCGCTTCCAGTGCCGCCTCGGCTACCGCCGCGCGCGTGGTGTCCACACTGCATGGCACGCCGTGAGCGACCAAGTCCCGCAGCACCGGTACCACCCGCGCGATCTCGGTGGATGCATCGACGCGCTGCGCCCCCGGGCGGGTCGACTCACCCCCGACATCAACCAGGTCGGCACCCTGCGCCCGTAACGCCAAGCCGTGCGCCACGGCGTCGTCGCGGTTCAGGTAGCGCCCACCGTCGCTGAAGGAGTCGGGCGTGACGTTGAGGACGCCCATCACGGCGCAGCGGCCGGGATCGGGAAGGGCCGGGTGCACGATCATCTCCGCATCATCAGTTGCAGCACCTCGCCGCGAGATGACGCGCTGGTCTTGAACAACCCTCGGACGGCCGACGTGGTGGTGATCGATCCGGGCATGCGGACACCACGCATCGCCATGCACAGGTGCTGCGCCTCAATCACGACGATGGCGCCCCGCGGTTGCAGCCTATGCACCAGCGCGTCGGCGATCTGCGAGGTGAGCCGCTCCTGCACCTGCGGGCGCTTGGCGTAGAGGTCGACCAGCCGCGCCAGCTTGGACAGCCCGGTCACCCTGCCCAGGGCGTTGGGGATGTACCCGACGTGCGCCGATCCGTGAAACGGCACCAGGTGATGCTCGCACTGGCTGTACATCGGGATGTCCCGGACCAGCACAAGCTCGTCATGTCCCTCGTCGAAGGTGCGCTCCAGCACCGCATCGGGATCCACGAACAGGCCGGCGAACATCTCCTGGTATGCCCGCGCGACGCGCGCCGGAGTCTCGCGCAACCCCTCGCGATCCGGGTCCTCACCGCAAGCGATCAGTAGCTCACGCACGGCTGCCGCAGCACGGGCATGGTCGAAGGTCCGGCGCGTGTTCACGCCCGACTGTGACATGCCGGGCTGTGACATGCCGGGCTGGGCCACGTCGGCCTGGGAACCGGAACCGACGGTGCTCGTCATCACAGGGACGGTAGCTGCCGGGTCCGGGTGCCTCAGCGATCCCCGTCCCGCGGGCGGCGACCACCGTCCTCACCGAACCAGAAATCCGACTGGTCGTCCGTGCGCGCTTCGGACGGCTCAGCCGACGGACCCTGTGTTGACTGGGACGGGTGGCCGCTGGGCGGTGCGGGTCGCCAGGCCGGAGCGGGCGGTTCCGTGGCCGGACGCCACCCCGGTGGTGCGCCATAGTTCGGTGGACCGACGCTCGGCGAGCTGCTCGGCCCCTGTGGCCGGCCATCCGGCTCTCGCGGCGACGGAGGAGGGTACGGCCGGGGATAAGGTAATCCGACCTGCGGGGAACCCGGCTTCGGATGCCCAGGCACCTCCCCGTTGGCCTCCCCCGCCGGGCGGTTCCCCGCCTGTTGACTGAAGTTGTGCGGCCCCGCACCGTTGGCACCAGGCTCACCTGGAGCACCGTGCGGTGGGCCACCGAGCACGTCACCTGCACCCGGCAGCACACCCACCGGGGTGGGCTGCGGTTCAGAGTGCGGCGGCCACGGCTCCCCCCGCTCTTTGGCCAGTTCGCCGGGGGTCTTTATCGGTGGCTTATCCGAGGGGGTGCGGCCGCCGAAGTCGTTGAACGCGGTGATCCGCGGTCGCTTCTCCACCCGGTCGAAGACCCGCTCAAGGTCCTTGCGATGGAGCGTTTCCCGGTCCATCAACTCCACGACCAGTTCATCGAGGATGTCTCGATAGGTATTGAGAATATCCC
>JALZDN010000111.1 GCA_030862525.1 Actinomycetota bacterium | reverse complement strand
GGCCGGCGTGGAGGTGGAAAGCGGTCACCGCACCATCGAGCTTCTTCCAGGTGATCTCGTAACAGGCCGTCCCCCGTTGCGGGTCGAGATCGATCCGAGCGGAACCCTGCCCGTCGGCATCTCCACCGTTAACACCCTCCTGCCCAGACAGCGCAACGGTGAACTGAGCACCGTCCTGCTGCGCTGACGCCGGAGTCGACCCGGCGAGCACGACCGCCGACGCGAAGGCCAAGCACGCTCCGACGCGTCCCATTCCCCGGGCGCCTTTGCTGAGCTGCATCAGCTTTCCTTTCTTCGGTGTCCACTTGCCCGCTTGACCACTCTCAGGGACTCGGAGTGTACGGCAGGGTAACGGGATTATCACTGTCGGTAGTAAAGCCTGGCGCGCACGCGGCTTGCCGGGTTTCTAGGCTCCTGGGGTGAGCTATCCGGGAGGCGACCTGCGTGATCAGCTCGGCCATGTCGGTGCGGAGGTTGTCCGCGCCGGGCTGGTGGTCGGATCGGGAGGCAATCTTTCGGCCCGCCGGCCGGGCTCCGATCAGTGCTGGCTTACCGCAGCCGACACTTGGCTGGAGCGGTTACAGCCCGCTGAGTTCTCCCTGATCAGCATCCCGGACGGCCGGCTGTGTGGTGGGCACCCGAAGCCGTCCAGCGAGTGGCGCCTCCACACCGAGACCTATACCCGACGTCCGGACGTCAACGCGATCGTCCACCTGCACCCCCAGACCAGCGTGTTGCTCGCCGCGTTGGGCCATGACATCGCGCTGATCACCACGGACCACGCGTACTACCTGCGCGAGGTCGCCGCCGTCCCGTTCGAGCAACCCGGCACCGTCGAGCTCGCGGTTGCCGCCGCCGAGGCGGTGGCCGGCGGGGTGAACGCCGTGGTGCTCGGGCATCACGGCTGCTCTGTGCTGGCTGATTCAATCGAGCTGGCACACAAGCGAGCGGTCAACCTGGAGGAGGCCGCCCGCGCAACCTATGCAGTACTGCTGCTCACGGCGGGAAATCCCAGCCGAGTCCCGCAGGTGCCGGCGCGCTTCCTGAAGGCCGTCGCTCAGGGCGAGGCCTCAGTATGAGCACCGCGATTCATCCGGCATGGTGGAGGGATGCAACCTGCCGAGCCGTTGCGGTTGCGTCCGCCTCGTCACCTGGTGAGCCGCCGGGCGATCACCTGGTGGACCACCCAGGCCGCACTTGAGGTGGCGGCCGTCCTGATCCCCCTGGCGGTCGGGCTGGTTGCCTGGGCCGAGGCGCGGCCGTGGCTGGTCGCAGTTACGGCCACGGTAGCGATCATCGGGCTCGGTTACGTACTGGTGATGCCGCGGTGGCGTTTTCGGGTGCACCGCTGGGAAACGACTGATGATGCCGTCTACACCTCTGCGGGCTGGATCAGCCAGGAATGGCGGGTCGCACCGATGTCACGGATCCAGACCGTGGACACCGAAAGAGGGCCGCTGCAGCAATTGTTCGGGCTGTCCACCGTCACGGTCACCACCGCATCGGCGGCCGGAGCGCTGCGGCTGGACGGGTTGGACCACGCGCTTGCCGATGACCTCGTCGAGCAACTCACGGAGATCACTCAGGCGACCCGCGGGGACGCCACATGACCCGGACTGCGGCGGGCTGGCAGCGCTTGGACCCTCGGATGCTCGCCGTCACGCCGCTGCGCCAACTCGCTGGATTCCTGCCGGTGATCGCCGTGGTACTGATCATCGGAGTCCAGCAGGATCTCGGTGGACGAGTCTACGGAGTCGGAGTAGGCGTGCTGGTTGTCGTACTCGCCGGGGTGCTGCGCTGGTTAACCACCCGCTACCGGATCACCAGCGAGCGCGTCGAGCTGCGCTCGGGCTTGCTGTTCCGCAGTGCCCGGTCCGTTCCCCGGGACCGGATCCGCAGCGTGGACGTCACTGCGGGGCCGGTGCATCGGCTGTTTCGGTTGTCCGTGGTCACGGTCGGAACCGGGGAGCGCAGCGAGGGCGTCGAGTCGCGGGAGCTGACCCTGGACGCGATATCCGCGGCTGAGGCCGATCGCCTGCGTCAGCGCCTGCTGGATTCCTTGGACACGGAAGCCACCGGAGCCGCCGGAGATTCGAATCTCTCAGGTGTCACGGCTGCACCGGCCCCTACCGAGTTGGCCACGCTGGATTGGTCATGGCTGCGCTTCGCTCCGCTCACGGCGTCCAGCCTGGTGGCGGTCGGCGCGGTCGCCGGCGCGTTCGGCCAGCTGGTGGGCGAGCTCGGCGCCAATCTCGCGGAGCTCGGCGGCGTCCGAGAGAGACTGAGCCTTGCCCCGTTGTGGCTGGGCGTCTCCGCGTTCGCCGTGCTGGTACTGGTGATCGCGCTGCTGGGTTCGGTGCTGATCTTCATTGAGGCCTGGTGGGGGTTTCGGCTGGTCCGTGAACCGGGCGGCACCCTGCGGATCCGCCGGGGCCTGTTGACGGCCCGGTCGGTGTCGCTGGAGGAACGTCGACTGCGCGGGGTCGAGGTGGTCGAGCCGCTGCTGCTGCGGGTCGGCCGTGGAGCCCGTACCAGTGCGGTGGCCACCGGGCTGGGAAGTGGCCACGGCCGGAGCATCCTGCTGCCGCCCGCCCCGCGGGACGAGGCCCACCGGGTGTCAGGGGTCGTGCTCGCCGAGGAGCCCTCCCCTACCCGTACGGCGTTGCGCAAGCACCCCCGTGTCGCGCTGCGGCGGCGGCTGGCCCGCGCGGTGCTGCCCGTCTTGGTGGGGTCCGCGGTGCTGTGGCTGACCGCGTTGCCCAGCTGGGTGGCGTGGGCAACGCTGGGGCTAGTGCTGGTGACGGTGCTGCTGGCGTTCGACGCCTATCGCAATCTAGGGCACGCGTTGACCAGTCGCTATCTCGTCACCCGGCACGGCGCCGGCAGGCGTGGCACGGTGGCGCTGCAGCGCGCCGGGGTGATCGGCTGGACGGTGTCGCAGTCGTTTTTTCAGCGCCGAGCCGGGTTGGTCACCGTGACCGCGACCACCGCCGCCGGGGGCGGCGCCTATCGCGTGATCGACGTCCAGACCGCCGACGGACTGGCCGTCGCCGAGCGTGCCGTGCCTGGATTGCTCACACCATTTCTGTATCAGGACGTGGCTACGCCGCCGGCGCACTAGGCTCACGGATGTGAATGACCGTCTGGTGTGGATCGACTGCGAGATGACTGGCTTGGACGTCGTTAAGGACGCGTTGATCGAGATCGCCGCGTTGGTCACCGACGGCGAGTTGCGGATGCTCGGCGAGGGCGTCGACGTGGTGATTCATGCCGACGACGCAGCGCTGGACTCGATGCCCGAGGTGGTGCGCGAGATGCATGCGAAGTCCGGCCTGACCGAGGCGGTGCGGCGCTCCACCGTCGGCCTCGCCGAGGCCGAGCAGCAGGTACTGGCCTATGTCCGTAAGTGGGTGCCCGACGCCCGCTCGGCGCCGCTGGCCGGCAACTCGGTGGCCACCGACCGAGCGTTCCTAGCCCGCGACATGGCCGAGCTTGACGAGTACCTGCATTACCGGATGGTCGACGTGTCATCGATCAAGGAGCTGTGCCGTCGCTGGTACCCGCGGGTCTACTACGCGCAGCCGGCCAAGGGGCTGGCGCATCGGGCGCTGGCCGACATCACCGAGTCCATCCGCGAGCTGGCGTACTACCGGCGCACCGTGTTCGTGCCTGAACCGGGCCCGAGCTCCGAGGAGGCGCAGGCGGCGGCTCAGGCCATCATCGATCAGATGCCCGGGGGTTAACTGCGCTGCGGCGCCGGATATCATGGTTGTCGCGCTGGCGAGATCGGCGCATGGTGGGTGTAGCTCAGTCGGTAGAGCACCTGGTTGTGGTCCAGGATGTCGCGGGTTCGAATCCCGTCACTCACCCCATACCTGAGGCGTCTGGCACTAGAGTGCCGCGCATGAGAGGCGTCAAGGTCCACCACGAGCTCACCGGATCCTCTGACTTGCCGGTGCTTGTGTTGGCCGGGCCGCTGGGTAGCACGATGCAGATCTGGCAGCCACAGGTCGATGCGCTTGCCGAACAATTCCGGGTGCTTCGCTATGATCATCGCGGGCATGGTGGATCTCCGCTGGGTGGCGGATCATACGTAGTTGCGGACATGGCCGTCGACGTGCTTGAGCTACTGGACCGGTTGGAGATCGAGCGCGTGGCCTTCTGCGGCCTCTCGTTGGGCGGGATGGTCGGGATCTGTCTCGCCGCCTACGCCCCGGAGCGGCTGTCTTCGCTCGTGTTGTGCAGCACCAGCGCGCGCTACGACGACCATGGTCCGTGGGTGGAGGGTGCCGCATCAGTTCGTTGGGCGGGCATGTCGGCGATAGCACCACAGGTGGTCGCTGGTTGGTTCACCCCGGAATGGGCAGCTGCACATCCGGAGGCGGTGGAGCAAGCGGTCCAGATGATCGCCGGAACTTCGGACGACAGTTATACCGCAGGTTGCGCGGCCATCGTCAGCTGGGACGCTCGCAGATTGATCGGCCGGATCAGCACGCCAACGCTGGTGATCGCCGGTTCTCAGGATCCGGGGACGCCGGTGACTCCGCATGCCAAGACTCTCGCCGCCGCCATCTATAGAGCGAAGCTCGAGGTGCTCGACGCCGCGCACCTGGTATCCATCGAGCAGTCAGAACGGGTCAACCGCCTGATCGCCAAGCACGCCGCAGGATGATGGTGCCGGGTGCGGCTACTTGTTGTTGCCCCCCGAGACCCACTGTCCCCACGGGATCTGCCAGTCACCGAAGCCGTCCCACGGCTTGAGGTTAGGACCGCCAGTGTTGACGTTGATGACAACGTCACCCTTCTTCACGTTGTCGAAGAACCACTTGGCGTTCTCCGGTGACAGGTTGATGCAACCGTGACTGACGTTGCTGTTGCCCTGCTGGGCGACTGACCATGGCGCGGAGTGCACGAACTCGCCGCTGTTGGAGATACGGGTGGCCCATTGCACCTTGGTCATGTACCCGCCGGCATCGAGCGAGAGTCCGAAAGTGGTCGAGTCCATCACCTTGGTCGCGTTGCGCTCGGTGACCACGTGCACACCATTGGCGCTGGCGAAATCCGGGCGGCCCATGGAGATCGGCATCGTGCGCACCACCCGGCCGTTCATTTCGACGATCATCTGGTGGGTCGCCCCGTCGGCCCGGGCTACGAAGGCGTCACCGATCGTGAACTGGGACTTTCGGTCCAGCTGGCCGTACACGCCATTGCCGAGGTCCTTGCCGTAGAAGCGGATGTCCACGGTGACCTTGGTCCCCGGCTGCCAGAACTGCTGGGGGCGCCAGTGCACCTCCTTGTTGGAAAACCAGTAGAAGGCGCCCTCGACCTGCGGGGTCGTGGTCACGGTGATGGAGTCCTGGGCCTGCTGCTTGTTCGCGATCGGCGCGTCGAAGTACAGCGCCAGCGGCTGTCCCACTCCGACCGTTTGCCCATCGGTCGGGTTGATCGACGGGTAGGCAAGGGTACGCGGCGCGATGGTGGTGAAGCTGGACGCGATGGTCACCGGCCGGTTGTCGTCGCCCACTGCCTCGGCGTTGATCATGTATGCCTTGCCGTAGCCCAGTGGCTCGTTGGTCTTCCAGCTCGTCCCGTCCGGCTCGAGCTGGCCAACGACCGGTGCTCCTTGTGGATTGGTCAAGGTCACCTGGCCGAGCTTGCCCTTCGCGACGGTGACGGTGATCGGCGCCAACGGCGAGACGTCGGTCGCGCGATCCGGCGGATCGGTGGTGATGCTCGCGACCGGAGGAGGAGGGGGCGGTGGGGCGGCCGGGAACTCAGCGGGCTTTGGCGCACTGAGACCCGCGCTGCAACCCGCCAGCAATGTGCCGAGCATGCCAACGACCAGCAACACCGTGATCATCAGAATATTCTTGACCAGCTTTGACACTGTGCTCCGACCCCCGACCGCCGGACGCGACCTGCTCGCCCCCACGGGCACCATCCATTCCTTGATGATCCACTGCTACAAAGAAGATTTGAGTCTGCCGCACCCGACCGACAGACTTGCTGGCGCACCCAGCGGGGTACGTGTGTACTGACGCACGGCGGTGTCGTCTGGTTGCTTGTGGTCCTGACTCGGACCAGCCGGCGCCAGCGTGCTAGCGTCCTGCACGTCGCGCACGGGAGGCGTCGACACCAGCGCCGCTAGCTCAACTGGCAGAGCAGCTGACTCTTAATCAGCGG
>JALZDN010000108.1 GCA_030862525.1 Actinomycetota bacterium | reverse complement strand
CCACCGGTGACAGCTACGTCGCCCCCCGCACCGACACCGAACAAGCCCTCGCCAACATCTGGGCCGAAGTCCTCGGCATCAACCAAGTCGGCGTCAACGACAACTTCTTCGAACTCGGCGGCGACTCCCTGCGCAGCCTGCAACTCACGTCCCGGACGAAGGTGGCCTTCGACGTGATCGTGACGCCGCGCGAGGTCCTGATCGCTCGCACCGTCTCCGCACTGGCGGAAGTGATCGAGGAGAAGGTCCTCGATGAGCTCGAACGAACTGCTGTCTTGGCCGGAAACAACGAGGAACGCTGAGGAAGCGACGATGACGTTATCGCGACAGAGCCGTATCTCCGCGCTGCCGGCCCATCTGCAGGAACAGCTGCGCCGCCGGCTGTCGGGCCGGTCCGATCAGCCTGACCGGATCGCCCCGGCGCAGCGCACCGGCCCGCTACCGCTGTCCTTCGCCCAGCAGCGGCTGTGGTTTCTCAACGAGTTTCAGCCGGGTGGCGCGGAGTACAACAGCGCGTTGGCTCTGCGTCTGATCGGCACGCTCGACGTGACGGCTCTCACCGTGGCGCTGCAGGCCCTGCTGGCGCGCCATGAATCGTTGCGGACCACCTTCGACGAGGTGGACGGCAAGGGAGTGCAGCTGGTGCATCCTGCGCTCGAGCTGCCCGTGCCGCTGGTCGACCTGGCCGGCTCCTCGAGCTTGGGACCGGACGAGCTGAACCGCGTGCTGGCCGAGGAGTACTGCCGGCCCTTCGACCTGCGGCGGGGACCGCTGCTTCGGGCGCTGCTGGTACGCCTATCCGAACACGAGCACGTGCTGCTGCTCACCGCGCACCACATCGTCACCGACGGCTGGTCGATGGGGGTGCTGACCGACGAACTCGGCACGTTGTACGACGCCACCCTGCGCCGCGAGGAAACCGAGCTACCGCTGCCACCGTTGCAGTACGGGGATTTCGCGGTATGGCAACGCACCCGTTCGGCCGACCCGACGCTAGAGGGACAGCTCGACTACTGGAAACGGCAGCTGGAGGGCATCACTCCGCTTGAACTGCCGACGGATCGAACGCGCCCGACAGTGCGCACCTCTGCCGGCGCCAATCACGACTTCATGGTGCCGACCCAGGTCACCGCCCGGCTCGGAGAGTTGGTCGCAGCTGCGGACACCACGCTGTTCACCGTCCTGGTAGCTGCATGCCAGGCGCTGTTCGCCCGGTACGCCGGGCAGGACGACGTCACCGTGGGCACGGTCGTCTCCGGCCGCAACCGTCCCGAGGTGGAGCGGACCGTCGGGTTCTTCGCCAATACCGTGGTGTTGCGGGCACACGTCGACGCGTCGCGGACGTTCAGCGAGTTCTTAAGCAGCGTGAAGGACACCGTGCTGGATGCGTTCGCCCATGACGAGGCGCCCTTCGAGCGGCTGGTCGACACACTCCACCCTGAGCGCGACGTGAGCCGCAACCCGCTGTTCGACGTCATGGTGCTGGTGCACAACGCGAAGCGAAAGCCGCGGTCGTTCGGCGGGCTGCGGATCGAGGACGTTGACGTGCCCAGGCAGGCGGCCAACTTCGACATCACCGCCGACTTCGAAGAGAGCGACGGCGTCCTCACGGGCCGGCTGGAATACAACACCGATCTGTTCGACGCCGCCACCATCGAACGGATGGCCGGTCATCTCCAGATGCTTCTCGCCGGAGTCACCGCCCACCCGGACCGACGCCTGGCCGAGCTCTCGTTGCTGACCGGGGTGGAGTGGCAGCGGGTGGTGGTGGAGTGGAATGACACCGGCCAGGCGGTGCCGTCGGTGACGTTGCCGGAGTTATTCGAGGCTCAGGTGGCGCGGACACCGGACGCGCTGGCGGTGCTGTCCGAGGGTGTCGAGCTGTCGTATGCGGAGCTGAACGAGCGGGCGAATCGGTTGGCTCGGTTGCTCATCGATCGCGGGGCGGGACCGGAGCGGTTCGTGGCGCTGGCGCTGCCCCGGTCAGCGGAGCTGATCGTCGCGTTGCTGGCGGTGCTGAAATCCGGTGCGGGGTATCTGCCGGTGGATTCGGCCTACCCGGCGGAGCGGATTGCCTTCATGCTTGAAGACGCCCAGCCGCCGTTGCTGTTGACCACGAGCGCGTTGGTTGATCGTCTGCCGGCGGTGGTGGGTGTGGCCTCCGTGGTTCTGGACGGGGCCGAGACCGTCGAGGCGTTGGCGGGCTGTTCGGGTGGCGACGTGGCCGACGCCGAGCGGGTGCGGTCGCTGTCGGGGGCGCACGCGGCATACGTGATCTACACGTCGGGGTCGACGGGGCGACCCAAAGGGGTCGTCGTCACTCAGGAGAGTGTGGTCGATCTCGTGGTGTGGGCGGCTTCAGACTTCGGTGCGTCCCGACTGTCCCGGGTGGTGGCGTCGACCTCGCTGAACTTCGACGTCTCGGTGTTTGAGATCTTCTGCCCGTTGATGCTCGGTGGCCGCATCGAGGTCGTGCCGAACGTCCTTGCGCTGGGCGAGTCACAGGTCGCTCAGCGGGCGGTGAGCCTGGTCAGCGCGGTGCCCTCGGCGTTCTCCCAAGTCCTGGCCCAGGAAACGATGGCGGTCACGGCGGAAAACGTGGTGCTGGCCGGTGAGGCGCTGTCGGCGCGGGCAGTGCGCGACATCCGGGCGGCGTTGCCCGGTAGCCGGATCGCCAACATCTACGGTCCGACCGAGGCCACGGTGTACGCGACCGCGTGGTACTCCGATGGAACCGACCTCGGCAAGGCACCGCCGATCGGACGGCCGATCACCAACACCCGAGCCTACGTGCTCGATGCCGCGCTGCGCCCGGTCCCCATCGGGGTGCCTGGCGAGCTTTACCTCGCCGGTCGTGGATTGGCCCGCGGCTACCTGAACCGGCCGGGGTTGACCGCGCAGCGGTTCGTGACCAACCCCTTCGATGAGCCCGGCTCGCGGATGTACCGCACCGGCGACGTGGTGCGCTGGAACCCAACCGGGGAGCTGCAGTATCTGGGTCGGGCCGACCATCAGGTGAAGATCCGGGGTTTTCGCATCGAGCTGGGCGAGGTCGAGGCCGCGCTGTTGGGCCACCGTCAGGTGGCTGAGGCGGTCGCGGTCGCCCGGGAGGACGACTCCGGGCACAGGCGGCTGGTGGCTTATGTCGTCCCCATGGCCGACGAGACCGTGGACCCAAACGAACTGCGTGGGCACCTCCGCCACGTGCTGCCGGACTACATGGTGCCTTCGGCGTTCATCGCACTCGACCAGTTCCCGCTGAACCCCAACGGAAAGCTGGACCGCCGCGCCCTGCCCACCCCGGACTATGGGGCCGCCACCGGTGACGGTTATATCGCCCCCCGCACGGAGGACGAACAGGCTCTTGCGGAGATCTGGGCCGAGGTGCTCGGGGTAGATCGGGTCGGGGTGCAGGACAACTTCTTCGGCCTCGGCGGCGACTCCATCCTCAGCATCCAGGTGGTCTCCCGGGCCCGAAAGACCGGCATTAATCTGACCTCCAAGGACATCTTCCTGCATCAGACAGTCGCTGAGCTCGCCACCACTGTCCAGGCGTCAGCCGTTCCTGAGGTGTATGCGCACCAGCCGATCGCCGGGCCGGCACCGTTGAGCCCGATCCAGCACTGGTTCTTCGCCACCTACGGGGACCTGCCCCATTTCACCCAGTCGATGCTGATCGAGCTGGCCGAGGACCTCGACGAAACCGCGCTGCGCACGGCACTGACCGCAGTGATCGAGCACCACGACGCGCTGCGCAGTCGGTTCCTCCCTGCCGACGGCGGGTGGCAGCAGGACACCGTACCCGACGAACAGACCGAGGTGCTCCAGCGCCGCGATCTGTCCGGTCTCGACGAGGCATACCAGCAGGCCGCCGTCGAGGAGGCGGCACTGGCCGCCCAGACCGATCTGCATCTCGGTGCCGGTCCGCTGGTCCGGGCGGTGCTGCTCAATCGAGGAGCCGGACGGCGCCCACAGCTGTTCACCACGATTCATCACCTCGTGGTCGACGGGGTGTCCTGGCGGATCCTGCTCGACGATCTGGAGACGGCCTACCGGCAGGTCCGCACGGGTCGATCCGTGGAGTTGGCGGGGATCGGTACCTCGTTCACGCAGTGGTCGCACCGATTGACCGAGCATGTCCAGTCAGGTGGGTTCGACGACGATCTGGCGTACTGGGCCGAGGTGTCTCGGAACGTACCGGCCGATCTGCCGGTCGACCACGCCGGCGCCAACACCGCTGGCTCCGCCCGCACCGTCACCGTGCGACTGGGTCGCGATGAGACGGACGCCTTGTTGCGCGACGTACCCAGCGCGTACCGCACTCAGGTCAACGACGTACTGCTCAGCGCGCTTAGTCGAACGTTGGGCCGCTGGACCGGACGGGAGGCCGTGCTGGTCGCCTTGGAGGGCCACGGCCGCGAGGAAATCCTCGACGGGATCGACCTGTCGCGAACCGTCGGGTGGTTCACCACCCAGTTCCCGGTCGCGCTGCGGACCGCAGCGTTGTCCGACTGGAGTCCGATCATCAAGTCGGTCAAGGAACAACTGCGCGCGGTGCCCCGCCGGGGACTGAGCTACCAGGCCCTGGCGTACCTGAGCCGCCCGGACTCACCGTCCAACGCCCTGGGCGACGTCCCGTTGCCGTACCTCTGCTTCAACTACCACGGGCAGTGGGACCTGGCGTCTGCCGGGGAGGGTCTCGTCCGAGGCGGGGGCGCCAGCGTTGGCCAGAACATCGCGCCGGAGCAACCGCGTAGCTACCTGCTGGACGTCACGGCAGTGGTGAACGCCGGGGAGCTGGAACTGAGCTGGATCTACTCCACCCAGGTGCACGACGAGGCTACCGTGCGGCGGCTGGCCGAGGAGATGATCGAGGCGCTTCGGGAGATCGTGGAGCACTGCGCGCAGCCAGGCGCGGGTGGCCGTACCCCCGCTGACTTCCCGTTGGCTCGCCTTGACCAGGCTGCCGTGGACCGGATCGTCGGTGACGGGCGGGGTGTGGAGGACATCTACCCGCTCACCGCGCTGCAGGCCGGAATGCTGTTCCACAGCCTGATGGATGCCGGCTCCGGAGCGTACGTCGATCAGGTCACGTTGACGCTGGAGGGTGTCACGGATCCGCGCGCGCTGGGTGTGGCGTGGCAGCGGGTGGTGGACCGGACTCCGGTACTGCGCAGCTCGCTGGTGTGGGATGGCGTGGACGAGCCGGTGCAGGTGGTGCACCGTGAGGTCACCCTGCCCACTGCGTACGTTGACTGGCGCACTCTGTCCAGTGCGGACCGGGACCGGGAACTGCAGCGGACGCTGGCTGACGATCGCGTGGCCGGCCTGGATCTGTCCGCGGCGCCGTTGCTGCGGTTGGGTATTGCCGGCTTGTCCGACACCGAGGTTCTGCTGGTGGCGACCTGGCATCACGTCCTGCTGGATGGCTGGAGCCTGGCTCAGGTGTTCGCTGAGGTGTGCGAGCAGTACGCGGCCATCGTTGATGGGCGGCCGGCTCGGTTGGTGGCGCGGCGTCCGTTCCGGGAGTACCTGCAGTGGCTGTCCGCCCAGGATGAGCGTGCGGCCGAGGGGTACTGGCGGTGGGTGTTGGCGGGGTTCGATTCGCCCACCCCGTTGCCCTTCGACCGCCGGGCCGTGGAGGTGCACCGGGGGGAGTCCTCGGAGTCGGTGCGCATGGAGCTACCGGTTGACCAGTCCACCCGACTGCACGGGGTAGCCAGACGAAGCGGTCTGACGTTGAACACGGTGGTGCAGGGGGCGTGGGCGCTGCTGCTGTCGCGGTACAGCGGCGAGGCTGACGTGGTCTTCGGCACGACCGTGGCAGGGCGGCCGGCCGAGCTGCCCGGAGTGGAAGAGATGGTCGGCATGTTCATCAACACCATGCCGACCCGCGTTCGGGTTGATGATGGGCAGCACGTCGGATCGTGGTTGCGTGGCGTGCAGGACGAGCAGGTCGAGTCCCGGCGCTTCGAATTCATGTCGTTGACCCAGCTGCAGTCCTGGAGTGACCTGCCCGCTGGAACGAACCTGTTCGACAGCGTGGTGGTGTTCGAGAACTACCCGATCGACGACGCGGCCGCGGATGGTGCCCGTTTGCGGGTTAGCGATGTGCAGGCGCGCGACACGACGACCTTCCCGCTCACCCTCAGCGCTTACCTCGACGACCGGCTGAGGTTCGACCTCGCCTATGACCCGGAGCTGTTCGATGCCGTCACGGTTGAGGGCATGGCCGAGCGGTTGCGGACGCTGCTGGCCGGGATCGCGGCTGGCCCGGGTCGGCCGGTGGCCGAGCTGTCGGTGCTGTCCGAGGACGAACGCCACCGGGTATTGGTGGAGTGGAACGACACCGCCCTGGATGTGCCGCCGCCGGCGACGTTGGCGGAGGTGTTCGAGGCCCAGGTGGCCCGGGCTCCGGGCGGGAGGGCCGTGGTGTGTGGGGATGCGTCGGTGAGCTTCGCGGAGCTCAACGCGCGGGCGAACCGGCTTGCACACCATTTGGTCGGTTTGGGTGTGGGGCCCGAGCGGGTGGTGGCGTTGGCGCTGCCGCGGTCGATGGACATGGTGGTGGCGCTGCTGGCGGTGTTCAAGGCGGGCGGGGTGTACTTGCCCGTCGACCCGGATCTGCCCGCCGACCGGGTTGGTTTTGTGCTGGGCGACGCTGCTCCGGTGCTGGTGGTGACCACGTCCACCGGTGGTGACGTGCGCGGCACATTGCCGGACGGAGCGCCTGAACTGGTGCTCGACGAGCCCGAGGTCCGTGCCGTGATCGAGCGGTGTCCGGACGCCAATCTGACCGACGGCGAACGCATCGGGCCGCTGCGTGAGGACAACTCGGCGTACGTCATCTACACGTCGGGGTCGACGGGCCGGCCCAAGGGTGTGGTGGTCGAGCAGCGCAGTCTGGTCAACCTGTTGGCTAACCACCGCCACGGGTTCGTGGCTGCGGCTGGTGGTGGGCGGCTGCGGGTGGCCTTGGTCGCGGTGTTCTCCTTCGACACCTCGTTGGAGGGGCCACTGTTGATGGCCGATGGCCACGAGCTGCACCTGCTCGATGACGCGGTTCGAGTTGACCCGGCGGCGCTGGTCGACTACGTCGCCGAGCACCGGATCGACTTCCTCGACGTTACCCCGTCCTACGTTGCGCACATGCTGCTGCCGGCCGGCCTGCTGAGCAACCAGCGGCACCGCCCGAAGGTTCTGATGTTGGGTGGGGAGGCGCTGGGAGAGTCGTTGTGGCGGGAGCTCGCCGCGGCGGTTGACACGGCCAGCTACAACTTCTACGGCCCCACCGAGACCACTATCGACGCGTTGTCCTGCCGGGTGGGGGAGCTGGAGCACCCCGCGGTGGGGCGTCCGCTGCGCAACATGCGGGCCTACGTGCTGGACGGTGCGCTGCGCCCGGTGCCGGTGGGGGTGGCCGGTGAGCTGTACCTAGCGGGTGATCAGCTGGCCCGCGGGTACCTCAACCGCCCAGGGTTGACCGCGGAGCGGTTTGTGGCCTGCCCATTCGGGGCGCCCGGGCAGCGGATGTATCGCACCGGGGATGTGGTGCGGTGGTTGGCCGGTGGGCACTTGGAGTTCCTCGGTCGGGCCGATGAGCAGGTCAAGATCCGCGGGGTCCGGATCGAGCCAGGGGAGATCGAGGCGGCCCTGCTCGAGCACCTGGAGGTGGCCGACGTCGCGGTGATCGCGCGGGAGGACCGGCCCGGTGCCAAGCGGCTGGTGGCGTATGTGGTGCCGGCCGCCGGTGCGAGGGGGCCGGACGCGGGTGAGTTGCGTGCGCTGCTCGGCCGGTCGTTGCCCGAGTACATGGCGCCCTCGTCGTTTGTGACGCTGGATGCGTTGCCATTGACCCGCAATGGGAAATTGGATCGTAAGGCGCTACCGGCACCTGATTTCAGCGCGGCGAAGAGGGCTGCCTATGTCGCGCCGCGCAGCGACGTCGAACGCGTCCTGGCGCAGATCTGGGCGGATGTGCTGGAAGCCGAGCACGTCGGGGTCGAGGACAACTTCTTCGAGCTCGGGGGCGATTCCCTGCTGACCATCCAGGTGATGTCACGGCTGCGGGCAACGCTCGGGGTGGCGGTGTCGCTGCGGGCCGTGTTCAGCAACCCGACGGTGGCCGGCCTGGCCGGGGTGATCGAGGCGTTGACCGGGGCCGGTGACACCGAGACGTTGTCCGCGATCCCGGTGTTGCCGCGCGATGATGAGCTGCCGTTGTCGTTCGCCCAGCAGCGGCTGTGGTTCCTGGACCAGTTCGAGCCCGATAGCGCCGAGTACATCATCACGCCGATTGCGCTGCGGCTGCGTGGTGTGCTGGACGTCGAGGCCCTCAACAGTGCCTTGAGCGGCCTGGTCGCCCGGCACGAGTCGATGCGCACCACGTTCCACTCGGTCGACGGCCGCGGGGTGCAGGTGGTGCATCCGCCAGATCGGGTGGACGTGCCGGTGCTGGACCTATCGGGTTTGCCGGAGGCTGAGCAGGAGGCTGCGCTAGCCCAGATCCTGGAGCAGGAGTGCACCCGGCCCTTCGATCTGCGTGAAGGTCCCCTGGTGCGGCCGCGGCTGGTGCGGCTGGCCTCCCAGGAGCATGTCCTGACGGTGACCATGCATCACATAGTCACCGACGGCTGGTCCACCGGCGTGATCGACAGTGAGCTGAGCGTGCTGTATGCCGCGGCCGTGCGGGGCGAAGCGCCCCGGTTGCCGGAGTTGCCGGTGCAGTATGCCGATTTCGCGGTCTGGCAGCGGCACCAGCTGTCGGGACCGGCCCTTGCCGAGCAGGTGGGGTACTGGCGTGCTCAGCTGAACGAGGTACCGCCGTTGGAGCTGCCGACCGACCGGCCCAGGCCTGCGGTACAGACCAAGAACGGTGCACTGGTGCAGTTCCAGGTCCCCGCGGCGGTGACAGCCGGGCTCAGGGAGCTGGGACGACGCCACGACGGAACCTTGTTCATGACGCTGATCGCCGCGTGCCAGGTGCTGTTGCACCGGTGGTCAGGGCAGGACGACATCGCGGTAGGCACGGTTGTCTCGGGTCGCGAGCGAGCCGAGTTGGCGGGGCTGGTTGGAATTCTGGTCAATACGCTAGTACTGCGCTCGCAGGTGGACCGCGAGCGCACGTTCCGGGAGTTCCTGACCAGTGTCAAGGACACCGTGCTGGATGCCTTCGCGAACCAGGACGCGCCATTCGAGAAATTGGTTGACGAGGTCCAACCGACGCGGGATACCAGCCGCACGCCGCTGTTCCAGGCAATGGTGGTGTTGCAGAACACTCCGGGCGAAACACCGGAGCTGCCGGGCCTGAAGGTCGAGGACCTTCCGATTCCGATGGTGGCCGCGAGTTTCGACGTCAGCATCGACTTTGAGGAGCAGGGTGACGTCCTGGCCGGTGTGCTGCAGTACAACACCGACCTGTTCAACGCCACCACGATCGAGCGGATGGCGCAGCACTTGCAGGTGCTGCTCGAGGGCATCGCCACCGACCCGGATCGCCGGCTGGCCGAGCTGCCGCTGCTGACCGAGCAGGAGCGGCAGCGGGTGTTGGTGCAGTGGAACGACACCGACCTGCAGGTACCTGCGGTGACGCTGCACGAGGTCTTCCAGGACCAGGCCCTGCGCACTCCGGACGAGACTGCGTTGGTGTGCGGGGACGCCCGGATGAGTTTCGCGGAGCTGAATGCGCGGGCGAACCGGCTGGCGCACCACCTGATCGGTCTGGGGGCGGGGCCAGAGCGGGTGGTGGCGTTGGCGTTGCCGCGGTCGGTGGAGATGGTGGTGGCGCTGCTGGCGGTGTTCAAGGCGGGTGGGGTGTACCTGCCGATCGACCCGGAGCTGCCCGCCGACCGGATCGGGTTCGTACTCCGCGACGCCGCGCCGGTGCTGGTGGTGACCACATCCACCGGCGGCAATGTGCAAGGCGGGTCGCCCGACGGAATGGTCCAACTGGTCCTCGACGAGCCGGAGGTCCAGGCCACGCTGCAGCATTGCCCCGACTCCGACCCAACCGACGGCGAGCGCATCGGGTCACTGCACCCAGGCAGCTCGGCGTACGTCATCTACACGTCCGGGTCGACCGGGACGCCCAAGGGTGTGCTGGTCGAGCAGCGCAGTCTGATCAACCTGCTGGTCAATCACCGCAACGATGTCGTGGCTGCGGCCGGCGGTGGGCGGCTGCGGGTGGCGCTGACCGCGGCGTTCTCCTTCGACGCCTCGTTGGAGGGGCCGCTGCTGATGGCCGACGGCCACGAGCTGCACCTGATCGAGGACGAGGTGCGTCTCGATCCGGCAGCATTGGTCGACTACATGGCCGACCGGCGGGTCGACGTCGTTGCCGACGTGACCCCGTCCTACCTGCAGCAGCTCCTCCCGGCCGGGTTGCTGACCGATGAGCGGCACCACCCCACGGTCTTGATGGTGGGAGGCGAGGCACTCGGTGAGTCGCTGTGGCGAAAGCTGGCCGCCGACGGCGACACGCGCAGCTACAACTTCTACGGACCCACCGAGTGCACGGTTGACGCGTTGAGCTGCCGGGTGGTCGACGGCACACGGCCGGTGGTGGGCCGCCCGTTGCACAACCTGCGCGCCTACGTGCTCGACGGTGAGCTTGGCCCGGCACCGGTCGGCGTTGCCGGTGAGCTGTACTTGGCCGGTGTTCAGGTCGCCCGCGGCTACCTGAACCGGCCAGGGCTGACCGCGCAGCGGTTCCTGGTCGACCCGTTCGGCAAGGCCGGTTCGCGGATGTACCGCACCGGGGACCTGGCGCGCTGGACGGCCGAGGGCGTCATCGAATTCCTTGGCCGGGCCGACGAACAAGTCAAGATTCGCGGTTTCCGGATCGAGCCGGGTGAGGTCGAGGCCGCGTTGCAGCGGCATCCCGACGTGGACGAGGCGCTGGTGGTCGCCCGCGAGGATGGTGGCCACCAGCGGCTGGTCGGCTATCTGGTGTCCGCAGAGTCCGCTGCGCCAGGCCACCCGGAGTTGCGGTCGTGGCTCAAGGGCAACCTGCCCGACTACATGGTGCCCTCCGCGTTCGTCACGCTGGACCGGCTGCCGCTGAACTCCAGTGGGAAGGTCGATCGGCGGGCGTTGCCGGTGCCGGATCTGCAGCCGGAGCTGGAGTCGTCCTATGTGACGCCGCGGACACCAAGCGAGCGCGAGCTGGCGCGGATCTGGGCGGAGGTGCTCGGTGTCGAGTGGGTCGGGGTCGAGGACAACTTCTTCGGGCTGGGTGGTGACTCGATCCTGAGCATCCAGGTGGTGTCCCGGGCCCGGCAGGCCGGCCTGCGGCTGACGTCCAAGGACATCTTCCTCTACCAGACGATCGCTGAGCTCGCGGCAGCCATCGACGCCGTGCCGGTGGTCGAGCCCATCCGCGATGACCTGGTAGTCGGACCGGTGCCGTTGAGCCCGATTCAGAGTTGGTTCCTCGAGACCGAGCTCGAGACTCCACACCACTACACGATGTCGGTGCTGCTCGAACTGGCCGAGGACCTTGACGAGCACACCTTGCAGGCAGCTCTCGATTCCGTGGTGGCCCACCACGATGCGCTGCGGATGCGGTTCCAGTTCGCCGGCGCCCGGTGGATGCAAGACGTCGCCCCGGTCGAGTCGGCCGCCGTGTTCGAGCGCCGTGATGTGTCCGGTTTGGACGTTGCGGCGACGCAGGCGGCGATGGACCAAGCCGCAGTATCCGCACAGTCCGGTATGGACATCACGGCTGGTCCGTTGCTGCGCGCGGTCCTGTTCGCCTTCGGACCCGGACGCCGGCCACAGCTGTTCCTGGCCATTCACCACCTGGTGGTCGACGTCGTGTCCTGGCGGATCCTGTTGGAGGACCTGGAGACGGCCTACCGTCAGCTCGGCTCGGGCCGGCCGGTGGACCTGGGTCCGAAGACCACGACCTACCGGACCTGGGCCAGCCTGCTCGGCGAGCAGATGCGCTGCGGTGGGCTTGATGACGACCTGGCGTACTGGGCTGACATGTCCAGTCGCGTCCCGGCCGAGCTCCCGGTGGACCGCGGGGGACCGAACACCGTTCACGCTGCCCGCAGCGTGTCGGTCCGGCTCGGCAGCGACGAGACGGATGCGTTGCTGCGTCACGTGCCCGGGGTGTACCGGACCCAGGTCAACGATGTGTTGCTCAGCGCGCTGGGTCGGGTGCTGTCCCGGTGGACCGGCCGCGACAGTGTGCTGATCGGTGTGGAGGGCCACGGCCGCGAGGAGCTCTTCGACGGTGTCGACCTGTCGCGGACCGTGGGATGGTTCACCACGGAGTTCCCGGTCGCGCTGACGCTGCCGCGCCTGGGCGACTGGGGTGCGATGCTCAAGTCGGTCAAGGAGCAGCTGCGCGCCGTGCCGCGCCGGGGCCTGAGCTATGGCGCCCTGCGCTACCTGAGCGCACCTGACTCGCCGGCCGGCGTGCTGCGCGACGATCCGCTGCCGCAGATCTCCTTCAACTACCACGGTCACGGGCACGCGACGTCGGATTCCGAGGGCCTTTACCGCGCCTGGGGTGACGCGATCGGGGATGACGCCGCCGCCCAGAGCGTCCGGCCCTGCCTGCTGGACGTAGTGGGACAGGTCGAGAACGGCGAGCTGGAACTGGCCTGGACCTACTCCAGCCAGTTGCACGACGAGGCCACGGTGCGGCGGCTGGCCACCGAGATGATCGAGGCGTTGCGGGAGATCGTGCAGCACTGCGCTGCGCCGGGCGCCGGGGGACGTACCCCGTCGGACTTCCCGCTGGCCCGCCTCGATCAGTCTGCTGTGGACCGTCTCGTGGGGGACGGGCGGGATGTCGAGGACATCTACCCGCTGACGCCGCTGCAGGCGGGGATGCTGTTCCACAGCCTGGTCGACGCCGAGGGCCGCGCCTACTTCAACCAGCTCCGCCTACGGCTGTCCGGGATGTCTGACCCGCAGGTGTTCGGCACCGCGTGGCAGCGGGTGGTGGACCGCACGCCGATCCTGCGCAGCTCCCTGGTCTGGGATGGCGTGGCCGAGCCGGTGCAGGTAGTGCATCGTCAGGTCACGCTGCCCACCACGCACTACGACTGGCGCGATCTTTCCAGTGCGGATCGGGAGCGCGAGCTACGGCGGGTACTGGCCGAGGACAGCGCCGCCGGTCTGGACCTGACCGCTGCCCCACTGATGCGGCTGGCCATCGCCCGGCTGCCCGATGACGAGGCGCTGCTGATCTGGACCTCGCACCACATCCTGCTGGACGGCTGGAGCACCGGCGGGGTGTTCGCCGAGGTGTGCGAGCAGTACGCGGCGCTGGTCGCCGGTCGAGCGCCGCGGCTGGTCGCCCGGCGGCCGTTCCGCGAATATCTGCAGTGGCTCGATCAGCAAGATCAGCGAAAGGCGGAGGCGTACTGGCGGCGGATGCTGGCGGGCTTCGACTCGCCCACCTCCTTGCCCTACGACGGGCAGGCTGTCGAGGCACATCGCGCCGAGTCCTCGGAGTCGATCCCGATCGAACTGCGCATCGACCAGTCGACCCGGTTGCATGAGCTCGCCCGGCGCAATGGTCTGACGCTGAACACGGTGGTGCAGGGCACGTGGGCGCTGCTGCTGGCGCACTACAGCGGTGAGCGGAGCGTGGTCTTCGGCACCACGGTGGGCGGCCGACCGGCCGAGCTGCCCGGCGTGGAACAGATGGCCGGCATGTTCATCAACACGGTGCCGACCCGGGTCACGGTGCGCGATGGGCAGGGCGTCGTGTCGTGGCTGCGCAGCCTGCAGGACGAGCAGGTCGAGTCCCGGAACTTCGACTTCATCTCGCTGGCCCAGCTGCAGGCCTGGAGTGATCTGCCTGGCGGTACCAACCTGTTCGACAGCGCGGTGGTGTTCGAGAACTACCCGATCGAAGACACGGTGGTGAGCGACGCCGGCCTGCGGGTAGCTGACGTGGAGGCGCTCGACACCACGAATTTCCCGTTGACTCTCAGCGTCCGCATCAGCGACCGGCTCTGCTTCGACCTCGCCTACGATCCCGACCTGTTTGAGGCCGCCACGGTGGAGCGGTTGGTCGGGCATCTGTTGGTGTTGCTTGCGGGCATTGTGGCTGATCCGGCTTGTCCGGTGGGTGAGCTTTCGCTGGTGAGCGAAGATGAGCGCCAGCGGGTGTTGGTGG
>JALZDN010000104.1 GCA_030862525.1 Actinomycetota bacterium | reverse complement strand
CAGACGCGACTCGGTCGGTGGCTGTGCGGGCGAACTCGGTGTGCCGGTCCAGCTGGCGAGCAGTCGCAGCGCCGTCTCCGACGCCGAGCCCGCCTCGGTGGTGTAGATGCACAGCGTCTGGTCGGCGTCGCCGGGCAGGGGAACGCACTCGTAGTCGATCGTGAAGTCGCCGACCAGCGGATGGTGGTAGCACTTCGTCCCGTGGCTGCGTTCGCGGACGTTGCGGTCGGCCCACCAGCGACGGAACTCCGGGCTCTTGACCGCGAGCTCGCCGACGAGCTCGGCGAGCAGTGGGTCGTCGGGGTGGCGCCCGGCGTCGAGGCGCAGGATGGCGACGTTCTCCCGGGCTATCTCCTCCCAGTCGACGTAGAGGTCGCGGGTGGAGTCGTCGAGGAAGGTGTACCGCAGCATGTTGCGGTCACGGGGTGGGAGCGCCCCAAAGTCGATCATCAGCGCCTGGGCCAGCCGTCGTCGAGCGTCTCCAGGATACGACGTACTCCGCGCCGGACCCGCTGCACTCGTGCCGGAGTGCGGCGCCGGGCGCGACGAGGATTCGTCCGCGCGATCTGGAAAAGGTAGGACCGCTCGACCTCGTCGAGGCGAAGGGCGCGGGCGACGGCATCGAGGACCTCGTCGGACACGTTGAGATTACGGCCTTGCTGCAGCCGGCTGTAGTAGTCCACGCTCACCCCGGCCAGCTGGGCCACCTCTTCCCGGCGTAACCCCGGCACCCGGCGCACGCCGCCCGTACCACCGATCTCGACATCGTCGACGCTCAGGCGCGCGCGGCGCGTGCGCAGGAACTCCTACAGCTCGGCGTTGTGGTCCATGGGTCCAGCCTGGCGGGGACGACGGCGCCGCTTCTCGGCCAACGTCGGTTTGCTGGACCCAGGTTCGCCGTACCGCGGTCGAGCAGGGCTCGATTAGGCCCCGCGCGGCCCTTCTCCCGGTGGTTATCTCGAGGACGCGGCCGAACCGCCGCGAATGACATGGAGGAGAGAGCGCACAGATGACCGCCTCAACTAAGAACGTCTCCACCCCGCTGACCGGGCGCGTCGCCGTGGTGACCGGTGCCTCCAGCGGCATCGGTGAGGCCACGGCCAAGCGGCTGGCTGCGGCTGGCGCGAAGGTGGCCGTGCTCGCCCGCCGGGCCGACCGTCTCGAGAACCTGGTCAAGGAGATCGAGCAGGCCGGCGGGACCGCGCTGGCCCTGTCGGTCGACGTGACCGAGGTTGCGGCCCTGCGCGCCGCGGCCGAGCAGGTGGTCACCGAGCTCGGTACGGTTGACCTGCTCTTCAACAACGCCGGCGTCATGCTTCCCGCACCGGTCGAGGAGCTGCCAGTCGAGCAGTGGCAGCACCAGATCGACCTGAACGTGACCGGGCTGATGAACGCCATCGGCGCGTTCGTCCCGCAGCTGGTCGCGGCGGCAGCGGACAAGGGAGTGGCCGACCTGGTCAACACCTCCTCGGTCGCCGCCCACAACATTTTCCCGAACTTCGCGGTCTACTCGGGCACCAAGGCCTACGTGACGCACCTCTCGCGCACCCTCCGCGTGGAGCTCAGGGCCAAGGACGTCCGCGTTTCCGCGATCGAGCCCGGCATCGTGGGCACGGAGCTGCAGGGCCACGTCACCGACGCCGGCGCGCAGGAGTGGCTGGAGGGCTCCAAGAAGGAGATGACCTGGCTTGCTCTCGAGGACGTCGCCGAGGCGATCAACTTCCTGGTCTCGCAGCCAGCGCACGTGAACCTCCAGCAGGTCACGATCATGCCGATCCGCCAACCTTCGTGACCGGAGCTGCGGTTTGGACCTTCCGCGACCGCATCTTCGGTACCGACGTGTCGCTCACCGGTCTCGCCGACCCCGCCGCGGAGCTCGACTGGCTCCGCGGCGTGGAGGCGGCGTTAAGCCGCTTCCGCCCGAACAGCGCCGTCGGCCGACTGAATCGCGAACGGCGGGCCGCCGTCGGTCCGGTGCTGCTCGAGGTGCTGACGACGGGCCCTTCGGCGCCCCGCTCGCCGAGATCTTCCCGACCCGGCACCGCTACACCGGCGCCGGAGTCGCCTACAACATCACCGGCGTGCTCGGCGCGCCGCTACACCGGTCGTCGCCGCACCGCTCCTGGCCGGAGTCGGCAGCCTGGCCGTGCGTCCTCGCGATCCGCGAGGCCCGCGACACCGCGCTCGGCGACGCCGAATCCGACCGCGACCCGTCGACCGTACCCCAAGGAGACCAATGCTGATCGGTGACATCGACATCCACCCCGTCGCCGACGGGACCTTCCGGGCTTCGCCCGCCTACTTCGGCGCCCACGCGCGTCCCGACGGCCACGAGGACCTCTTCACCCGCCACGGAATGGCCTGGCTGCCCATCGGCTGTTTCCTCGTGCGGACCGGGGACCGGACGATCCTCGTCGACGCCGGCATGGGACCCGAGATGCGCGACGATGGCCCCCGCCGGCTCCTCGTCGGCGGCCAGCTCCTGCTCGGGCTCCGCGCCGTCGGCGTCACCCCACCCGACATCACCGACGTCGTCTGCACCCACCTGCACGCCGACCACTGTGGCTGGCTTTTCGACAGGGACGCCGCCCCGGTCTTCACCCACGCCACCATCTGGTTCGGCGCGCACGACTGGGATCACTTCGTCGCAGACCCCGACGTGTGGATGTTCGACCACATCCGACACGGCTTCCGCGCCGCCTCTGAGCGCGGCGACCGCCTCCGGCCCGTCAACCGCGACGCCACCATCGCGCCCGGCGTCACCCTGACCATGACACCCGGACACACCCCCGGACATCTCAGCGTCGTCGTCTCCTCCGGAGGCCGCCGCGCACTGCTGCTCGGCGACGCGATCGTCTGCCCGGTACAGCTCGACGAGCCCACCTGGCGATCGATCGGCGACGTCGATCCCGAGCTCGCACAACGGGTCCGCGAACGACTGTTCCGCGAGCTCGAGGACGGCACAACCCTGGGCGCCGGCGCACACTTCCCCGAGCTCCAGTTCGGCCGCGTCATCGCCGGGCAAGGGCGGCGCTGGTTCACCTGACCGTGAGCGCGGTCCACACAGCGCTCACGCGAGAACAAAGGAACCGACGTCGAACTGCCTCCCCTGCAGCCTAGGAGGTCACGTTCCGGCGGGATTGCGGCGGTGACGGGCCTCGGCGACGGCGACGGTGCGCGGCCCTTACGACACCGATTGGCTCGCCGTCGGGGCGCAACAAAGCCAGAAAAATCCCGCCTACGACAGCGTCGGGAACAGATGAGCCGCTTCTGGGCCGGCGTCGAGCTCGGCGACCCCAGCGCCACCCGCAGCGCGATCCTCGCCGTTGTTGACGCCGAAAAGCCACCACTGCGCATCTTCTTCGGCAAAGCTCAATTGGAAGGCGTGACAGGGGACTACGAATCTCGGCTGGCGACACTCGGCTGGCGACATGTAACCAGTGGCAGCCCGTGTCAGTCGAGGCCTTCGGACGCAGCAACCAACACCGGTGATCAGGGGTGATCTTGTCCGCCAACCGCGCCGGATGTGGCCGGCGGCCTGAGGTAAGAGGTGCTCGTTGCTCATACGCGGGGGTGCGTGGGGCTGACGAGGATTACGCGCCGTCACGGTGGGACGGTCGTGCTCCCTGGGGTCGGCGAAGAGGAACCCGGCCGCGGGCCGGGGCTCAGCGTTCGCTGTCCAGGTCGTTCATGGCCGGTGTGGGATACCGGTCGCCGGCTGCGGCACCGGCTGGGACGGCTTGCTCGATTGCGGTCATATCGGCCGGGCTCAGGGAGAGCTCCGCGGCACTTAGGGCTTCGGTCAGGCGGTCGCGGCGGCGGGCGCCGACCAGGGGCACGATGTCGTTGCCCTGGGCGGCGACCCAGGCGATCGCGATCTGGGCGACGGTGGCGCCCTTGGCTTGGGCGACTGTGCGCAGCGCGTCCACTAAGGCCAGGTTCCGCTGGAGGTTTTCGCCCTGGAAGCGCGGGCTGAAACCACGGAAGTCGGTCCCGGACGGCTGACGGTCGGTGGTCCAGTGCCCGGAGATCAGCCCCCGAGACAGCACCCCGTAGGCGGTGATCCCGATTCCGAGTTCCCGAGCGACCGGTAGGATCTCGACCTCGATCCCTCGGGACAGCAGGGAGTACTCGATCTGCAGGTCCGCGATCGGATGCACGGCCTGGGCGCGGCGCAGGGTGTCGGCGCCGACCTCGGACAGGCCGATGTGCCGGACATGCCCGGCTTGAACGAGTTCAGTGATTGCGCCGATGGTGTCCTCGATCGGCACCTTGGGGTCCAGCCGCGCGGGCCGGTAGATGTCGATGTGGTCGGTGCCCAACCGGCGCAGGCTGTAGGCGGCGAAGTTCTTCACCGCCGCCGGCCGGCCGTCATTGCCGCCCCAGCCACCGTCGGGGTCGCGCAGCGCGCCGAACTTGACGCTGATCACCGCGTTGTCCCGGTTCCGGCCACGCAGGGCATCGCGCAGCAACAGTTCGTTGTGGCCCATGCCGTAGAAGTCGCCGGTGTCCAGCAGCGTGATCTCGGCGTCTAGGGCGGCGTGGATAGTGGCGATCGATTCGGCCTCATCGGCCGGGCCGTACAGGCCGGACATGCCCATCAGGCCCAACCCTAGGGCCGACACTCGAGGGCCGTTCGTACCCAGGACGCGCCAGCCCACAGCGTTGGCACCCTTGGTGTTGGTTGCAGTCATCGACGTGCTCCATTCACAGGCTGGTATCAGTGATAACATTTTTACGCTAACACTGATATGAGATCGCCGCTAGCGTGACAGTGTTAGCGTTGATGCATGACGATTGAGGTGCCCGTCTCTTCCACCCGAGAGCGGATCCTCACCGCTGCCGCCGACCTGCTCGCATCCGGCGGCAGCGACGCGGTGTCGACCCGTGCGATCGCCGCCGCCGCCGGAGTGCAAGCACCCACCCTGTACCGCCTGTTCGGCGACAAACAGGGGCTACTCGACGCCGTGACCGCCTACGGCTTCGAGCGCTATCTGGGGGAGAAGAAATCCCTCGTCCCCAGCGACGACCCGGTCGCCGACCTTAAGCGTGGGTGGGATAACCACGTCGAGTTCGGCCTGACCCACCCCGCCTTCTACGTGCTCATGTACGGCGTTGCCCGGCCCGAGCGGCGGCCCGTGGCGGCCGAGGAGGCTTACCACATGCTGCTGGGCCTGCTCGAGCGCGTTGCCGCCGCCGGTCGGCTCCGCTTGCCCCCCGACGCCGCCGCCCGGCTCATCCACGCCGCCAACACCGGCGTCACCCTCAGCCTGATCTCCACCCCAGTGCTTGAGCGTGATGCCGACCTCTCCTCCCGTGCCCGCGAGGCCATCCTCACCACCATCACCACCCCCTGTGACGCCCCCAGCGGTGGACTCGATGCGTCACTGGCCACCCGCGCGCTCGCCCTCGACGCTGCCCTCACCCAGCACCCGCACCCGCTGAGCCCCACCGAAGCCGCACTCCTGCACGACTGGCTCCACCGCCTCGCCACCCCCCTCACCACCATCGACGACGACCGCGCTCCCCGCATAGCTCGTTAGAGATGCAAATTTTTGCGAACCGGCCGATCCAATACGACCGCATCGGCGAAGCGGCAGCCTGGGCCCCTCTGGCAAGAGCTGGACCGGGCCGGGGAACGACTCGGCATCTCCTGGACCGAAGAGCGCGCGAGCCTGGTGCATCTGGTCGGCGGTGAGCGCCGGCGGCTGGCCGAGTTCGCTGGTGGCGCCGAGCAATGCTCGCTGCCCGTATGAGCCGACTCGGTGGTGACTCCTTGTCACTCTGGGTGTGGCCGAGCGGCCCGCCTATCCGCCGCAGCTCCCTCCAGCGGGGCCCAAGGCAACCGGGCCGGTGGGCAGCCACACGCTGAGCTTCGGGCGGCTGGGTGCGCGAGTCACACTCATCGAGCCGCGGTGCGCGGTGACGACCGCGTGGATGATCGAGAGCCCGAGCCCGGTGCTGCCGTTGTCCAGGATGACGTGATCAACGCATGAGGCGGATATCGACCTCTCGTTCCACGTAATTCCACTCGGTGGTCGTGCGGAGGTGGGACACGAGCTCCTCGAACGCGAGGGCGGCGTCGGGGGTGTACTCAAACCAGGTGAGGAAGTCGAATGGCTTGCCCAGGTCGCGGCTGTGGTAAAGACGACGCGCAATTGCCGGCAGATATGTCAGGCCGATTGCAATGTGGTGGGAGCTGTCCTCGAAGATTTCGCGACGTTCGTCCTGGGCAGCCGCCACCAATCCTCGGACTTGGTGATGGGGATGAGCGCCGCGCACGTCGCTTCCGGCCGCCCGAGCTCCACTTGCTTGGCGGCCAGGATCTGCTGCTCGTTTCGCTGCGTGTAACGCGCGTTGCTTGTCAGCCCACGCAGCGCCCAGATCGCGTCGAGGTCACCTGCGCGTGCCTCGTCCAGAACGGCCAGCCGTTCAACCACAGACAAGGACGGACCAGTCACGGGCTCGACACGTTCAACCCGCCAGGCTCCCACCCGGCCTCCGGCAAACACGGTAGGCGCCACAGGGTCGAGATTACCTGTACCCAACCCTCAGCGCTTAGTTACGGCGGACGCAACATCAGGTTCACAGTGGAGGGATCCTCCGACGAATGCGTCCGAACCAGCGCTCGGATGAAAAACGCTGGCGACACAAGTCAATTACCGCGCTAGGGCGAGCGCTGTCGAGCGCCCAGGAGGAGTCGACAGCGTCACCGCTGCAGCCGACAAGGCGTGCCGGCCCACTCACCACCCGCTCCAAGGAATCGGATCGTGTTCTGAGTCATCACCTCATAGGTGAAAGGACCATTAGTGTCCGATGTCGGCCGTGCCACGTTCCAACAGGAATGTAGGGGCTGAATCACGGCGTCGGTTCAGGGCGCTGGGTCGCGGGGTGGGGACAGGCCATCGAGGTAGATCTGCTTCTGCCGCCGGGCGGTGCGATTCCAATCCGTGGCGCCGGGCAGCGGTGAGACCAGCATCGCGCCGAAGATCACCACGTCGCGGGTGGTGATGTCGTTCCGGATGCTGCCTTCACGCTTGCCGCGCTCCAGGAGGCGTTGCAGGCTGTGGTGCAGCTGGGATTGCACGGCCAGCGTCTGGGTGCTCGTGACCGGTGGGCCGCCGCTCAGGGGCAGCACCAGCTGGTCACGCTGGTCTATCGCCCGATCCCACAACCAGCTTAGGCAGGCCAGGGCGGTCTCCTCACGTGCCTCGGCTGCGCGCGCCTGCTCCAGCAGCAGCTCGAAGGCGCGGTGGGTCAAGGCGTCCAAAAGCGCTTCGCGGTTGGGATAGCGGCGGTAAAGGGTGCCGACCCCGACTCCTGCTTCCGCAGCGATCGTCGCCATCGGCACCTGAGGTCCCTCGCGTAGCACCGCGGTGACTGCTGCGGCCAGCACCCGCTCTTGGTTGGCCAGGGCATCGCGGCGCAACGGGCGCTGCGGTTTGCCGTGGCCCTGCACTGGCGCCTGGCTCCTTGCTGACACCTAGCCAGCCTGGCACCAGCAGCCCGGCACCGCCGCGTCGGTCCGCCACGGCACGGCTAGGCCAGCTCGTGTCGCGGAAGCATTGATCAGCCCTGGCAGTCACGAGCCCACATTTCGTGACGGGTGCCGTCGGCGTCGGTGCAGGTCCGCACGGGAGTCAGGCACGGGTGGCAAGCCAGGCGGCGAAGTCCCTGACACCGGGCGCCAGGCGGCGGGTAGCGTCGAAGTCCGCCTGGTAGGCGGGCCGCTGGGCGAACCAGGTGAACATCGCCTTTTGATCGGCGTCCTCAACCACGCTCAGCGGAAGCGCCTTGAACCGTGCCGGCAGACCAGTCCGCTGGCCATAGACGGCGGCGATCTGCTCCCCGGTCAGCTCATCGCCGGCAATCTCCACCGCCCCACCGGGCACGCTGGCGGCATCTAGCAGGGCCGCGGCCGCCACTGCACCGATGTCCTCGACGGCGACCATCTGCAACGGCACCCCCGGTGCCAACGGCGCCCGCAGCACAACGACACCGTCCTCCTGCTGCGGAGCCAAAAAGTACGTGAAGTTCTCCATAAAAAACGTCGGGCGCACAAAGCTGGTGGACAGCCCGAGAAAGCTCATGTACTCCTCCACCCGGCGCTTGCTCTCGAAATGGGGGATACCCGTGGCCCGCTCGGTACCGCCGACAGAGCTGTAAACCACCTGAGGGACGCCCACCTCGCGGGCGGCATCGGCGATCTGCATACCGTGCTCGACCTCACCCTCAGAGCCCTTCAGCCCGGTGAAGGTCGTCATCGCGAACAAGCCGTCCACGTCGGTGAACGCCGAGCGAAGGCTGGCCGGATCGTCGATGTCTGCACCCACCACCTCGGCACCCTGATCCGCCAGCGCGCGGGCGGGCTGGGCCCGCGGGTCGCGTACCAGCGCCCGCACCCCCGCGCCGGCAGCCAGCAACGCCCGCGCCGTCGCCCCGCCCTGTTGACCGGTCGCACCGATCACGGCAAACAACCGCTGCGACGCGTCGGCGGCGTCCGTGGTCGTCGAGCTCATGATTCCTCCTCGCCCTGACATCCCGCACCGCTGCTGCCCTGTCTGCGACGGTGTCGCAGCGGTGCCTACGCCGCGCACAGCTACATAAGCGGACGGACTATTCCGGTTAAGCCTATGGCGTCGATCGCGGTGGTGGCAACCTCACCCCCGTGCGTCTTTCGGGTCGCCATCAGGCGGCGGTGATCTCCGGCGATCTGCTGGGTGTCGCAATCCGTGCGTCAGCTTTGACTCTTGTGACCCACGATTTGAGTCTCGCACC
>JALZDN010000090.1 GCA_030862525.1 Actinomycetota bacterium | reverse complement strand
ACCCTCCGAGCACCAGCAGCCCCAGGTTCACCGGATGCAGGCCATCAGCGTCCTTGCCCGGGTCGACCCGGGCAAGGACGCTGATGGCCTGCATCCGGTGAACCTGGGGCTGCTGGTGCTCGGAGGGTCCGGACCGCTGCCCTGCACCGCGCGCGGGATCGTGGAGTTGCTGCGCCGCTTCGACGTGCCGCTGGCCGGGGCCGATGTCACCATCGTGGGCCGCGGCATCACCGTCGGCCGCCCGCTGGGATTGCTGCTGACCCGGCGCAGTGAGAATGCCACGGTCACGCTCTGCCACACCGGCACCCGGGACCTGGCCGCCGAGGTGTCCCGGGCCGACATCGTGGTGGCCGCCGCCGGACGACCGGGACTGATCACAGCCGACATGGTCAAGCCAGGTGCCGCGGTAGTCGACGTCGGGATCAGCCGGACCGACGCCGGGCTGGTCGGCGACGTCGACTCGGCCGTAGCCGAGGTCGCCGGGTACCTGGCGCCGGTTCCTGGCGGGGTCGGGCCGATGACCAGAGCGATGCTGCTCGTCAACGTTGTCGAGACTGCCGAGCGGACCGGCCCGCTATGACCAGGCGGACGAGCCTGCGGCCACAGCTGGCCTTCGGTCTGGTGCTGGCCGTGGTGGCGTTCGGCATGGTGCGCATCGCGCAATACCACTGGCGGGAGGGCACGGTGATCATCGGCGGCGCGTTGCTGCTCGCCGCGGGGTTACGGCTCGTCCTGCCACCCGAACGGACCGGACTGCTCGGAATCCGTCGCCGCACGCAGGATGTGCTCGCCTACGGGACCTTCGGGGTGCTCATGCTGGCGGTGGCGCTGACCATCATCGGGGGACCGCTGGCCACCCGCTGAGCGGGCCACCGTCGGAGTGCTTGATAGCCTCCCGAAATGGAACGTTTCGGTCAGGTCGCGGTCATCGGGGCCGGTTTCTACGGTTCGACCACCGCACAGCGGCTTGCTGAGTACGACCTGTTCGACACCGTCGTCCTCACCGACATCATCGAGGGCAAGCCGGAGGGCTTGGCGCTGGACCTGAACCAGTCCCGGCCGGTGGAGGGTTTCGAGACCAGGGTCATCGGCCAGACCACCGGTCAGGACGGTTCGGGCTATGAGGCGATCACCGGCAGCGACATCGTCGTGATCACCGCCGGACTACCGCGCAAGCCGGGGATGAGCCGGATGGACCTGATCGGGGTCAACGCCCGGATCGTCCGGCAGGTCGCGGAGAACGTCGCCCGGCATGCTCCGGACGCGGTCGTCATCGTGGTGTCCAACCCGCTGGACGAGATGACCGCGCTGACACAGATCGCTACCGGGTTCCCCCGGCACCGGGTGATGGGCCAGGCCGGGATGCTCGACACCGCACGGTTCACCAATTTCGTCGCCGAGGAACTCGCCGCCCCGGTGTCCTCGGTGCGCACCCTGACCCTGGGCTCGCATGGTGAGACCATGGTCCCGGTGCCCAGCGCCTGCACGGTGAACGGCACGCCGCTGCTCGACCTGCTGCCCGCCGAGAAGATCGATGAGCTGGTCACCCGGACCCGAAACGGAGGCGCCGAGGTGATCGCGCTGCTCAGGACCGGGTCGGCGTACTACGCACCGTCGGCGGCGGCGGCCCGGATGGTGCGCACGGTGCACGAGAACTCCGGTGCCGTGCTGCCGGTCTGCGCTTGGGTAGACGGCGAGTACGGCGTCTCCGGTGTCTACCTGGGCGTCACCGCCGAGCTGGGTCGGGAAGGGGTACGCAAGGTGGTGGAGATTGAGCTGACCGGCAGCGAGCACGCCGAGTTGCGCAAGGCCGCCGAGGCCGTCCGAGCCAAGCAGGCCGACGTGCAGAACCTCTAGATCCCGCCGCCCGACATGGAGACATATCGGGGTTATCGAGCTGCCTGAGAGCCCGATATGTCTCCATGTCGGGCAAAGTTGAGGGACGGAGCATGATCAGGCCATGACGTTGCTGAGCGAGACCTTGCTGACTGACGATGCCGAGGCGCGGCGGCATCGGATCGTCGCCACGCTGACCGACGCCTTCGCCGACCTCATGGCGGCTGCTCCCACGGCGTTTCGCACCAAGTTCCGCAAGATGGCCGCTGACCCGTTCGCCTTCTACCGCGGCAGCGCCTGCCTGTTCTACGCCGACGTGGTGTCGCTGGAAGACCCGTGGGCCGATGAGCGCACCAGCCGAGTCTGGATCCAGGGTGACCTGCACGCGGAGAACTTCGGCACCTACATGGACGGCAACGGGGTGCTGATCTTCGATGTGAACGACTTCGACGAGGCCTACCTCGGGCACTTCACCTGGGATCTGCAGCGGATGGTGGCAAGCGTCGCGCTGCTCGGCTGGCGAAAGGCGTTGTCCGACACCGACATCGACGCCCTGGTCGAGACCTACGTACGGGCCTATACCGACCAGGTGCGCTGGTTCGTCGACGAGACTCACGACCAGGCATATTCGCTGCGCTTGAATACCACCGACGGGCTCGTCCACCAGGTGCTGCAGCTAGCCCGGTTGCGCACCCGGGTCAGGCTGCTGGAGTCGGTCACCGAGACCGAAGGATTCGACCGCCGATTCCGGAACGGGCCGGGGGTGCGGCGACTGGACGACGCCGAGCGCGGCGCCGTGTGTGCGGCGTTCGACCGCTATCTGGACACCATCCCGGAGCGCAAGAGGTTCCGGGGCATCGCCTACACGATCAAGGACGTCGTCGGGCGCAGCGGCTTCGGCATCGGCAGCGCGGGGTTGCCCGCCTACAACCTGCTGATCGAGGGTTACAACCAGGCGCTGGACAACGACGTGGTGCTGTCCATGAAGCAGGGCAACGTGGCGGCTCCTTCTCGGGTGGTCACCGACGAGCGGATCGCGTCCTACTTCGAACACCACGGCCACCGCACCGCCATCTCGCAGCGTGCGCTGCAGGCGCACGCCGACCCGTTGCTGGGGTACACCGAGGTGGACGGGGTGGGATACCTGGTCTCCGAGCTGTCCCCGTACGTCACCGATCTGGACTGGAGCGAGCTGACCGAGCCCGACGAGATCGCGCCGGTGCTGGACTACCTCGGCCGGGCCACCGCGAAGGTGCACTGTGTCTCGGACTCCGACTCCGACCACACCCTGGTGCCGTTCCAGACAGAGGAAGCGATCGCCGCGGTGATCGGCGACCGGGAGGACGAGTTCGTCGACTGGTTGACCACGTTTGCCCGGGAGTACGCCGCAGTGGTGCGTGACGACCACCGGCTGTTCGTCGACGCGTTCCGCAACAACGAGATCACCGGCGTGCACTCCACCCAGCAGGGTTGAGATCAACGAGGGCGCTGCCGGATGAGGGCGCGGGCTGTTACCCAGCTACCCATCGATCAGCCGGCGTAAAGCGTGCGCACGACGTCCTCGATGGATGGCTCCACCACCTGCAGGTCTCGCACAGCGACCCGGGCAACCACCGCGGCGATCAGCTCCGCGGCGCTGGTCTGCTCGGCCGAGAAGGCCAGCTGTTGGCGCAGCCCGTCCGCCTCGACCGTGACGTCGAGCACGCCGGGTAGCCCGTCAAGCGCTGCGTGCGGCTGCTCCAGGTCCACCACCAGCTGTCGCGCCCCACCGAACTGGCGGCGCAGCTCGTCCAGCGAGCCGTCCACCAGCACCCGCCCGTGGTCGATCACCACCAGCCGCCGGCACAGCCGCTCGACATCCGGCAGGTCGTGCGTGGTGAGCAGTAGAGTGACCCCGTCGACGACGTTGGCCCGGGCCAGGAACACCCGCAACCGCTCCTTGCTGATCAGATCCAGGCCGACGGTCGGCTCGTCGAGCACCAGCAGCTCCGGGGAGTGCAGCAGCGCCGCGGTGACCTCACCCCGCATCCGCTGACCCAGCGAAAGCTGCCGCACCGGGGTAGCCAGAAACGGCGCCAGCTCCAGCAGCTCGACGCACTCGTCGAGACGTCGGACATGCTCGGCAAGTGACACTCGGTGGATCGTCCGCAGCAGCGCGAAACTCTCGGCCAGTGGTAGGTCCCACCACAGCTGGCTGCGCTGCCCGAAGACCACGCCGATCCGCCGGGCCAGCTCACGCCGTTGCCGGACGGGATCCAGTCCGCACACCCGGAGCTGGCCTGCGGTGGGTACCAGGATCCCGGTCAGCATCTTGATCGTTGTCGACTTGCCGGCCCCGTTGGGTCCGAGCAGGCCGACCGCCTCGCCGGGCGCCACGGTCAGAGTCACCCCGTCCACCGCGGCCAGCCGCACCCCGCGCTTGCGCCGGAACTCCCTGCGTAGCCCGTCGAGCTCGATCACCGCATTCATGAACCGGTGCCGACGTAGTGACGTAAGCCCGCACGCCAGACCAGAGCGGCGGCACCGGCCGCGAGCACCGCCACCAGCGGTGCGCTGTACTGCAACACCGGGGACAGACCGAGCGGGTCCGGCTTGCCGAGGATCGCCAGCGCCGGGTAGTAGGCGACGAACGCGCCGGGCACCACGAACGCCATCAGCCGCAGCAGCCAGCCGGAGAAGATCGACACTGGGTAGGAGGTGAACATCCCGGAGCCGTAAGTCACCGCGTTGGGCAGTTCGGAGCCCTCCACCAGCCAGAATGTGGTGGCGCTGGCCGCAATCCAGATCGCGGCGAGTAGGACCAGCCCGGTCAGCGGAGTGATCAGCAGTATCGTCACCCGCAGCGGGGTCCAGGAGACCTCCGACGTGACCAGCACGTAGCCGAGCACGAGCAGCCCGGTGGCGACCCTGCCGAGCCGACGCAGGGCGAAATCGGACACGCAGATCTGGGTCAGGGCGGGCAGAGGCCGTAGCAGCAGTGCGTCCAGTGTCCCGGTGCGGACCAGCTGACCCACCTTGTCCAGCGAACCGACCAGCATGTCGGCCAACCCGAAGGAGATCCCGGCCAGGCTGAAGATCAGCAGCACCTCATGCCGGGTGAACCCACCCATCTCACTGATCCGGGAGAACAGGACCAGGATGACGACCACCTCGGTGAGCTGCACCAGCGCCTGTGCGGCGCACTGCAACACGAAGGATGTCGGGTAGACCAGCTGGCTGCGCACCGATGCGGCTACCAGACTGCGATAGACCGCGAGGTGCTCACCCACCCTGGATCACCAGTGTCCGTACCGCCCTGGCCAGCACGAGGCGGCCAGCCGCGAGCAGGGCAACCGCCCAGGTCAGCTGGTGGGCCAGCAGCATCGGCACGGCACCCGTGCCGATGGCGACGTCGATCGGCGCCTGCAGGATTGCCGGGAATGGCGTCGCCCAGATCGCCACCCTTGCCCAGTCCGGGAAGAACGCGATCGGAATCACCAACCCGGACAGCACACCCCCGATCACCGCATGCAGCGAGAGCAACCCGCGCCAGTCCAGCAGCCAGAACGCCACCAGGTTGAGCATGAACCGGATTGCGAAGCTGACCAGGGTGGCGAGCAGCATGCTGAGTCCGAACGCCGTCCAGCGCAGTACCGAACCGGGCAGGGTCAGGTCGAAGAAGGCCAGCCCGATCAGCAGCGGAACGGTGAACCGGGTCAGCAGCGCGAAACCAGCCCGACCCAGATCCTCGGCCAGCAACGCGGCCTGCAGGTCCAGCGGACGGAGCAAGTCGACGGCGACGTCGCCGCTGCGCACCCGCTCCCCGAAGTCGGCGTTGGCCCAGAGCAGCACCACCGCGAGCAACCCCTGACCGATCCAGACGTAGGTGACCGTGCGGGAGGAGTCGTAGCCGGCGACCTGGACGCTGCCGGCGAACACGGTGAGCAGCACGGCGCACCGCATGAAGCCGAACACGATGTTGGCGGCCAGCCCCGCGACCACCGCCTGCCGGTAGGTCGAGTACCGCCGGAAACCGGCGCGGACCAGTCGCAGGTAGCAGGCGAGCACGCTGGACTACGTTAGCGATGCAGCTGGAGTGTGCAGGCGCGAGTCGAGAGGAGTGCCCGACCGGTGGGCAAGATCAAAGTGACAGGGACCGTCGTTGAGCTCGACGGTGACGAGATGACCCGGATCATCTGGGGTTTCATCCGCGACCAGCTGATCCTGCCCTATCTCGACATCAACCTCGATTACTACGACCTCGGTATCGAGCATCGCGACGCCACCGATGACCAGGTCACCGTCGACGCCGCACACGCGATCGCTCGGCATGGCGTGGGCGTCAAATGCGCCACCATCACGCCCGATGAGGCGCGGGTCGAGGAATTCGGCCTGAAGAAGATGTGGCGCTCACCCAATGGCACGATCCGCAACATTCTCGGTGGCGTGATCTTCCGTGAGCCGATCGTCTGTTCCAACGTCCCGCGCCTCGTGCCGCACTGGACCGAGTCGATCATCATCGGTCGCCACGCGCACGGTGATCAATACAAGGCCAGCGATTTCACCGTCCCGGGGTCGGGCACCGTGACCATCACCTACACCCCGGACGACGGCGGTGAGCCGCTGCAGATCGAGGTGGCCAGGTTCGGCGAAGGTGGCGGTGTGGCGCTCGGGATGTACAACTACCGCAAATCCATCGAGGATTTCGCCCGGGCATCGCTGCGCTACGGCCTGGCTCGTCAGTATCCGGTCTACCTGTCGACCAAGAATACGATCCTCAAGGCGTATGACGGCATGTTCAAAGATGTGTTCGCCGAGATCTATGAATCGGAATTCAAAGCTGACTTCGAGGCGAGCGGCATCACCTACGAGCACCGGTTGATCGACGACATGGTGGCTGCTGCGCTGAAGTGGGCCGGTGGCTACGTCTGGGCGTGCAAGAACTATGACGGCGACGTGCAGTCCGACGCCGTTGCCCAGGGGTTCGGCTCGCTGGGCCTGATGACCAGCGTGCTGATGACTCCGGACGGCCGCATCGTCGAGGCGGAAGCTGCGCACGGCACCGTCACCCGGCATTTCCGGCAACATCAGCAGGGCAAGCCGACCTCGACCAACCCGATCGCCTCGATCTTCGCGTGGGCCGGGGGCCTTCGTCACCGCGGCACGCTGGACGCGGCCCCGGAGGTCATCCATTTCGCTGAGACCTTGGAGCAGGTCTGCATCAACACTGTCGAGAGCGGCAAGATGACCAAGGACCTGGCGCTGCTGGTGGGTCCGCACACCCCGTTCCTGACCACTGAGGACTTCCTCGGCGAGCTGGACCGCGGGTTGCGCCAGGCCATGCACTGACGGATCACTGACGGACGGCGGGGAGTGGACCGGTGGCTCGGAAGCCTACGAAGAGGTGGCAGTGGATCGTGGGGGCGGCCGCGGTGATAGGTGTGATCGTGCTCAGCACCGGGCGCTACGGCGGCGACGGCGCTTCGGGGCCGTGCACGATGAGGGTCACCGTGGACGACCTCAACGTGCGGTCCGGTCCGGACAGCAGGGAACAGGTGAAGGAGACCCTCGCCGCGGGAGCAGTAGTTTCCGCGGACCTGACGACCCGCAACGGCTACCGCCAACTGGGGCCCGACCGCTGGGCCGCGCAGCTGTACCTGGAGCCGATGCCGGGCAGCGACTGCAGCTGATCGTGCGTCGGCTGCAACAATCGCGGTATGTCGTCTTCTGTCACCGACCGTGTCACCGCCGGGCGTCCCCGGGTGCTCTCCGGGATCCAGCCCACTGCGGACTCGTTCCACCTCGGCAACTACCTCGGTGCGATCCGGCAGTGGGTGGACCTGCAGGCCGATCACGACGCTTTTTACTGCGTGGTCGACCTGCATGCGATCACCGTCGAGCAGGACCCGCAGAAGCTGCGACACCGGACCCGGGTGGCGGCGGCACAGCTGTTCGCACTCGGTGTCGACCCGGATCGCTCCACGGTGTTCGTGCAGAGCCATGTGCCCGAGCACACCCAGCTGTCCTGGGTGCTGGAATGCCTCACCGGCTTCGGCGAGGCCGCCCGGATGACGCAGTTCAAGGACAAGTCGGCCAAGCAAGGCACCGACCGGGTCAGGGTCGGGCTGTTCACCTACCCGATCCTGCAAGCTGCGGACATCCTGATCTACCAGGCTGACCAGGTTCCGGTGGGGGAGGACCAGCGCCAACACATCGAGCTCACCCGAGACCTCGCCCAGCGTTTCAACTCCCGCTACGGCTCGACGTTCACCGTGCCTGAAGCTCACATCGTCAAGGGTGCGGAGAAGATCTATGACCTGGCCGAGCCGACGGCGAAGATGAGCAAGTCGGCGTCCTCGCCGGCCGGGGTGATCGACCTGCTCGACGACCCTAAGGTATCCGCGAAGAAGATCCGCTCGGCGGTCACCGACCCCGGACGGGAGATCCATTACGACCCGGTCGCCAAGGCCGGCGTCTCGAACCTGTTGGTGATCTACTCGGCGATGTCCGGCCGCACCATCGACGACCTGGTGGCAGCGTATGCGGGCCAGGGGTACGGGGCGCTGAAGTCTGATGTCGCTGAGGCGCTCGCCGACTTCGTCACGCCGCTGCGCCAGCAGGTGGCCGGCTACATCGATGACCCAGCCGAGCTGGACAAGCTGCTGGCCCGGGGGGCCGAGCGGGCCCGCGAGGTCGCTGGCCAAACCGTGCGGGCGGTATACGACCGGGTGGGTTTCCTGTCGGCGGGGGGCTGAACGGCGAATCCTCTGGGGTCCAGGGTTTACCCCGATGCCGGTCCACCCCGACAGGTGTGAACTGAGGCAGCAGGTAAATCCGTCCCCGCTGAGGAGATCGCCATGCAAACCCTGATCAAGATACTCGGGATCATCGCGTTGATCTGGATCGGGTTCGTGGTGCTGGGTGCCGTGTTCGAGCTGCTGTTTTGGGCGCTGGTGATCGGCGCCGGGGTGTTCATCGGCTCCGCTGCCTACGCTGCGGTGAAGAGTAGGTCGGACCGCCACGCCCTCAAGCAGTAATCACCCCGGGCCCTTGAGCACCCGCCGGATGAGGTGCATTGCCACGGTCACCGCTCGGTCGCGGATCTCGGCGCGGTCACCGGGCAGCACCGGGTCACTGGCCCGGACAGCGCCCTCGCTGGTGGTCACACAGACGCATACGTAGCCAACCGGTTTGGCGGCGGTGCCCCCGCCGGGCCCGGCCACCCCGGTGATCCCGCAGCCGACGTCGACGCCGAAGCGCTGCCGCGCTCCATCGGCCATGGCCCGGGCGACCTCCGGCGACACCGCTCCGTGCTGCTCGATCAGCTGCGCCGGCACGCCGAGGAACTCGGTCTTGACGGTATTGGAGTAGGCCACCACGCCACCGACGACGTAGTCGGACGATCCTGGCCGCTCGGTGAGTCGAGTGGCCAGCAGCCCGCCGGTGCACGACTCCCCGAGCCCGATGCGCCGTCCTTGCAGCAGATCGGCCAGCTGGTCGTCCAGCGAGGTGCCATCGGTCGAGAAAAGGTATCGAGAATGCCGGCTGCGGATCGCCTCGATCAGCGCATCACGGATCGCCTCGGCGCCAGGCCGATGCCGGATGTCGATTTCCAGCTCGGCTCGGCGCAGGCAGGTGGTGATCTCCAGCGGGGCAAGGTTCAGCGTCGCGCTCACCTCGCGAAGCGTCGCCGCGATCTCCGATTCAGGCAGTCCGAACAGCCGCAGTCGGGATGATGTGAAAGGTTGCGTGCTCGCCAGCGCAGCCCTGGCAGCGGGTGTGGCCAAGGCTGCGGGCCACATCGCCTGCAGCTCGCGTGGCGGTCCGGGCAGCACGATCACCGTCGGCCCGTCGGGCACGGGGACGACCAGCCCGGGTGCCGTCCCTACCGGATCGAGTGGCTCGGCGCCGCGGGGCACCATCGCCTGCTTGCGGTTCGCCGCCCGCAGCGCTTCCGGGCTGAAGTGCGACAGGTGACGGAATCCGGCGAGGATGGCGGCGATCTGCTGCTCCATCGCCTCATCGAGCTCCAGCGGCACCCCGGCGAATCCGGCTACCACCTCGGCGGTCAGGTCGTCGGCGGTCGGGCCGAGTCCACCGCTGGTGACGACCAGGTCGACACCCTGGCCGGCGAGGAATCGCAACGCCGCTGCCAGGTCCTGCGCTCGGTCTCCGACGCACAGCAGGTGGGCCACCTCGACACCCAGCTCGCCCAGCCGCTGCGCCAACCACGGGCCGTTGCGGTCGGTGAGCTGTCCAGTGAGCAGCTCCGTGCCGGTGACCACGATCCCCGCGCGGACATCCGCGTCGCCGTTACTCACGAGACGGCACGCTAGCGCGGTAGGCATGCTTGGTCGGTGGGAGGCCACCATGGGACTCAGGCGGACCACAGATGCTGCCCCCGCTCGCAGGGTCGAGTCATCAGCAACGAGACCTGCTCGCAGGGTCGAGTCATCAGCGCCGACGCTGATCGGGGTGGACGACGTCAAGACTCCGCCCTGGGCGCAGGTGATGGAGACGGTGGCCGGCACGGGTATCGGTCGGACGCTGCGGGCGGCGCCGGCGGCATTGCGTGTGCTGGTGCGCCTGGCCTGGCAGACCTCGCCGCGGTTGACGCTGCTTGCCGCGGCTGTCGAGCTGGTCGCCGGATGCGCGACGGCGTTCGGGTTGCTGGCTACCGCGAACGTGTTGACCGAGCTCTTGGCGCAGGGCCCGACCCCGCAGCGGGTGGTGTCGGCGTTACCAGCCTTGATGCTAGTGATGGCCTCCTATGCGGCCCGGGGGCTGCTGGATGCGGCGGTCGGCGCCGTGCAGGCGGTGCTGGCCCCGCGGGTCGAGCTACGCGCCCAGAATGAGCTGCATGCCGCGGTGATCGGCGTGGAGTTGGTTGCCTTCGACGATCCGGATTTCGTGGAGCTGGTGCGCCGGACGTCGGTGCAGGGGATCATGAGTGTCCGCAATGGGGTGGGAGACGTCGGCAACCTGCTCAGCTCGGCGATCTTGCTCGCCGCCGCGATCGTCACCGCTGGCCTACTCAACCCCGTGCTGGCACCGGTGGTGCTGCTGGCCGCGGTACCCAACGGCTGGGCCAGCGTGCGGTCAGCGCTGCTGTCCTACGAGTCGTTCGTGCGGATGATCTCGCGAATGCGCCGGCTGGGGATCACCAGCGACATGATCACCAGCCGGTCTGAGGCGGCCGAGGTCCGTGCCTTCACCACCCAGGACACCTTGTTGGCCGAACACCGGCGCATTGGATCCCAGCTTGCCACCGAGGCCGTTGCGGTCGAGCACCGCAAGACCGCGATCCGGCTGTTCGGACGGGGCCTGGCCGGGATCGGCACGGCGTTTGCCTACGGCGTGCTCGGCGTGCTGCTCTACACCGGGGCGATGCCACTGGCCTTGGCCGGGGCGGCGGCCGTTGCGATGCGCACCGCGAGCACGGCCGTGTCCACCACGGTCTTCGCTGCCAACCGGCTATTCGAGCACAGCTTCTACCTCGACCTGCTGACCAGCTGCCTAGCCCAGGCCCGCGGATACCACCGGGCTGCTGCCGTGCGGCGGCTGTCGGGTGATCCCCACGTCATTGAATTGCACGAGGTGTCCTTCAGCTATCCCGGCAAGGACGAGCCTGCCCTGCATCAGGTCAGCTTGACGATCAACCGCGGTCAGATCGTCGCTCTGGTGGGAGAGAACGGCTCCGGCAAGTCCACCCTTGCCAAGGTGATCACCGGTCTCTACCTCCCCGACCAGGGACGGGTGACGTGGGACGGAATCGACATCGCCACGGTCGATCAGGGTGAGCTGCACTCCCAGGTCGGCGTTGTCCTGCAGGATCCCGTCGAGTGGCCAACGACCGCCGAGAACAACATTCGCATCGGCCGGCTGGAACGCCCCGACCCCGACGGCAGCGTGCTCGCCGCCGCTGCGGCCGACTCCGGCGCTGAGGCCGTTGTCGCCGACCTCCCCGACGGCTGGAACAGTGTGCTATCCCGGGAGTTCCAGAACGGGTGCGACCTGTCCGGTGGGCAGTGGCAGCGGATCAGCGTGGCGCGTGGTCTGTACCGGGATGCCGCCCTGCTCGTCGCCGACGAGCCCACCGCCGCGATGGACGCGCGCGCCGAGCACGCCGTGTTCCAATCTCTTCAGTCGCTGCGTCCTGCTAGCGCCCACACAGGCAACCCCGCTGGCAAGGGCGACAGTCCGGGAGTTATCCGGACGACGGTGCTGATCACTCATCGGCTGGCCAATGTCAGGCATGCCGACCAGATCGTCGTCCTGGACAACGGCCGCATCACGGAGCAGGGCACCCATGACGAGTTGATGGCCCGCGGCGGCGGGTACTCCGAGCTGTTCACCCTGCAGGCCCAGGCTTATCTCGGGGGCACCGACGAGCTCAGCCGGGTGGACTAGCCGCCTCGGCGGCGCTGGCGGGCCACCAGAGCACCGAGCACGGCGAGTACGAGGACCGCCATGCCGATCCACAGCGCCACCGGGATCAGCCCGCTGGCTCCAGGGGATCTGCCGGTCTCGCCCTGGGACGCGGCCTGGGAACCAACCGGCGGGAGCGCCGGGATCGCTGAGGTCGTCTCCGGAGCCGTCCCTGCCGTCTCGAGCGGCGTGGCCTCGTCGACCAGTTGCCCGACCGGGCGGCCGGGGGTCAGCGCGAACCCGTAGTTCAGTAAGCGGGCTGCCTGTTCCCACATCGGCACCGGTCGCTGCTCGCCCCGCATCAGTATCACGATCAGGCGCCGCCCACCGCGCTGTGCGGCGTCGACCTGGGTGTGCCGGGCGTCATCGGTGAACCCGGTCTTGCCACCCAGCGCGCCGGGGTAGTTCTTGAGCAGTTTGTTGTCGTTGCTGAGCACGAAGCCAGGCCGCTCACCGAAGCCCGGGAAGCTCACCTGTCGGGTGCTTAGCAGCTCCGTGAGCAGCGGACGGTTGAGCACTTGGCGAAACACCAGCGCCAGATCGTAGACCGAGGTGCTCATGCCCGGGCCATCCAGCCCGGAGGGGGTGGCGGCCCGGGTATCCAGTGCTCCCAGCCGAGTCGCCAGTTCGTTCATCTGTTCAACGGTCTCAGCGACCCCACCCAGCTGCACGGCCAGGGCATGCGCGGTGTCGTTACCGGAGACCAGCAGGAGACCGGTGAGCAGCTGGCGGACGGTGTAGCGGCCGCCAGGCCCCAGGCCCGCCTTGCTGCCCTCCTGGTCGGCATCGGCCTGCGTGGCGACGACGACCCGGTTGAGCGGAAGCTGCTCGGCTGCCAGCAGGGCGGTCAACAGTTTTATCGTTGATGCCGGGCGGTGGCGAGCATGTGGACTCCTGGCGGCGAGCACCTCTCCGGAGTCGGCGTCGGCCACCAACCAGGATGTCGCGCTGATTCCCGCAGGCGGAACGGGAGCGTTGACCGGCAACACCAGCCCGCACACGCCCATCAGTGGCCCACCCACTGGACGGTTCGGAACCGACATCGGTGGCGGCACCAGGGTGCCGGGAGCGGGCACCTCTGAGAGGTCGACCGGTGGCGGCGGGGTGAGCTGCTGCGGGCATCCCACGGTGTCCGAGGTGGTCACGGCAGGCTGGGCGGTGCCGGGCACCGCACCGAGCAGCACCGTTGCGCTGAGGGCACTGATCAAGGCCGCCAGCGCACGGGACCGGATCATGCGCACCGGCCGAGGCTAGCTGGCCGGGTTGTGTCGATCGAGAGGGGCCGTCAGGACGTCGCCACGGCTTCGGAGTCCACGTCCTCCTTGGGCCTCCCATTCTTGGCGGTACCGTTGCGGACCCGGCGCTGGACCGGTCGAGGCGGCGGCGGTGGCGGTGTATTCAACGGAGTCGGCGTACCGCCCATGATGATCTCAGCGAAGGTGGCCATCGCCTCGTCGAGTTGAGCGGTGTAGCGCACCTCGGACTCTTCGTTCGCCTGCCGGACCAGGCCGGCTATCGAGTCGGCGTCGGGACGGTATGCCAGCGCACCGTCCAACTTTCCCAGGCGATCAGTGACTGAGTTGATCCGTCCGCCGACTCCCTCATCCATCGAATCCAGCCGAGTCGACAGGGTATCCAGCCGTTGGGTCACTGACTCCAGCGCAGCGGACAGCGACTCAGAAGTCTCACCGATCCGGCTGCCCAGCCCGTCGGTGGCCTCACCCGCACACTGCTGCACCCCGTCAAAGCGTTCGTTCATGCGCTTGTCAACCTCGTCCAGCCGACCCCGTAGACCCAACTCGGCGGCATCGATCCGCTCCCGCACCGGCTCGTGCACGGCGGCGGGCAGCTCCTCGAGGCTGGCGTCCTGCCGGTCGAGGTGGAGGTCCAGGTCGTCGATCCGCTTGTGCAGTCCAGCGATCCGGTCGTCCAGACCATCCACCCGGCCGGAGAAACCTTCCAACCGGCCCGCCACTCCATCGAGCCGCTCGCCAAGCTCGGCGAAGGGTTTGGCCAGCCTGTCCCCGATCGACTCGACAGCGCGGGACAACGCAGTGAGGGCGTTGTCCTGAGATTCCAGTCTCGACAGCGCCTCATCGACCCGTTCGGCCAGCACGCTGACCTCGGTGCGGTCGGGCATTTCCGAGAGCCGCTTGCGAACCGAACCCAGCGACTCCAGGGGAGCCAATCGGGCGTGGATCTCGTCCAGCGCGTCGAAGATCTGCTGCTGCTCGCTGTCGCGGATCTCGGCGGCACGCACGAGCATGCTGCGCATCCGATCGAAGGACTGCGTTGCGGGGCTGTTGCTGTAATTGCTCACAGGCGTGGGCTTTCGGTGAGGAGAATGCGCCGACACGGTTGGCCGCGCATCTTAGCCATCTCGGCAGCCGTTGCGACAATCGGTCGACGTTCGGGGCGGCTCAATGCACATTCAGCCGGTCCTCGAAACCGGCGACCAGGGCCCGCCAGGCGGCTACCTCGGCGTCGAAGGGAGGGCTGGGTGCCAGCCGCGTCGGATTCGGTCGCAGCAGGAAGGAGACCAGCCAGCCCAGCGGCTCAGAGCCGGCCAGCGCCTTATCCGCGGCGTCGGATCCCGCCCATTGCTCGGCGTCGGTGATCAATTCCACGGCTAGTTCGAGCTGGCTCGGGTCGACGGTTTCCGGACTTCCGGCGAGATCGTCGGCCAGCCCGGCGAGGACGTAACTGTTACCGTTGTCGACGGCCACCTCGAGCTCGCCGGCGTGCGCCCGTTTGGTCACCTCCGGCCAGGTGGACAACTCGTTGAGGTCGTGATCCTTGGGGTCGGCGGCGAGGTACCGCGACAGCGAGCGCGGTGAGGGGAAGGCCTCGATACGCCCGTTGCGGCCGAGGAAGACCGGCGCATCGTCGAGGTAGCAGCGCAGCGTGTAGTGATCGCCGAGGTCACTGATGATCCGGATCGGGTCGATACCGACCTCTGACCAGAACGCCAGTGCAGGGTTCGGTGCGGCTGGGGCTTCGGTCGCCGCGTTGTCGGTGGCTGCGTTGTCCGTGGCTGCGTTGTCGGTAGCCGCCTCGGCCTCGGCCAGTTCGGTCTGCGCCATGGCCAACGCCGCCGCATCGATGTCGGGAGTGCGGACCACCCCGTCGACCGCGTCGAGCACGTCATCCCAGCGCTGTGCGATCACCGTGCACAGCGCCTGCCAGCGCCGCTCGCCCTCCCGGCCGTTGAAAGCCAGCGTGCCACCCTCGAGCATGCCGAACTCCGGGGTGGAGTCGAGCACTTCGTGCACCACATCCAGGCCGCACACCTCGGCCAGCGAACGCACGATCGACACCACCTCGGCGAGTTCATCGATCACCCAGGTGTCCGGCGGTTGCGCGACGAGCTCGGGCACTCCGATCAGGTCGTAACGTTGGGATTCCTCGGGTCGTAGGTCCACTGCGGGCAACCGCGGTACCAGCGCCCAGGCCGGATGGTCGACGAGGTCGTGGTCGGGCGCGCTGCGCACGAAACCGACCAACGCCGCGACGTCGGGGAAGGCGAAGAGGTTCTCGTCGTCGCCGAGAAACGCCTCCCATTCCTCACTGTCCTCGCGCCAGCGGGGGGCCCACAGTGTCACCAGGTCCCCGGCGGTCAGGGAGAGCTCGATCGGCACGATGTCCGCAGCCATGCGCGCAGCGTAGTGCTCGCGCGTGCGTAACAGTGTTCCCACACCGGATCGCGCTTACGACCCCGAAGCGGCTCTGCGCCAGCCGTCGAGGTTGGCACGCATCGCGATCTCGAACACCTCGGCGGGTGCCCCGGCTTGCGGTGGCATCGCGCAGCCCAGTTCCAGTGACACCAGGCCGTGCACGTTTGCCCACAGCGCAGTGGCGATCACGGATGGGTCGACGTCGCGCAGCAGGCCCGCCGCAATCGCTCTGCGCACCGTGTCGAGCAGCGGGGTGAAGGTGGTTTCGGCGTGCGCATAGTCCTCCGGAGCAGGCTCGAAGCCGGGCACCGGTGAACCGAACATCACCGCGTACAGGTGTGGGTCGGCCAGTGCGCTGGTCCGGTAGGCACGGCCGAGCGCGAGAAGGTCGGCCAGCGGGTCGTCCGACGGTGTCACCGTGTCCAGATGAGCCGCAAATCTGGTGAACGCCTCGATGAACAGGCCTCGAAGGATCCCTGGCTTGCCCCCGAACAGTGCGTACACGGCGCTGGTCGAGGTGCCGGCCGCGGTGGCGAGCCGGCGCAGGCTCAGCGCGTCCGGGCCTTCAGAGGTGAGTAATGCCCCTGCGGTATCGAGCAGCCGGATCCGCAGCGCGTCGTCGTGCAGTTTCGGTCGTGGCACTGGACAACCATATCGCAACAGTGTTTTATAACATTGTTTGAAACACTGAGGAGGTCGTCGTGAGCCGTACGCCCAATGGCAGCGAATCCTTGGTGAGCCACCCCTCGCCCGCATGCGTGGGGTCGACTGGGGCCGGTCACGCCGCCGTCATCGGCGCCAGCATGGCCGGTCTGCTGGCCGCCCGGGTGCTCGCCAATCACTTCGAGCAGGTGACGCTCGTCGAGCGCGACGCGCTGACGGATAGCGTGGCGACCCGTAAGGGCGTCCCCCAGGGGCGCATGCTGCATGTTCTGCTGCCCCGAGGCGGGGGGATCGTGGAGCGACTGTTTCCCGGCTACGCGCACGAGCTGATGGCCGCTGGGGCGGTGTCGCTGCGCGTGCCCACTGACGCCCTCATCCTGACTTCCGCCGGCTGGTTGGACCGGCGGGCCACCGGCTGGCCACTGCTGTCGGCCAGCCGTCCGCTGTTCGAGTGGGCCGTGCGACGCCGGCTGCGGGAACTGCCGGGCGTGAAGATCCTCGACCGCCATGAGGTGACGTCGCTGGTCGTCACGCGCGACGGTCGGCAGGTCACCGGCGCGGCGCTACGCTCGCTCGATGCTGTAGACGGCAGCCGTCAGGAGCTCGCCGCCGACCTCGTAGTCGACGCCAGCGGCCGCGGCTCCCGTGCCCCGACCTGGCTATCAGACGCCGGCTACGCCACGCCTACCAAGACGCACGTCGACTCGAACATTGCCTACGCCTCCCGGATCTACCGCATCCCGGACGGCTTCAGCGCGGACTGGCGGGTGGCGATGCTGTTCTCTCAGCCGCCGTCGATGCCGCGCACTGGTTACCTGTTCCCGATCGAGGACAATCAGTGGATGGTGGCGTTGATGGGAGCCGCCGGCCAGCACCCACCGACCGATGAGGACGGCTTCACCGCCTTCACCCGCAGCCTGCGCCATCCGGTCATCGCCGACGCACTCGCGGCCGCCGAGCCCGTTACCCCGATCCGGGGCTACCGCGGCACGGCCAACCGGTTGTGGCACTACGAGCGCATGCACCGCCGCCCGGAGCGGTTCGTGGTCCTCGGCGACGCGGTCTGTGCATTCAACCCGATCTACGGTCAGGGTATGAGCACCGCTGCGGTTGCCGCCGAGACCTTGGACGCCTGCCTGTGCGAGCAGCGGCGTCGACGGCCCACTGACGTCCTCAACGGGCTGGCCCGGCGCTTTCAGCGGCGGCTGGCGCGCCGCAACGCCGATCCCTGGATGCTGTCGACTGGGGAGGATCTCCGCTTCCCGACCACAACCGGCATGCGCGTGACTGCCGCGACGCAGCTGCAGCACCGATACCTGGACCGGATAGCGGCCGCTGCCACCAAAGATCCCGCCACCGCCGGCAGTTTCGTGCAGGTACTGGGGATGCTCGCCCGCCCGACGTCGCTGTTCGCCCCACGGATCCTGGCCGCGGTGGCCCGGACCCGAGCCCATGGCGATGGCGCCCCATCGAACTCTGCGCCACCCGCCCGTCCGCTCGTGCCGGTAGCACCATGAACCCCGCTGAAGGTCAACGGCTCGCCCCGGTCGTCTCCGACGCCGTCACTGTCGACGGGGTCCGCAGCCCGTACCTGCACGCCGGACCGACCGATGTGCGGGAGGCGGTCGTGTTCGTGCACGGCAACCCGGGCCCAGCGGCCGATTGGCGGCGCTTGGTCGCCCGCACCGGTGGGTTCGCCCGCGCGGTCGCGCCCGACCTGCCCGGCTACGGCGGCGCTGACAAACCGGATCGGTTCGACTACACCGTCGACGGGTACGCCCGCCACCTCGGCGGGATCATCGACCAGCTCGGTATCCACCGCGCCCACTTGGTGCTGCACGACTTCGGCGGCCCATGGGGCCTGACCTGGGCAACGCAGTACCCGGACCGGTTCGCCAGCGTGACACTGATCAACATCGGTGTGCTGCGCGGCTATCGCTGGCACTACCTGGCCCGGATCTGGCGCACCCCGGTGCTCGGTGAGGCCTTCATGCGGATGGGCACCCGCCCGGCGCAGCGGCTGCTGCTGCGCCACGGCAACCCCCGCGGGCTGCCCGGTGATGTGCTCGAGCGCATGTACCGCGACTGCAAAGATCCCGACGTCCAACGCGCCGTGCTGCGGCTGTACCGCGCCACCGACCCCGGCGCCGGCTCAGAGCAGCTGCACCAGCAGTTGCGCTCGCTGGACCGCCCCGCGCTGGTCGTCTGGGGTGCCCGTGACCCTTACCTGTCTGTTCGCTACGCGCAACGCCAACGGGAGACCTTCCCGAACGCCGAAGTCGTCATCCTCGAGGACAGCGGCCATTGGCCGATGATCGACCACCCAGTCGCCGTCGAACAGCCCGTGCTCCGGTTCTTGAGCGCCCAGATCAGCAGTCCCACCTGCCATCCTTGAACCAGGTTCTACTGCGCTCGCTTCACGTCTGTGTCGGCGAGGCCGGTCGCGGTCTGGCGGCGCGCGGGAGTCCGCTTCAACTTTCCTCATTGAGCGTTAGTCACTAACATGTTAGCGACTAACGCCAAGGAGGGTCGATATGTTGTCTTATCCCGTGCTCGTCGTCGGGGCCGGTCCCACCGGGCTCGCCGTGGCGTGCGGACTGCGCGCCCACGGCGTGCCCGTGCGGGTGCTCGACGGTGCCGTTGCTCCGGCCGTGACCTCGCGCGCGCTGGGCCTGCAGCCGCGCGGTGCGGAGGTGATCGACCGGCTCGGCGCGCTCGGTGATCTGCCGTCGCGGAGTCTGCCCATTCACCAAGTCCTGGTGCATGTCGGTGGCCGGCAGCTGGGCAGGCTGGTGGTGGGGACTCCCACTCGTCTGGTGCGCCGCCCAGGCTTGCTGGTGTCGCAGGCCGAGATCGAGGGCGAGTTGCGGCGCAGGCTCGATGAGCTGGGCGGGGTCGTGGAGTGGAGTCGGGAGGTCGTCGGACTCGAGGCGACCTCCGCGGGGCTCGTGGTGCGGCTTGCGGACGGCGAAGTCCTGGACGCGGCCTGGGTAATCGGCTGCGACGGCGCACACAGCTGCGTCCGAAGGGCGGCCGGCATCGGCTTCCCCGGTGTTCCGCTCGTCGAGCGTTTCTTGCTCGCCGACGTCCGCGCCGAGTTCCCGCTGGCCCGCGACACTGTGGCGGTGTGGTTGGACGGCGAGGACATGGTGGCGGCGTTCCCGCTGCCCGGCGAAGACCGGTGGCGGCTGATGGCCCCGGCCCCAGACCCGTCCGCCGACCTGGGCCCGGACGCGGTGCTCGCGCAGCTGACGGCCCTGCTTGCGCTGCGGTCAGGGGTGCCGGCCAAGGCGGTGCGGGAGGCGTATTGGACGTCGACGTTCCGGTTCCACCGCCGCCTCGCTGACGCCTATCGCGCGGGTCGGATCCTGCTCGCGGGCGACGCTGCGCACATCCACAGCCCGTTTGGCGGGCAGGGCCTCAATACCGGGATCGGGGACGCGGAGAATCTGGCGTGGAAGCTCGCGCTGGTCTGCACGGGTCGCGCTGCGCCCGCGCTGCTGGACACCTACGAAGCCGAACGGCGGCCGGTCGCGCGGGAGGTGCTGGCGTCGACGAGCGCGATGACGCGGGTGATGCTGGGCGGCAGCGCGATGGCTCGGCTGGTGCGCGACCATGTGTTGGTGCCGCTGATGAACCGACCGCTGGTGCAGCGTCTGATCTGGGAGCGATCCTCGCAGCTACTGATCAGCTACCGGCGGGGTCCGCTCGCCCGCCACGGGCTGTCGCGTCCGCGCGCCGGTGATCGGGTGCCGGATCTGGCCTGCCGCCATCCGGACAGCACGCCGACCCGCTTGCACGCCGAGCTTGGGTCGGGCTGGGCGGTCCTTGCGGCGGATCCCGCACTGCGGGCAGTGTGCGGGGAGGCCGCCGCCGAATGGCTCGGTGCCGACGCGGTAGCACGGCTCACCCCGACAGCGAGGGCACCGCGTGACGCGTGGCTCGTGCGCCCCGACGCGCACCTGGCATGGCGGGGCACCGATCCCACCGGCGCCCGGCGGTGGCTAGCGGCCGCGCTGCACCGCGACTCCCCGGCCCGGGCCGCCCCCGCGGCGGCCGGATGACCGCGCCTGTCAACCGCCGGGAGGCCAGGAAGGCCGCGACCCGTCGCTGCGTGCAGGAACACGCGTTGCGGCTGTTTCTGGCCCAGGGCTACGACGCCACCACAGTGGAGCAGATCGCCACCGCGGCCGGTGTGTCGCACATGACGTTCTTCCGGCACTTCCCCACCAAGGAGTCGGTGGTCGACACCGACGACTACGACCCGACGATCGCGGAACTGATTCGCGCCCGGCCCACCGACGAGGACCCGATCACCGCTATCCACCGCGCAATGGCACAGGGACTCGCCGCGATCCTGCCCGGCGCACACGAAGTACTCCTCGAGCGGATCCGGCTGATCATGGAAACCCCGGCGCTGCGAGCGCGCCAGGCCGACAACCAGCATGCCACTCGCCAGCTGTTCGCCACCGCGCTCGCCGAACGCGCCGGACTCACATCACCCACGTTTCAGCTGGAGGTGCTTGCCGCCGCCGCGCTGGCCGCGCTGACCACGGCACTGGTCACCTGGACCGACGGGAATGGCTCGGCCAGCCTGATCGAGCTAGTTGACGAGGCCTTCACCGCCTTGCGCGAGGTGAACCGATGAGCGGACCCAGGTAGCCGCCCGATGCTGATCGAGTGCACCGTCACGTCCGGCTGATCAGCTCCCGCAATAACTTTCCCATTCGCGCTGCAGCGTTCTGGGCGGCGGCGAGCAGCTCCCGATGGTCCAGGACCGCCCCGTCAAGGCCGGCGGCGAGATTGGTGACCAGTGAGATCCCCAGCACCTCGGCACCCTCAGCGCGGGCGGCGATGGCTTCCAGCACGGTGGACATCCCGACCAGGTCAGCTCCCAGCACGCGCAACATGCGGACCTCCGCCGGAGTCTCGAAGTGCGGGCCAGGCACCCCGGCGTAGACCCCCTCGGCCAGGCTCGAGTCGATCTCCCGGGCCAGCGAGCGCAGCCGGGGTGAGTAGGTGTCGGTGAGATCCAGGAACCGCGGCCCGACCAGCGGGGAGGTCGCGGTGAGGTTGAGGTGATCAGAGATCAGCACCGGTTGGCCGACCTGGAGCCCTTCAGCGATACCGCCGGCGGCGTTGGTGAGCACCACCACCCGGGCACCCGCCGCGCAGGCCGTGCGCACTCCATGCACCACCTGGGACAATCCGCGGCCCTCGTAGCCATGCGTACGCCCGAGCAGCACCAGGATGCGCCGGCCGTCCAGCAGCACCGACCGGACCGTCCCCACCTGGTCGGCAACCTGAGGCTCGGCGAACCCGGGTACCGCGGTGAACGGGATCTCGACGGTAGGGGTCCCCAGCGCGTCAGCCGCGGGATGCCAGCCGCTGCCCAGCACCACGGCGATGTCATGCGCGGATGCACCGGTGCGCTCGACGAGCACCGCCGCTGCTTCCTGGGCGGTCTGCGCCGGATCAGCCACGATAAGAAGCCTAGGGTGATCAGATTCCCGGCGTGAACCCCGCCACTACCGGCTCGAACAGCTTCGTGCGTCCGGCACCTTCTCGCTCGGTCGGGACGGTGACAGACAGCACCCACAAAGCTGACTGACCCGGCACCAGTCGCAGGTAGGTGGTTCGACGCAGCTCGCTGCCCTCCTGGGTCCGGAAGGTTGCGTCGAGCGCCCCGGCGGACAACCTCTGCCGCTGGGTCTCGACGAGCTCGGGCACCCCCTGGGCCAGTCTGCGCAGGTAGTTGGTCAAGTACTGGTTTCCAGCGTCGCTGGGCGACACGCCGATGACCCGCTCCACGGCAATGACCTCTGAGCCGTCGGGTGAGACGAAGCGCAGGACGGTGCTCGAGTTGTTGCCCAGCGTCCGCTGCTCGCGAAACTCCGGCCAACCCTGCGGCACATTAACCGCGAACTGGGCCGGCTGCGAGCCGTCGGACTGCGTTATCTGAAGCACCCGAGGTGCCAACACGGCGTCGTCAGTGCGGGTTCCCACCGCAGCCGGAGCTTCCAGGGACGGCAGAGGCGGCCTGCCGGCAGAGACCCGGGTGAGGGCGAAAGCCGAGACCGCAGTGCCGAGGAACAGCAACACAGCCAGCGTCCACACCACCATTCGCCGTCCGGCGCCGGTGTTTTCGACTCGGTGTGCCGCCGCCGGAGTCTTGCCATTGGACGCGACCGGAAAGGGCAGTGGGCCTGGATCCGCAGCGAGCTGCCCGGTCTGTCGGAGCGGCGTTTCGGGTGCTTGCCGGCTGCGTTTCGGCGCCCCGGTCGGGGCGCTTTCCGGGGTGGTTCTGGGGCTGTGCATCGCGGCGGCAGGGCCCGGGGCGGGCTCTGCGTCGGTCGCCTCGGGGGGTGCGCCGAGTAGCCGGCGCACCTGCGACAGCGGCATCCGGCGCGCCGGATCCTTGACCATCAGCCCGCTGATCACCTCGGCGAGCGGCCCAGAACACGATGGTCTGGGCACCTCGTCCTGTACCACGGATGCGACGGTGGCCATCGCAGTGCCTGCGTCGTACGGGGGTCTGCCCTCGACTGCGGAGAACAGTGTCGCGCCGAGTCCCCACAGATCCGCCGCCGGGCTGACCGGACCGCCAGAAGCGATCTCCGGAGCGATGTAGGCGGGGGAGCCCAGCATCAGACCCGTCGCGGTCAATGTCTGATCGGCCGGATTGCGGGCGATCCCGAAGTCGGTGAGCTTGATCCGGCCATCGTGGGCCACCAGCACATTGCCGGGTTTGACGTCCCGATGTGTGATGCCCGCCGCGTGCGCGGCCTGCAGCGCTGCCGCCACCGCTGCCCCCACGGCGAGCACCTGCCGCGGCGGCAGGGGCGCCTCCAGCAACAGCTCGGCCAGGCTACGGGAGGCCACCAGCTCCATCACCACGAAGGGCGCGGCGCCCTCCCGTGCCACGTCGTAGAGGGTGACCACGTTGGGGTGTGACAGCGCGGCGATGGCCCTGGCTTCCCGCATGGTCCGTTCCCGCAACGCGTCGGCTTCGGCTTCCGGGATCCCCGGCGGCAGCAGCACCTCCTTGATCGCGACCGGCCGGCCGAGCACCTCGTCGTGGGCCGACCACACCGTGCCCATCGTGCCCCGGCCCAGCACAGCGCTGAGCCGGTAGCGCCCCGCCACCAGGCGGGGTGAGGGGTTGGTCACCGCCACATGATGCCCTGCGTTGTGGTTGCACCTGGTCTGTGCCATACAGACCTGATGGCGGACAAGACCTCAGAATCGGGCTTTGCGATCAAGTCGGTGTACCAGTCGGACGACATTGCGGACGGCCTGGCGGACCGCCTTGGGCAGCCGGGGGAATTCCCCTTCACCCGAGGGGTGTATCCGACCATGTACACCCAGCGTCCCTGGACCATGCGCCAATACGCCGGCTTCGGTACCGCCGCTGAATCCAACGCCCGTTATCACCAGCTGCTGCGGGCCGGGCAGACCGGCCTATCGGTGGCCTTCGATTTGCCCACCCAGATGGGCTACGACTCCGACGAGCCCATCGCGCACGGCGAGGTCGGCAAGGTCGGGGTGGCCATCGACTCGATCGAGGACATGCGAAGGCTGTTCGACGGTATCCCGTTGGACGAGGTATCCACCTCGATGACTATCAACGCACCCGCGAGCCTGCTGCTGCTGCTTTACCAGTTGGTGGGCGAGGAGAACGGAGTGCCGGGCTCGAAGCTCACCGGGACGGTTCAAAACGATGTGCTCAAGGAGTACATCGCACGGGGCACCTACATTTATCCACCGGCACAATCCCTGCGCCTCACCTCGGACATCTTCGGCTACTGCAAGGCCGAGATCCCACGCTGGAACACCATCTCGATCTCCGGCTACCACATGGCCGAGGCGGGCGCAAATCCCGCGCAGGAGATCGGTTTTACGCTCGCTAACGGGATCCAATACGTGCAGGCGGCGCTGGATGCCGGGATGGCCGTCGACGAGTTCGCCCCGCGGTTGTCGTTCTTCTTCGTCTCCCGTACCACGCTGCTGGAGGAGGTCGCGAAGTTCCGCGCCGCCCGGCGGATCTGGGCTCGGCTGATGAAAGAGCGCTTTGGCGCACAGAACCCCAGGTCGCTGATGTTGCGGTTCCATACCCAAACCGCCGGGGTGCAGCTCACCGCCCAGCAGCCCGAGGTCAACCTGGTCCGGATCACTACGCAGGCGATCGCCGCGATTTTCGGCGGTACCCAATCGTTGCACACCAATGCCTACGATGAGGCGATCGCGCTGCCCACCGAAAAGGCCGCCCGGCTGGCCCTGCGAACCCAGCAAGTGCTGGCTTTGGAGACTGATCTGCCGTCCACGGTGGATCCCTTTGCCGGCTCCTACGCTATCGAGGCGATGACCGACGAAGTCGAGGCCGCCGCAGTCGCCTTGATCGAGAAGGTTGACGAGCTGGGCGGCGCGGCGCACGCCATCGAGGCGGGCTTCCAGAAGTCGGAAATCGAGAAGACCGCGTACCGCATTGCAAGGGAAATCGACTCCGGCGACCGCGTCGTAGTCGGGCTCAATCGCTACCGGCTCGACACCGAGGACCGCTATCAGCCTTTGCAGGTGGATCCGATGATTGAGGACAGTGCCCGGACGCGGCTCGGTGCGCTGCGGTCGTCGCGATCGTCTGCGGATGTCGAGCGCGCCCTGGACAGGCTGCGCAAGGCCGCGGCGGGCAGTGACAACATGCTGTACCCGATGAAGAGGGCACTGGCCGCTCGCGCCACTGTGGGTGAGGTGTGCCACGCGCTGCGCGACGTGTGGGGTACTTACGTACCGCCAGAAGGGTTCTGATCTCCGTCGGGCAGAATCACGGGATGAGTACAGCGGCAGCCACTCTCGCTCCCCGTATCGTTCCCGCGAGCAGATCGGCGCTGTACGGTTTACAGACGCCCGACGTGGAGTCCCGGCAACAGCCGGAGATCCGGGTACGGGCCTGCTCCGAAGCGGAGGCATCGGCCATCGGGTGCGCCCACGAGGTGACCCGGGTTACCCCCGTCTACATCGACTTCATGCGATTGATCGGCGGAGTGTCCCGGCGCCGCGTGGCATCGGTGATCCCCGCCGGAGGTGCCGTGTGACTGCGCTGGAATCCGCTTTGCTGCACCCAGCCGGGGTGTCGCCGCCGCCTGCGCCGGACGCTGCGGCCGGTCGGGGTCCGTCCTGGTTGGACGATTGGCTGGCGAGCCACGGCACCGAGCTGGTCGCCTGGCGCCGGCACCTCCACGCGCATCCGGAACTCGCCTACCACGAGCAGGACACCACGGCGCTGGTAGCCGAGCAGCTGGCGAGCGCCGGTCTGCGGCCCACGCTGCTGCCCGGGGGCACCGGCCTGATTTGTGACATCGGTACCGGCTCGCGGTGCGTGGCACTGCGCGCTGACCTCGACGCACTGCCCTTGTTGGAGAGCACCGGCCTGCCGTTCGCGTCCGCGGTGGACGGTCTCATGCACGCTTGTGGGCACGACGCGCATACCGCGATCCTGATCGGCGCCGCGCTCGCCCTGGCGTCTGCCCCGGCGCTGCCCGGCCGGATCCGGGTGATCTTCCAGCCGGCCGAGGAGGTGATGCCCGGCGGTGCACTGGACGTGCTCGCCGCCGGGGGTCTGTCCGGTGTGGATCGGATCTTCGCTCTGCACTGCGATCCACGGCTGCCGGTCGGCCGGTTCGGAACCCGGGTCGGACCGATCACCTCGGCGGGCGACATGCTCGAATTGCGGCTGTCATCGCCCGGTGGACACACGTCGCGGCCGCACCTCACCGCCGATCTGGTGCACGCACTTGGCGCGGTGATCACCGGCCTGCCTGCGCTGCTGTCCCGACGGGTCGACCCGCGTTCGGGCACGGTGCTGGTTTGGGGCGCGGTGCAGGCCGGCCAGGCCGCGAACACGGTGCCTCAAGAGGGGTTGCTCCGTGGCACCCTACGCACCGGGGATCGTGAGATCTGGGCCGAGCTGGAGCCTTTGGTGTGCGATCTCGTCACCGCTCTCCTTGCGCCCACCGGGGTCGGGTTCGACCTGCGACATGTCCGAGGGGTGCCGCCGGTGGTCAACGAGCCGGTCAGCACCCGGCTGCTGCGCGACGGTGTCGCCGCAGCCCTCGGTGCTGACGCCCTGATCGGGACCAAGCAGTCCTCCGGTGGTGAGGACTTCGGTTGGTATCTCGAACATGTACCCGGGTCAATGGGCCGCCTCGGCGTCTGGTCCGGTGAGGGCCCGCAGCGCGACCTGCACCAATCCGACTTCGACCTCGACGAGCGCGCGCTGCCGCTCGGCGTACGGATCATGGTGCACACCGCCCTCGCCGCGCTCACCTGACCCCTCCCCCCGGGCGTGTCATGCCCTCACGCTCGGTGTGTCGCGCTCAGGTGCTCGGTGTGTCGCACCCTGGTGCCCGGCTGTTGTCCACACCGACGCGGTGATCCACAGGCGCACACTCCGACACTCGCGGTTGAGTATCCGTCGGGCAAGGCTCACGCCGTGCTCACCCTTCCGGAAAGCCTTCGCGGCCCACAGACATTCGCCCAGCTACGCGCCGCTCTTGGTCGCCGAACCGTGGACAGGATGCGGGCCGACGGCCGAGTCAGGCAGCTCTGGGGCGTACTGCTCCCGCCGGAGCTCGTCCTCGATCCAGACACCCGGGCGGCCGCGGCTTTGCTCGCCGCTGGACCTGCGGCGGCGCTGACCGGACTGACGGCGGCCTGGTTACAGGGCTGCCCGGCCGCGGCAACGCCGACTGTGCATGTGGCATTGCCGTACTCGCGCTCGTTGCGAACCCAGCAGGGCCTGGTCGTCCATCAAGGCCGAAGACTGCTGACGGAGGTGATCGACGTGCGAGGCCTACGGGCAGTGATACTTGAGGTCGCGATCACTGAGTTGCTCTGCACGGACGTTGCCAGGCGCGCTCTCGCTGTCGCCGACCAGGCAGCCGCGCTGTTCCCCGAGTGGGAACGGTCGGCGTTTCGCGGCCGGATCGCCGATCGATTGGCTACCCGGCCCGACCGTCGGGGTACCGCCCGGGCCGGCGGGTTGCTCCCCTTGGTGACAGGGCGGCCCGACTCCGCGCCGGAGAGCTGGCTCAAGCTGCTGGTGGTGGAAGCGGGATTCCCGCCGCCGACGGAGCAGTTCGAGGTGATCGACGCGCTTGGCCACGCGCGGTACATCCTCGACCTGTGCTGGCCAGAGTTGCGCATCGCACTGGAGTACGACGGCTATGAGGCTCACGAGTATCGGCTCGACAGGGACGCAAAACGCGATCTTGATCTGCAGCGCCGGGGTTGGACCACCATCCGCGCCACCGCGGAGGATCTCCGTGAGCCGGACGCGTTGCTCGCGAGACTCGATGATGCCTTTCGAATCAGGGGGGCGGCTTACTTCAGGGCGCCCCTCGCTGAACGGCAACCACGGCGACGCCGTGCCTGAGCGTTGGACACACCGTGCACCACAGCCCAACACGCCGTGCAGGAGCGTCGGACACGCCGGGAGGTTAGGGGCCGATGCCAGCGCAGGGGCGACTGCGCAGTTCGGCGACGTAGTCCTCCGGAGCGCCGGCTGCTTCGGCGGCATCAGCGATGACTCCGAGGTAGCGCGCCGAGGGCAGGCCGCCTTCATAGGCGTCCAGCACGTAGAGCCAGGCGAGCACCGAGCCGTCCAGGGTGTGCACCCGCAGCCGCAGCTTCTTGTGGAATCCGAAATCGCCCCCTTCCCAGCGGTCGAGCAGCTTCTCGTCCTCCGGGGTGACGTCATAGACCACGACGAACACCTGAGAGAACGGATCTTCGACGACCGTGGCCAGTGCCCCCTCCCAGCCGAGATCCTCACCCCCGAAGGTCAGCCGCCACCCGATCAGCCACCCGGTCACCGCCATCGGCGAGTGCGGCGCGCGCTGCATCATCTGTGTGGGGTCCATGTTGGACCCGTAGGCGGCGTAGAGCGGCACGCGCGACAGCGTAGCCGCCAGCCGCGACCTCACAGCGCTCCCGGCACCAGCTATCCCTTACCCGCTGCTCACAGACAGGCACTGAGCGTGCTGGTATCAAGCAACCCTCGGCCGGCCCATGCGTCTTATCGGGTACAGCGTGCCTGAGGAGGTTGCGATGCGGATCCTCGCCTGCGGGCTGATTGCGGGTGCGGCCATGCTAGGTGCTGCCCCGGTGGCCATGGCCGATGAGTCGGCCCCCGATAAAGCTGCTACCAGCTCGGACAACCAGGCGGCGCCGGAGGCCGAGGTGAGCATCCTCGCGGTATCGCTCACTGTTGGCGGTGCGGTCGCCACGGCTGGCTCGGGTGCAGCGCTGGCGCTGGGTCGCCGCCGTAAGGTCAGTCAACCCAGTTGAGGGTCCGGTTGACCGCCTTGCGCCACTGCGCGTACAGCTCTTCCCGTCGCTGCGGATCCATTCCCGGGTCCCATTGCCGGTCGGCCGCCCAGTTAGCTGAAATTTCCGCCTCACCAGACCAGAACCCCACCGCGAGGCCGGCCGCGTAGGCAGCGCCCAGTGCGGTGGTCTCGCTGACCACCGGCCGGATCACCGGCACGTCCAGGATGTCGGCCTGAAACTGCATCAGCAGCTCATTGACCACCATCCCACCGTCCACTTTCAAGGAGGTCAGTGTCACCCCGGAGTCGGCATTCATCGCATCGAGCACCTCGCGGGACTGAAACGCTGTGGCCTCCAGCGCCGCCCTGGCCAGGTGGCCGCGGGTGACGTAGCGGGTCAGGCCGACGATGGCGCCGCGGGCGTCGGGGCGCCAGTGTGGGGCGAACAGTCCAGAGAAGGCGGGCACGAAAAAGGCCCCGCCGTTGTCCTCGACGGTCGCCGCAGCGTCCTCGATCTCCGCCGCGCACGAGATCATTCCCAGGTTGTCCCGGAACCATTGCACCAGCGACCCGGTGACGGCGACCGAGCCCTCCAGCGCATACACCGGGTCCTGCGATCCGATCTTGTAGCACACCGTGGTCAGCAGTCCATTACGGCTCATCACCTTCTCGCTACCGGTGTTGAGCAGCATGAAGTTGCCGGTGCCATAGGTGTTCTTGGCGTCCCCCACGGACAGACACGCCTGCCCGAACGTGGCCGCCTGCTGATCGCCAAGGATGCCGGCGATGGGCACTCCGGCCAGCGCGCCGCGCTCCCGGACCTTGCCGTACACCTCGGAGGAGGAGCGGATCTCCGGCAGCATCGACACCGGGACACCCATCTCCTCAGCGATGCCCTCATCCCAGGACAAGGTGTCCAGATCCATCAGCAACGTCCGGGAGGCGTTGGTGGCATCAGTCACGTGCAACCCACCGGATGAGCCGCCGGTCATGTTCCACAGCAACCAGGTGTCCATGGTGCCAAAGCACAGCTCGCCGTTGTTCGCCCGCTGCCGAGCACCGTCCACCTGGTCCAGAATCCAACGGATCTTGGGGCCGGAGAAGTAAGTGGACAGCGGCAACCCGGTGCAGTGTTGGTACCGGCCGGCGCCCGTGGACTCGCCGAGCTCGGCGCACAACCGGTCGGTGCGGGTGTCCTGCCACACGATCGCGTTGTACACCGGCTCGCCGCTGAGCCGGTCCCACACCACGGCGGTCTCCCGCTGGTTGGTAATGCCCACTGAGGCAATGTTGCCGGGAGTCAGGTCGGCCTTGGCCAGCGCTCCAGCCGCGACTTCCCGGGTCTTCGCCCACACCTCGAGCGCGTCATGCTCCACCCAGCCGGCCCGGGGCAGATATTGCTGGTGCTCACGCTGATCCACCGACACCACTCGACCGTCGTGGTCGAAGACCATGCAGCGGGTGGAGGTGGTGCCCTGGTCGATCGCCGCGACGTACTGGCTCATCGCATTAGGCGACCGGCGTGATACCGAGGGGAGGGTGCTGAGCGTGGCTCAGCCATCGCCGTCGAGGTCGTCATTGATATTGCCCGCATCGTCGTTGTCATCATCGTCATGGTGGCTCGTCGCCGCGCCGAGGGGAGGCCAATGGCGGCGGCTAGCAAGGCAGCGCGGGGAGCGAGCTTCTAGCGACCAGCATGCCAGGTGTGCGTGAGCCCGGAATGATCAGAACTTGAGATGCCTCACATGACGGGCCGCTGCCATGAACCCAATCGGCCTGCAGTGTGTGTAGACGATGATGTTTGTCCGGGCAGCGGCGGTCGACTTCGCCGGAAAGGCACCGCCGCGCAAGGAAGCGCGGTAAAGGCTCACCGGATGTGCGCAGCGGCGGTAGCGTGCATCGAGCGGGCGGCACCAGGGCGGGGGCGGGTCGGACGCGGAGGGGTCGGGAGACACAGTGCAGGAGGCCGAGCGCGATCGCCAGCAGGCCATCGCTGAGTCCACGCCTGGGCAGCTCGGTCCGACGCAGCGGGCGGCGGATTGGCTGCGGCTGGCCGACGAACAGTTCGACGTCGTGGTCATCGGTGGCGGGGTTGTCGGTTCCGGCGCGGCGTTGGATGCGGTTACCCGAGGTCTCAAGGTCGCTTTGGTGGAAGCCCGAGACCTTGCCTCGGGCACGTCCAGCCGGTCGTCCAAGCTGTTCCACGGCGGCTTGCGCTACCTCGAACAGTTCGAGTTCGGCCTGGTCCGAGAGGCCCTGCAGGAACGCGAGTTGATGCTCAGCCGGCTGGCGCCGCACCTGGTCAAGCCGGTGAGCTTCCTCTATCCACTGGCCCACCGGATCTGGGAGCGGCCCTACGTCGCCGCTGGTTTGGCGCTGTATCAGTCCCTTGGTGGGGCACGGTCGGTGCCGGGTCAACGCCACCTCACCCGGTCTGCGGCGCTACGGATGGCACCGGCGCTGCGTCGCGACACGCTCATCGGGGGCGTGCACTACTACGACGCGATAACCGACGATGCCCGGCACACCATGACCGTGGCCCGCACGGCCGCCCGGTATGGCGCCGTGGTGCGTAGCTCCACCCAGGTGATCGGCTTCATGCGGGAAGCAGACCGGATCTGTGGAGTCCGCGTGCGGGACTGCGAGACCGGCGAGGAGATCGGCGTCGAGGCGCATTCGGTGCTCAACTGCACCGGTGTGTGGACTGATGAGATCCAGCGGATGTCCGGCGGACGGGGTCGGTTTCGGGTACGCCCCTCCAAAGGGGTGCACATCGTCGTTCCGAGGGATCGCATCGTGTCGGATAGCGGGCTGATCCTGCGCACCGCGACGTCGGTGCTGTTCGTCATCCCGTGGCACAACCACTGGATAGTCGGCACCACCGACACCAGCTGGAGCCTCGACCTCGCGCACCCTGCGGCCACTCGTGCGGATATCGACTACCTGCTGGACACGGTCAACACGGTGCTGGCCACGCCGTTGAACTCCGACGACATCGAGGGCGTTTACGCCGGGCTGCGACCACTACTGGTCGGGGAGAGCGAAGAGACATCCCGGCTGTCCCGAGAGCATGCGGTGGCCCGAGTTGCCCCCGGTTTGGTCGCCATCGCGGGTGGCAAGTACACCACCTACCGGGTGATGGCGGCCGACGCCGTGGACGCGGCAGTGCCTGATCTGCCCGGCCGGGTCGCTTCCTCGATCACCGACAAGGTGCCGTTGCTCGGTGCGGATGGTTACCATGCCCTGGTCAACCAGGCTGACGGGCTGGCAGCCCGGTACGGGCTGCACCCCTACCGGTTGCGGCATCTGCTGGACCGCTACGGCTCAGCGGTGCATGACGTGCTGGCCTTGGCCACCGACCGCCGCGACCTGCTCGCGCCGGTACCCGATGCGCCGGACTACCTCCAGGTAGAGGTGGTGCACGCCGCCAGCCACGAGGGCGCTCTGCACCTGGAGGATGTGCTGACCCGGCGCACCCGCATCTCGATCGAGTACTCGCACCGGGGCGAGGCCTGCGCCGCTGACGTCGCCGACCTGATGGGCGAGGTGCTGGGCTGGGACAAGGCTGCGCGGCACCGGGAGGTGCAGATCTACCTCGCGCGGGTGGCTGCCGAGCGCGACTCGCAGCGCCAACCCGACGACTCCGCCGCCGACGCCCGCCGCTGCGCCGCTCCAGAGGCTCGCCCGCGGCTCCTGGAACCGGTCAGCTAACCGGCGTGTCGCGCCCTGCTGTCCGGCGTGTCAGGCTTTGATGCGCGGTGTGTCGCGCCCCCTTGCTCAGAAACCGGCGTCCATCGGCCAGGGGTACTGAGTCCGCTGTTAGCGCCATCCGGCAGCCGCTGCTGCCGATCGGTCAACAGCGGCGCCACCTTGGCTGCAGCGCAACGGGCGCTGCAGCCAAGTGACGGGCAGCGGTACACCAGGGCCGGCACACCGTTCACCAGCGCCCGACACACCGTGCACCAGGGCCGGACACGCCGTGCACGGGCGCCGGACATGCCGGGCTGGGGGTGATCTCGCACAGGATGGTGCCCGGGGTGATCGAGGTCCCGGGTAGGGCCTTGAGGCCGGTGACCGTGCCGGCTTGGTGCGCGTGCACCGGGTTCTCCATTTTCATCGCCTCGACCACCACCAGAAGATCACCGGGGTGGACGTGATCTCCGTCGGACACCGCGACCTTGACCACGGTGCCCTGCATGGGCGCGATGACCGCAGTGCCCGATACCGCGGCCGTCCGGCCACCACCGCGTTTGCGAGGCTTGGCCTTGTCACCAGCACCGCCGTGGACAGCGAAGTCACCGGGCAGCGAGACCTCCAGCCGCCGGCCATCGACCTCGACGACCACGGCCTGCCGCTCACCCGCTGGTAGCGGATCGTGCACCAGGTCGCCGTACGGCGGCAGTTCCGCTGAGAACTCGGTCTCGATCCACCGGGTGTGCACCGTGAAATGTTCGCCATCGGTGGCGGCGAAGGCTGGGTCGTCGACGACTGCCCGGTGAAACGGGATGACGGTGGGCAGGCCCTCGACGGTGAACTCGGCCAGCGCCCGCCGAGCCCGCTGCAGCGCCTGCTGGCGGTCCGCGCCGACGACGATGAGCTTGGCCAGCATCGAGTCGAACTGACCGCCGATCACGCTTCCGGCACGCACTCCGGCGTCCAGCCGCACACCCGGTCCCGATGGTGGATCGAACACGGTGACGGTGCCGGGGGAGGGCAAGAACCCCCGGCCCGGGTCCTCGCCGTTGATGCGGAACTCGATTGCGTGGCCGCGCGGCTGCGGATCGGAGGTGATGGTCAGCTTCTCGCCGGCTGCAATCCGGAACTGCTCACGCACGAGGTCAAGTCCGGTGGTCTCCTCCGACACGGGGTGCTCCACCTGCAGCCGGGTGTTCACCTCCAGGAAGGAGATCGTGCCGTCGGGGCCGACCAGGAACTCGACGGTGCCCGCGCCGGTGTAACCGGCCTCGGCGCAGATCGTTCGGGCCGCCTCATGAATGGTGCGGCGCTGCTCGTCGGACAGGAAAGGGGCCGGGGCCTCCTCGACGAGCTTCTGGTGCCGGCGCTGCAGTGAGCAGTCCCGGGTGCCGACGACGACGACGGTGCCGTGTTGGTCAGCCAGCACCTGCGCCTCGACGTGCCGCGGCTTGTGCAGGTAACGCTCCACGAAGCACTCGCCGCGCCCGAAGGCCGACACGGCCTCGCGCACCGCGGAATCGAACAGCTCGGGGATCTCCTCGATTGAGTGGACCACCTTCAGGCCGCGCCCACCGCCGCCGAAGGCGGCCTTGATCGCCACCGGCAGGCCGTGCTCCCGCGCGAAGGCCACCACCTCGTCCGCCCCGGACACGGGATCCTTGGTGCCCGGCACCAGCGGCGCTCCCGCCTTGGCGGCGAGCTGCCGGGCCGTGACCTTGTCGCCCAGGTCATGGATCGCCTGCGGTGATGGTCCGACCCAGATCAACCCGGCGTCGATCACCGCCTGGGCGAAGTCTGCGTGCTCGGCGAGAAAGCCGTAGCCCGGGTGTACCGCGTCCGCGCCGGCGCGGGCTGCGACGGCGAGCAACTTGGCTTGGTCGAGGTAGCTGTCCGCAGGTGTGGCACCGCCCAGTGCGAACGCCTCGTCGGCCAGCCGCACGAACGGTGCGTCGCGGTCGTCATCGGCGTAGACCGCAACGCTGTCCAGCCCGGCATCCCGGCAGGCCCGGATCACCCGGACGGCGATCTCACCGCGGTTGGCGATGAGCACCTTGCGCAGGGCTGCCGGATGGGACAGGGCTGCCGGATGGGACAGGGCTGCCGGGTCAGACAGGGCTGTCGAGCGGAACTGCGGCACCGGTGCCTCCGCGGTGGTGAGGTCGTATTCGCCGCAGTCTAGGGCCGATGTGGTGATCAGCCCTGCGGAACGGTCGCGTCGGAGATGAACGTCAGCTCCTCGGGCAGGTATCGCAGCGTGATCCCGTCCGGTGCCACGTCATAGAGATCGTGCAGGTGACCGAGTTCGCCGGTGGGCAGGAGCAGCCGGTCGTCGCGATCCGGATCGGCCCGAACCCAGGTGTCAAACGCGGCCAGGTCGGTGTGTCCGGCCCGGAAGTACTTCACCAGGCGGCGATACAGCTTCGGAAACATCACCAACGTGGACAGGTCGGCCGGGCTCTTCAGCTGCACCCGGGTCATGGTGGTGACGTGCTCGTGTGGCCAGAAGCCGTGGCCGGCCTGGCGGGCGGCCGTGACCAGCTGGCGCATCCGGTGAATGAGGTCTATCGGCATGGTGGAGTAGAGCTCCGCGTAGGCCAGGCCACCCCGTACGAGCTCGGCATTCACGCTGGCCTCCAGCGCTGCGAGGTCGACGAACACCGAGTCACCGTCGGCGGCGTCCGGGGTGGGCTGCCCGGGAGACACCAAAGCCAGCACCCGGCCATTGCCTTCGATGCCGTTGGCCAGCAGATAGCCCGGCCTGGGGTGGTGCTCGGCGCTGTGGACCTTGTTCGGCCGGTCCGGCCAGAATTGCACGTCGCCGAATCCCATGAGCTGCAGCATCCGATCCCGGGCGGCCTGCGCGAAGTGCAGTTCCTGGTGCTGGTTTTCGAAGTGGGTCTCGAGGGTGTCGATGCCTTCCAACCGCGTGCCATACGTACCGAGGTGACGGCGATCTGGCCCGGTGTTGCCGAAGCGAGGCAGGCTGCGGACCAGGTCGTCATTGTCCGGCAGGAAATTGATCGTGTCGCCGTCGGGCTCGGGCCCATTCCGGGGAAGATCCGGGTAGCGGATGTAGAACTCACCCCGGATCAGGGTGTAGCGCGGTCCTGGCATCAATGTCCTCCGGGGTATGTCGCTATGAGCGCTACGGCGCGTCAGTCTGGCGTACGGTCCGCTTGATCCGGGCCAGCATCGCGGCCACGCCGCGCAGCCGCAGCGGGCTGACCGCCTCGGCCAGGCCGAAATGCAGGTAGAAGTCGTCCGGTGTGCTCAGCACGGTGGGCACCGGTTCGCCGTCCAACCCGGTATGCAAGATCGCCGCGAGCCCGCGGGTCGTGGGCGCCTCGAGTGGTGCGTCGAAGTACAGATGCACCCGCTGGTCGTCACCCACCTCGACGGCCAGCAACAGCGGGGACTGGCATTCGGGCACCCGCTGCATCGAGTCCCGCGTCACGTGCGGCGGCAACTCAGGCAGTTCGCCGGACAGCTCCAGCAGTAGCTGCAGCCGCTCGGTGGGGCCGACGTCCTCGAACTCCTCCGCCAGCTCGGACAGCCGCGGCGGCAGAGTGGCCGGCGTGCTCATCCTGGCGTCCTCTCCTCGTCGGATGCGTACCCGTCGGCGACCGGATCACACCGATCAAGACCACAGTGCGACCACCGGCACCCCGACCTCGGCGAGCAACCGCCGGGTCAGCGGCAGACTGATGCCGATGACGCTGGACGGGTCACCGTCGATGCCGTCGACGAACCAGCCGCCGCGGCCGTCCAGGGTGAAAGCACCGGCCACCCGCAGCGGTTCGCCAGTGTCAACGTAGGCCGAAATCTCCTCGGTCGACAGGGTGCCGAAGCGGACCAGGGTCGTCTGGGCGCCGCTGGCGGTGGCGATGACAGCGCCCTGGTGGAGGCGTATGACGGCGTGCCCGGTGAGCAGCTCGCCGGTGCCCCCCGCCATCGCCTGCCAGCGCCGCAGCGCGACGTCGGCACACCCGGGCTTGCCGACGAGTTCGCCGCCGATGTGCAGCATCGAGTCGCACCCGACGACCACCGTGTCGGGGTAGTCGATGACGATGTCCGCGGCTACCGCGTCGGCCTTCGCCTGAGCCAACGCGGTGACCAGCTGCGCCGGCGTCGCGTCGGGCAGCTTCGTGGCCAACGCGTCCTCGTCCACTGCGGATACCCGCACTACCGGATCAACCCCGGCGGCACGGAGCACGGCGAGTCGGGCCGGAGATGCCGACGCGAGGACCAGGCGCACGGTGACGCACTGTACGGAAGCGGGCAGACCGCAGCTCGTCAGCACCGCCGTCGACGAAGTTCGCTCGATCGGGAATTGAGCATGACGTACTTACCGGGCGTTGCTGGTCCTCCTTGCTGTGTTGCCGCTTCGGCCGGCAGCCGGGGGCAACAGAGAGGCAGGCTCATGGCCACGACCGGAAGGCCCGGGTGGGCTGGCACCGGAATGGCCGAGCGCGGTGACGTGCTGGGCGCGTTGGAGCGGCTCCTCGATGAGGCCGGCGCGGGCCGGGGTGGGGCGTTGTTCATCGTGGGGCCGGCTGGGTTGGGTAAAACCACCGTGCTCGAGCATGCGATCACCGTGGCGAAATCGCAGTTCGCGGTCGGTGTTGGTCGTGGGGACCAGATGGAGGCGGTGTTGCCGTTCGGTCTGATCGGCCAGGCTCTCGATCAGCTTCTCGAAGGGAAGCTTCCCGGTGGCGGTCTGGTGCTGGATACCGACGGTGGCGAGGCCGCCGACATCTCCGCGCAGGCCCGCTTCTACGGCATTCTCCGGGGGGTACGGGAGGCGGCGGTTCGTCCGCTGCTGGTCGCCCTCGACGATCTCCACTGGTCGGATCCAGACTCGCTGACGGTGATTCATTTGATCTGCCGTCGCCTGGCGTCCTTGCCGGTGGCGCTGATCGCCACCGCCCGGCCATGGCCGGCCGAGGCGGTCACGTCGGCGCAGGATTTAACTGCTCAGGGGCTGGCCGAGATCGAGCCGCTGGCTCCGCTGAGCACGGCTACCGCTCGTGAGCTGCTGTGTTCCCGGGCGAGCGAACAGGTTCCGGCTGAGGTAGTGGACCAGGCCATCGACCTGTGCGGTGGCAATCCATTGTTGTTGGAACAGGTGGCCGCCGAGTTACGCCGGAGCGGAACGCTGTCCGAAGGGCAGGTCGGGTTCTCGCGCTTCGTCGGGGTCGGTGCGGCCGGGCAGCGTTACCTGCGGGCGGCGAGCGTGCTCGGGACCCGATTTCGTGCCGCCGTCGCGACGGTGGTGGCTGGGCTGTCCGCTACCGAGGCTGCCACCGAGATCGATGGCCTGTTCCGTGGCGGCTTGCTCTATGAAGCCGACGACGGATGGGCACGGTTCACCCACGCCCTGATCAGGCAAGGTGTCTACGAGGACATCGCGCTTCCGGTGCGCAGGGATCTGCATGCGGCTTCCTTCCGCGCTCTGGTTGCTTGCGGGGCCCATCCGGCGGAGGCCGCAGAGCATGCGGTCGCCGCTCACCTCGCCGGTGAGCCGGAGGCGGTGGCCACAGTGGCACGGGCAGGGCGTAAGGCGCTGCGGGTCGGGGCGGTCCGCGCCGCCCGCCAGCACCTGCAAGCAGCGACGAGGCTTGCGGGTGAGGCCGCCCCCACAGAACTGCTCTTCGACTTGGGCGCGGCCCTGGTTGCCAACGGTGCCAGCGAGGAGGCGATAGCAAGCTATGAACGGTTGCTGCATCTCCCACAGCTGTCCACCGCGGACCGGATCGCCGTCTTGCGCCAGCTCGGTCAGGCCTACTACATCACCGGCCAGGTGGAGCACGCCGAGGCCTGCTATGAATCGGCGGTGAGTTTGGCCGAGCAGGACCATCCCGCGCTCGCCGTCGGAGCCCTGCTTGATCAGGCGTTCCATCACGTCACCCTGTCCGGCCCGCGGGCCGCACTACCGTGGGCTGCCCGAGCCGCCGAGCTGGCCACGGCCCGCGGGGTCATGCAGGCCTCGGCGCGGGCGGCCTGGGGCGCGGTCGCCTATCGCTGCGGTGACCCCGACGGCCTGGTGACCGCAGCGGCCGCCGTTGCTACCCGAGTGGATCTCATCCCCACCTCGCGGTCAATGGATCGGCACCGATACCGGCATCCCGCCCTGAGCTACGCCACCGTGGCCGTACCCGCAGAGCGCTTCGCTGACGCCGAACGGCTCCTCACCGAGATACTGAGCTCCGCCGAAGGCCGTTGCGAGCCATTGATGTGGTTCCAGGCGGCGATCGCGTGGATCGACGGCCTGTGCCGGCTGGGCCGGTTGAACGAGGCACTCACTCTTGCTGATCGACTCATCGAGCTCGCCGAGTTATTTCCCAACGCATCCACCCTCGCCGGTACCTACCGGGCGTGGGCCCTCCTGGAACAAGGGCAGCTGGAGCAGGCAGCGCGCTGCTGTGCCCAGCTGCCGACCAAGATTCGTCATGACCGCTACAGCCTGCATCGCGCCGATGGGTTGGAGCTTCACGTGCGTGGCGTACTTGCCCACCGTCAAGGAGCTGCCAAGACCGCATGCTCGCTGTTCACCCAGCTCATGCAGTGGGCTGACCGCACCGGTGAGGTCGATCCGTCATTCCTACCGTGGGCGGCCGACGCAGTCGCCGCCTACCGCGCCTGCGGCCGATACACCGACGTAAGGCATGTCGTCGACTGGGTCGCACAGCATGCCGCGACTCTTCCGAGCCGGTGGCCGAGAATCGTCGTTGCCACCGGACAGGCGACCCTCGCTGAGCACACCGGTGATCGAGCACTCGCAGATACCCATTTCACTGAAGCCCTCGAGCTCTACGATGGCCTGCCCATGCCGCTGGCCCGAGCCCAGACACTGATCGACTACGGCGCCTTCTTGGCCCGTGGAGATGAGAGCGCCCGGGCGCGAGTGTTGCTCGCTGAGGCGCTCGCCATCGCTGAGGAATGCGGAGCCGGTTGGCACGCCAACCGTGCGCAAGTTGAGTGGAGGCGAGCTGGCGGGCGCACCCGGATCCGGAAACCTGACGAACTCAGCCCACCGGAGGTCGCGGTCGCCCAGCTCGCCCAGGTCGGCCTAACCAACCGGGAAATCGCCCACCAGCTGCACCTCTCCATCAAGACCGTGGAAACCCACCTTGGGCACATTTACCAAAAACTCGGAATCCGCAGCCGTTGGCAGCTCAGCGGGCGCACTAACTCCACTGGCCCCGACGTCAATAGTCACCGCGGGGTTCCATAGCCTCAATTCGGTGGGCGCCGTTTACCGGGAACGGCGCCCACCCGTCAGCGCTGGCTCCGCCGGCGCATCGTGGTAGCAATCACCATGGCCGCAGTCAGTACAATCACGTCTTTGAGGACGTACTGGCCTTCCAGAGTGGGCATGTGGTGGGGTCCGTCAAACATCCGACCGGCCAGCAGCACGATCGGGGATAGGATGCCGACCAGGTGCACGGCGAGCAGCGAAATGGTCAGTCGCAGCCACCGCCCAGTGATGAGCAACAGTCCGACAGTGCATTCCAGCGTCGCGATTAACACCATCGCCGCGCTGTCCGGCACCAGGGCCGGTACCAGCCCGAAGCTCAGCAGATGCGTGGTCGCCAGGGCGAGGTCTTGGGCCGGGCTCACCCCGGGAAAGTACTTCGGGATACCGAACCCTAGATACACCGCGCCCATGCTGATGCGCAAGGCGACAATGCTGTAGCGCATCAGCCAGCGGTGAATGGTGGCCTCCCCGGCTGCGAGCAGCGCAAGCGACCTACGTGCGACCCGATGTTCCCGACGTGCAGCACCGGTGTGGGTGTCCTCGGCGAGCGTGTCCGAATGCACCGGCGACGCCGTTTCCTGGGAATAGGTGTTGGTCGGCATGTTCATTCTCCTTGCCGAACGAGATTGAGGTGATGGACCCGAGGTCGTCGATGACACAAGGTGTCGCATGTGGTTGTCCACGAGATATCAGTGTGGGCGGGGCGCCGGGTCGGTGTCGTCGGGACGACCCTGAAAATTGACGACCGCCCGGGAGGCGCTGGCGTTAGCGGCGTCAGGGTGCCCCTGCGAATAAGAAAGCCAAGGTGAGCGGGATGCCCATTCACGGGCTCGTCAGATCACCCCGACGGAAGCGCCGAGGCGCGCCAGCCTCCAGAGCTGGGGCGCAGGGGGATGCGCAGCCGGTGCGCCGGATCGGCCCAAGCTGAGCGCGGCACCTGCGGCGGGGTGGCAGCAGTGCTGGCCAACCCAGCGAGCACCGCGATCAGCGCGGCGAGCTCCTCATCCGACGGCGCACCCCGCACCTGCACTCGTGAGCGGTATTGAGTGCCATAACACTGTTGCGCACTCACAAGGGGATGTTTCCGTGCTTCTTCGCGGGCAGGGTCTGGCGCTTGTCTTTGAGCATCCGTAGTGCGCGGGCCACGTAGGAACGGGTGTGGGACGGCGGGATCACTGAGTCGACGTAGCCCCGGTCGGCCGCGACGTAGGGGTTGAGCAGGGTGTCCTCGTACTCCTGTTGCCGCCGAGCCCGCAGTGCCTCGACGTCAGCGCTGCTTTCGGCGGCAGCTTTGGCGAGTTCCTTGCGGTACACGATGTTCGCTGCGCCGGAAGCGCCCATCACGGCAATCTGAGCCGACGGCCAGGCCAGGTTGATGTCCGCGCCGAGGTGTTTGGAGCCCATGACGTCATAGGCGCCGCCGTAAGCCTTGCGGGTGATCACCGTGACCTTGGGCACGGTCGCCTCGGCGTAGGCGTAGATCAGTTTGGCGCCGCGCCGGATGATGCCGTTCCACTCCTGGGCAGTGCCGGGCAGGAAGCCGGGCACATCGACGAAGGTGAGGACCGGCACGTTGAATGCATCGCAGGTCCGCACGAACCGGGCGGCCTTCTCGGCGGCGTCGATGTCCAAGCAGCCCGCCAGCTGGGTGGGCTGGTTGGCCACGATCCCGGCGCTACGGCCCTCCACGCGGCCGAAGCCGACGACGATATTCGGCGCGAACAGTTCGTGCACCTCCAGGAACTCGCCGTCGTCGACAACCCGGGTGATCACCTCGTGGATGTCGTAGGGCGCTTTGGCCGAGTCCGGGATCAACGTGTCCAGTTCCCGGTCGGAGTCGGTGATGGTGTCGGCTACCGGGCCGTGGCTGAGGTCTGCAGCGTCGAACACCGGCGGCTCGGAGAGATTGTTCGACGGCAGGAACGACAGCAGGTTCTTGACGTAGGACAGCGCGTCCTCCTCGTCCGCGCCGAGGTAGTGCGCGTTGCCCGACTTGGTGTTGTGTGTCCGGCCACCGCCGAGGTCCTCGAAACCGACCTCCTCACCGGTCACAGTCTTGATCACGTCCGGTCCGGTGATGAACATGTTGGATGTCTGGTCGACCATCACGGTGAAGTCGGTCAGCGCCGGGGAGTAGACGTGCCCGCCCGCGCACGGACCCATGATCAGCGAGATCTGTGGGATCACCCCGGATGCGTGCGTATTGCGCAGGAAGATCTCGCCGTAGAGGCCCAGCGAAACCACGCCCTCCTGGATCCGCGCGCCGCCACCCTCGTTGATCCCGATGATCGGGCAGCCGGTTCGCATTGCCAGGTCCATCACCTTGACGATCTTCTCGCCGTACACCTCACCGAGGCTGCCACCGAAGATGGTGGCGTCCTGGCTGAATACACACACCGGACGACCGTCGACGGTGCCGTAGCCGGTGACCACACCGTCGCCGTAAGGCCGGTTGGCGTCCTGGCCGAAGTTGGTGCATCGGTGCCGAGCCAGCTCGTCGAGCTCAATGAACGATCCGAAGTCCAGCAACAGGTCGATCCGCTCTCGAGCAGTCTTGCGTCCCCTGGCGTGCTGGCGCGCCACGGCGCGGGCCGATCCCGCGTGCACCGCCTCGTCGTCGCGGCGCAGTAGATCAGCCAGCCTGCCTGCGGTGGTGTGCATGGCGGGGTGGTCGCTCGAGATCTCGCCGACCGGTTCGGTGGCGCTGCTCATGGCTGCCGAGCCTAGAGGTAGCGTCGCGACCATGTGGTCCGATCTTGAGCGACCCCCGCTTCGGGAGGCCGCGCTGCGCCGCGCCCTGGTGGCGCCGGCCGGGCCCTATCAGGGGCTGGACGTAGTCGCCACAGTGACGTCCACGAGCACTGCGCTGGTCGCCGCGGCCCGGCAGGGCGCGCCCGATCGCACCGTGCTGGTGGCCGAGCACCAGAGCGCGGGTCGAGGACGGGCCGCGCGCAGTTGGGTCGCTCCCGCCCGGTCGGGGCTGGTGCTGTCGGTGCTGCTACGGCCCACCGAGGTGCCGCAAGCCCGATGGGCCTGGCTACCGTTGCTGGTGGGAGTGGCACTGTGTCGGACCGTCAGCACCATGGGCGAGGTGCCCGCGACACTGAAATGGCCGAACGATCTGCTGCTGGGCGCGCGGGGGCGCAAGGCGGCCGGGATCCTCGCCGAAGCGGTCCCGGGTCCCGCCGTGGTAGTGGGCATCGGGCTCAACGTGTCGCTGCGACCCGACGAGCTGCCGCTGACCGAGGCGACCTCGTTGGTCATCGAGCAGGCCGCCTGCACCGACCGCGACCCGCTGCTGCGAGGTCTGCTGCGTGCCCTGGACAGCGAGGTACAGCTGTGGTGCGAGCACCAGGGTGATCCAGTCGCCACGGGTCTACGGGATGCCTACCGGCGGTGCTGCGCGACGCTGGGACAGCCGGTCCGGGTGGAGTTAACGGGTCAGCCCGCGCTGACCGGTACCGCGGTGGACGTGGATACCGAGGGCCGGCTGGTGGTGCTGTCGGATGGCCGGCAGCGGGCGTTGTCGGCCGGCGACGTGACTCATGTTCGGGCGGTCCTGCCAACCTAGTCTTGATGTCAGCAAAGCAGGGAGGACAGGCTTGGATCGTCATCGCCGGCGGTGCCGTTGCCACTGCGCGGGACCCCACTGGTCAGGGGGCAGCTGGCCCGACCGGCAAGTGTGCTGTGCGCCCGCCGCAGGCAGGACATCAATTCTGCGGACAGTCGGGCCGGATCCACCCCTCGGGCGCGGTCGGTGAGGATCAGTTCGGTAGGCACACCGTGGGCGTCCACACTGACCCGAACGGTGCCGTCGGCTGAGGTCTCGGTCGCCACGAGCTGGGACATCTGGTGTTGCAGACTGCGATAGACGTGCACCTTTTGCGGTGGTTGTTCGGCCCGCCCGTTCAGTTCATGCGCCTGGCTGGGGTCCATTGCAGCAACAGGGGAAATGGGCTTGGGCATCATGGATGTCCTCTCTAGGTGCTCGAAGTCCCCGGGATCCTAGGGAGGGCCGCTGCGTCCCCGGCATCAGTACCCGCGTAGCGGTACCGTGACCGCGCCGGTAGTCCGCGCCGCGGCGCAGTACGGACGAGGAGGAGCGCGTGCCCTACCCGGAGGACCTGCTCATGGAAGACGAGCGGATCGTGGTCCACAAGCACCCGCACTGGAAGATGCTGGTGTTACCGGTGGTGTTGTTCTTGCTCACCGTGGCGCTGGGTGGCTTTTTCGCCGCGGTGATCGAAGGGCGGTCCTGGGAACGTAATGGGTGGATTGCGCTGGGCGTAGTCGGTGGTATCGGTGTGGTGTGGTTGACCGTGGTGCCGCTGCTGCGCTGGCGCACCACGCATTTCGTGCTCACTACGAGGCGGGTGCTGGTCCGCGAGGGCATCCTGTCCCGCAGCGGCATCGACATCCCGATCAACCGAATCAACAGTGTGCAGTTTCGGCATAACGTCATCGAACGGATTCTGGGCTGCGGCACGCTGATCATCGAGTCGGCCGCCGACGAGCCACTGGAATTCGACGACATCCCCCAGGTCGAGCGGGTGCACTCGCTGCTCTATTACGACGTGAATGCCGGGCCGTGGACCAGTGAGCGCTAGGGAGGTTGGCCTGCCCGACCGTCACCCCGGTGACGGGCTGCCGCAGCGGGTGCTGATCTGGGAGGTTGGGGCGCGCGACGGCTTGCAGAACGAGTCCGTGGTGGTGCCCGTCGAGATCAAGGCCGAGTTCCTGAATCGGTTGGCCGGGGCGGGGCTGGCGGTCTTGGAGGCGACCAGTTTCGGGCACCCGAATTGGGTGCCGCAGCTGGCCGACGCCGCGGAGCTGCTCGGGTTGCTCGCGCGCCGCGACGCGGTACGTTACCCCGTGCTGGTGCCCAACGAGCGGGGGCTGGATCGGGCCTTGGCGGCGGGTGCCGCCGAGATCGCGGTCTTCGCGTCAGCCACCGAAAGCTTTGCCCGGCGCAATCTCAACCGTGGCCTTGACGAGCAGTTCGAGATGTTCTCGCCGGTGGTCGGCCGAGCTGTGGCCGAGGGTCTGCGCGTGCGCGGGTACGTCTCGATGTGCTTCGGGGACCCGTGGGAGGGCGCCGTGGTGGTGCAGCAGGTCATCAACGTCGGACGTAGGCTGCTGGACCTGGGCTGCGACCAGCTCTCCTTGGGCGACACCATCGGGGTGGCCACCCCAGGCCACGTCGCCGCGTTGCTGAAGGGGTTCGCCGACGCGGGCGTCGGGACTGACGCGCTGGCGGTGCACTTCCACGACACCTACGGTCAGGCGTTGGCCAACACGCTGGCCGCCCTGTATGCCGGAGTGACCTGCGTGGACGCCTCGGCTGGTGGGCTGGGTGGCTGCCCCTACGCCGAGTCGGCCACCGGCAACCTGGCCACCGAGGACCTCGTCTGGATGCTGGACGGGCTCGGCATCGAACACGGGGTCGACCTCGACGCCCTGGCGCGGGCCAGCACGTGGATGGCCGAGATGCTCGGCAGACCCTCGCCGTCCCGGGTAGTTCAGGCACTGAGCAGGTGACGTTCCCGGACGCCTGCGAGCCCTGCCGGACCACACCGGGCAGGGCTCGCAGGATGTTCAGCTCAGACGACCTCGTTGAGCTTGCCAGTCGCCACGTCGAAGACGAACCCGCGGACGTAGTCCTTGTTCGGCACGAACGGGCTGGCCTTGATTCGGGCGATCGACTGCCGGACGTCCTCGTCGAGGTCCGGGAAGGCCTCGGCAGACCACGCCGGCTTGATCCCGGTCTCGTCCTGGATGGATCTCTTGAACTGGTCGTCGGTGAAGGTGAGCATTCCGCAGTCGGTGTGGTGGATGAGGATGATCTCCCGGGTGCCGAGCAGCCGCTGACTGATTGCCAGCGAGCGGATCTCGTCATCGGTAACCACGCCACCCGCATTGCGGATCACGTGTGCCTCGCCTTCGTTCAGACCGAGGATGCGGTAGACATCCAGGCGGGCGTCCATGCAGGCCACGACGGCGACGCCCTTGGCGGGCGGCAACGGCAGCGGCCCGGAGAAGCTCTCGGTGTAGCGGGCGTTGTTTGCGAGCAGTTCATCGGTAACGGACACGGGCTCTCCTGGTGTGCGGGGATACTGGTGCGAATGGATGAACAGTTGCACCGGGGATCGGCCGCGCGGGGCGGGGAGGCCATACGTCGACGCGCGGCCTAGCTACAGAATTGATCGAAGGCATCCATGCGCCGGCTCGGCCAGAACTGCTCGAGCACGGCGGGCCGCATGCGCATATCGTTACCCGGTGCTCGCCGCGCAGGCAAGGGGTTCAGCGGATCAGCTGCGTCGCTCGCCACATCTGCGGGATGTAGACGGGCGGAGCACGGCTTCCTTGGCCGCAACAGCGCCCGAGGAGACGAGGACTTCACCTCCTGATGAGCGATGACATAGATTTTGGCGGGGCCCGCGTCTATGCGATCTCGATGACAATGCGTTTTCGGGGAATCACCGTGCGCGAGGGGATGCTCATCGAGGGGCCGGCGGGGTGGGGTGAGTTCTGTCCGTTCCCCGAGTACAACGATCGGGAGGCGGCGTCTTGGCTGGCCACCGCAGTCGAGCAGGCCACGGTGGGCTGGCCGGAGCCGGTGCGTGAACGGATTCCGATCAACTGCACGGTTCCGGCGGTGGGCGCGCAGCGTGCGCACGAGATCACCGTGCAGTCGGGTTGTGGCACCGCGAAGGTCAAGGTCGCCGATCACCCCGAGTCGCTGGCCGAGGACCTTGCGCGGGTCGAGGCGGTCCGGGATGGGCTCGGCCCGACCGGAGCGATCAGGGTGGACGCCAACGGAGTCTGGGACGTCGACACCGCGGTGCGGGCGATCCGTCAACTTGACAAGGCAGCCGGCGGGCTGCAATACGTCGAGCAGCCCTGCCGGACCATTGAGGAACTCGCCGCCGTTCGCCATCGCGTGGAGGTCCGGATCGCTGCCGACGAGTCGATCCGTCGCGCGGAGGATCCCCTGCGGGTCGCGGTCGCCGGCGCGGCTGATCTCGCGGTGATCAAGTGCACCCCGTTGGGCGGCGTCCGGCGTTCACTGCAGGTAGCCGAGGCTGCCGGATTGCCCTGCGTGGTCTCCTCCGCGCTGGAGACCAGCGTCGGCCTCGCTGCTCAAGTCGCCCTCGCCGGGGCACTGCCCGAGCTGGACTTCGCCTGCGGCCTCGGCACGCTGTCGCTGTTGTACGGCGATGTGGTCGCCGAAGCCGATTCACTGCGGCCGTCCAAGGGCTACCTCCCGGTGCTGCGCGCGCCGGCCGCGCCCGACCCGTGGCTCTTGAAGGCCCACCAACCGGCCGACCTGGAACGGGCTAGCTGGTGGCGCGAGCGATTGAGGCGGGTGCGCTCCCTGCTGTAACCGATCACGATTGCAGGGCCAGGCCGGCGTGCCGAAGCCTTTTGTACGACAGTGCCCTGCCACTGTTGTACCGGGGAAACGAGAGTTCGACGCACCCAGAGCTATACCGGTTCAGGCGATCAGCTCGGGAGACTTGCGCACAAGCGTGCCTATGGCTGGGCGGCGCCCCATACGAATGAAGATCAAATAACGCACCGTTACGCCATACCCAGACCGCGTCGGCCGCAGCGACGCGGAGTCCTATTGTAAGCGGATGGGGGTTGGGACTACCTGTGCTTCGCGACGCAGATAGTCCGATAGCTGATCAAAGCTGCAGCAGGGCCAGAGCGGCGTCGTGCAGCAGCCCGTTGGACGACAGCGCCGTGCCACCGTCGTACCGAGCGAACCCCTCCAGGTCGGTGAAGCGGCCACCGGCCTGCTCCACCAATACCTGCGCGGCAGCCACGTCCCAGGGGTTGACGATCGGCTCTGCGGCCAGATCGATCGCGCCCTCGGCGACCAGGCAGTGCTGCCAGAAGTCGCCGAAGGCCCGATTCTCCCAACATGCGTCCACCAGCGTGAGATAGGACTTCCGGCTGTGGTGTTCTACCCAGCTGCCTAGATGGGTGGTGGACACGTAGGCATCGGCGAGATCGCCGACCCCGGACACCGTGATGGTTCGGGTAATGCCGTGCACATCCCGGGAGTGGGCACCCGCCCCGGCTGCCGCCCACCATCGCCGCCGCAGCGCAGGTGCGCTGATCACCCCGACCACCGGCTTGCCGTCCTCGACGAGCGCGATGAGGGTGGCCCAGACCGGCACGCCGCGCAGGAAGTTCTTCGTCCCGTCGATCGGGTCGAGCAGCCAGACTCGGCCGGCTCGCTGGTCAGCCGGGCCCCCGCCCTCCTCACCGAGCACTGCGTCCTGAGGCCGCTGGTGGAGTAGGACCGCCCGTACGGCCTCCTCGACGGCCAGGTCGGCATCGGTGACCGGGGTTCGGTCGGGCTTGCGGTCGACCTGGAGGTCCGCCGCACCCACCCGATCCATCGTGATCGCATCGGCAGTGTCGGCCAGGCTGAGGGCCAGCATCAGGTCGGCTCTGTGATCGGTCATAATTTCGCCTCCGCGGGAAGAAGTACGTCGGCGGTCACCCGTACAGATGCTGCCACCCAGCCCTACGCTGAGCGTTGTGGCCACTGTGCTCCTCGCCGAGGACGACACCGGCATCGCCCAGCCGCTGTCCCGTGCCCTGCAGCGGGAGGGCCACGAGGTGGTGGTGGTCGGTGACGGCCACACCGCGCTGGCCCACGCCGACCAAGACGAAGTCGATCTCTTAGTGCTCGATCTCGGGTTGCCGGGGATGGATGGCCTGGATGTCTGCCGCCGGCTACGGCGAGTGCGCCCCGACGTCCCGGTGCTCATGCTCACCGCCCGAACCGACGAGGTGGACTTCGTCGTCGGGCTGGACGCGGGCGCCGACGACTACGTCGCCAAGCCATTCCGGCTGGCCGAATTGTTGGCCAGGGTGCGCGCCCTGTTGCGCCGCAGCGCGCCGGATGCGCTGGAAGTGGGCGGGGTGCGGATGGACCTCGCCGGGCACCGGGTGCTCATCGAAGGTACCGAGGTGGGGTTGGCGAACAAGGAGTTCGAGCTGCTAAGAGTGCTGCTGTCTCGGCCGGGGCAGGTGGTCAGCCGCGAGGAGATCCTGCGCGAGGTGTGGAACGACCCAGAACTCAAGGGCTCCAAGACGCTGGACATGCACATGTCATGGTTGCGCCGCAAGATCGGCAGCAGCCGGATCGCCACCGTCCGAGGAGTCGGATTCCGCTTCGACACGTCGCAGAGGAAGTAGCGTGCGGTCGTGCGGTGGAGGATCCTGCAGTCCACGCTGATCGTGGTCACGATCATCAGCCTGGTGCTGGGTATCCCGCTGGCCATCGCCAGCTGGCGGCTAGCGGAGAACTTCACCCGGACCGACCTGCTCAGCCGGTTGGAGCAGGCAGTGTCCAGACTGGACGATCAGAGTTCGCCTCCGACGCCGGCGGATCTGCGCGCGGTCGAGCTGGTGCTCCCACCCGACGGGCAGCTGATCGTGGACTCGCCGCGGACCGGTCGATCAGTGCTCGGCGCCGATCCAGGGCCCGACGCGGTGGTGGAGTCCTTGCCGCTGGCACAGCAGGGCACCGCAAGGCTGGCCGTGCCTGGGGATGCGATGCGACGCGACCAGCTGCGCGCGGCCACCATGGTTGCGCTGCTCGTGGTGCTGTCGGTGGGAATTGGCGCAGCCATGGCCACCGTGACCGCTCGGCGGCTGGCAGGGCCGCTGAAGGACGTCGCCGATCGGGCCGCCCGGCTGGGGGCGGGGGACTTCCGTCTCGCACCGGCGCGACACGGCATCCCGGAGCTCGATCAGGTCGCAGATCTGCTGGACACCTCGGCGGCTGCGCTGGCCGAGCTCGTCCAGCGGGAGCGCGACCTCGTCGGCGACGTATCACACCAGTTGCGCAGCCGGCTGACTGCGCTGCAGCTGCGGCTCGACGAGTTGGCCACGCATCCTGATCCGGCCATTGCCGCGGAAGCCGAGGCGGCGCTGGAGCAGGCCGAGCGGCTCGGCGCGGTGCTCGACGACCTGCTGCGGGCCACCGAGGAGGCCCGGGCCGCCACCGCCGAGCCGGTGGAGCTCGCTGAACTGCTCGGCGGGGTCGTCGCCGACTGGCAGCCACAGGCCGACGCCGGACGGCGGAAGTTGCGGCTGCGGGTGGCCGACGGGCTGGTCGCCCGGGTCACGCCCGGACGGCTGCGCGAGGCGCTTGGAGTGCTGATCGACAACGCGCTGCGGCATGGAGCCGGCGTGGTGACGTTGTCTGCGCGGCCGGGAGGGGCCGGACCGGATCGGATGGTGGTGTTGGAGGTGGCCGACGGTGGGCAGGGAGTGCCCGAGGAGCTGGCCCCGCACGTCTTCGACCGTGGGGTCTCTGGAGCCTCTTCCACCGGCGTCGGCCTGGCGCTGGCCCGGGCGTTGGTGGAGGCCGACGGGGGGCGCCTCGAGCTCAGCTCGGCGCGACCTGCCAGGTTCGCGGTCTACCTGCGGGTACCGCGGGGCGAGGAGCTGGCCGGGCCGCCACGCCCGAGCACCGGCGTGGTCCGCTGAGACCTGCTTGCAGGGTCGAAGCATCGGGTCTGAGACCTGCTTGCAGGGTCGAAGCATCGGGTCTGAGACCTGCTTGCAGGGTCGAAGCATCGGGTCTGAGACCTGTGCGCGGTCAGGTCACCGGAACCTGGCGCCGCACGTTTTGATCGGGGAAGACGTACCTTCGGAAGGCCCACCACCGGAAGGCCATCGCCACGGCAGTGCCGATCACGTTGGCGCTGGCGAAGTCGGCGGCCTCTTGGATGAGCAGGCTCACCTGCGGGACCTGGAGGTCCAGCACGTACCGCGAAATCCACAGCGGGGTCGCGTTGATCACCAGTCCGATGCCGCAGACCGTGAAGAACAACGCCGCCTCGAGGCGACGTTCCCGGCCACCCCGGGTTCGGAAAGACCACTCCCGATTGAGCACATAGGACACCATTGTCGCGATCAGTACCGCGACGACCTTGGCAGTGACCGGTTTGGGCTCCAGCACCGTCGTCTTGAGCAGCGTGAACAGCGTGATGTCCACGACGTAGGCGATCCCGCCGACCAGCGCGAACTTCACCAGCTCGCGGTGACGGACAGCGGTATCCCGGTAGGGCTGCGGAATCCGGGAGAGCACGGCGTCGACCACGGACACCAGCGCAGTGTACGGACCGTAGGCGGCCGCTCCTGCGCACAGCCATCGCGTAGTCGTGCGTTGAGCGGGTACTCGACAGCATGACGAACAACGCACACGACGTCCCGCCCGGCTCATTGACCTTCGTCGGAACGGCGACGACCGTGCTGCGGCTCGGTGGATTCACATTGCTGACCGACCCGAACTTCCTGCATCGCGGCCAGCGCGCCTACCTGGGCTATGGCCTGACGTCCAAACGACTGACCGAGCCCGCGTTGCAGCCCGACCGGCTGCCGCCGCTCGACGCGGTGCTGCTGTCGCATCTGCACGGCGACCACTTCGACCGGATCGCCAAACGGGGGCTGCCCAAGGACGTGCCGGTGATCACCACCCCACAGGCCGCACGCAAGCTGGACCGCTGGGGCTTCGGGCGCTGCACCGGCCTGCGAACGTGGCACGAGCACAGGTTCGAGCGCGGTACCGAACAGCTGCGGGTGACCGCCGTGCCCGCGGTGCACGGGCCCGGTCTGCTCGACCGGCTGCTGCCGCAGGTGATGGGCAGTGTCATCGAGTTGGAGCAGGCCGGCACGGTGACGCTGCGGTTGTACGTCACCGGTGACACCCTTTACCGCCAGCACCTCGGCGAGATCCGGAGGCGCTTCCCGGACATCGACGCGATGGTCGTGCACCTCGGCGGCACCAGGATCATGGGCGTCATGCTCACGATGGACGGCCGGCAGGGTGCGGATCTGGTGCGGCTCATCGAGCCGCGGATGACCGTCCCGGTGCACACCGACGACTACACGGTGTTTCGCTCGCCGCTGTCCGACTTCTTCGCTGAGATGACGCAGCGCGAGGTGCCCACCGAGATTCGGACGGTCGCGCGCGGCGAGCGGATGGCGCTTGGCATCGCCCACCAGCCGTCACACGGCACAGGGAACAACCGCGCACGATAAGATCATGCGCTGGTGGACTCCCGTATCGGCTTGCCCGTTGTCGGCATGGTGGGCGCCGGGCAGCTGGCCCGGATGACCCACCAGGCCGCTATGGCGCTGGGTCAGTCTTTGCGAGTGCTGGCCGAAGATCCGGTTGAGCCTGCCGCCCTGGTGGCCTCGGAGGTGGTCGTGGGCCGGCCCGACGACCTGGCGGTGCTACGTCGTTTCGCCGAGGGCTGCGACGTCCTCACTTTCGACCATGAACATGTGCCCACCGAGCATCTGCGGGCTCTGGTCGCTGACGGGGTGCGGGTGTACCCGGGTCCGGACGCCCTGGCGCACGCCCAAGACAAGCTGTTGATGCGCCAGACGCTGGCCGGGTTGGGCATGCCAGTTCCGCCCTTTCGCGAGGTGACCCAACTGCAGGACGTGCTGCGCTTCGCTGCCCAGCATGGTTGGCCGTGCGTGCTCAAGGCGGTCCGCGGTGGCTACGACGGGCGGGGTGTGTGGATCCTCAACGCACCGAGCGACGCGCGCCGGGTGGTGGCCGAGCTACTCGCCGCGGACACCCCGCTGCTGGTCGAGCCCTACGTGGCGATGCGCCGGGAGCTGGCCGCGCTGGTGGCTCACTCCCCGTTCGGGCAGGGCGCGGCATGGCCGGTGGTGCAGACGGTGCAGCACGACGGGATCTGTGTCGAGGTACTCGCCCCGGCACCCGGGCTGGATCCCGACCTGGCGCAAGCCGGCCAGGAGCTTGCGCTACGGGTGGCCAGGGAGCTGGGAGTGGTCGGCGTGCTGGCCGTCGAGCTGTTCGAGATGCCCAGTGGGCAGTTATTGGTCAATGAGTTGGCGATGCGGCCGCACAACAGCGGGCACTGGACCATTGAGGGTGCGGTGACCTCCCAGTTCGAGCAGCACCTGCGGGCAGTGCTGGACTATCCGTTGGGCGCCACTGCGCCGCGTGCCCCGGTCTGCGTGATGGCCAACGTGCTCGCCGCCGACTCCCGGCCGGTGCTGGGTATCGATGAGCGGCTGCATCACCTGATGGCCCGTTACCCGGAGGCGAAGGTGCACCTTTATGCGAAGTCGGAGTGGCCAAGGCGCAAGATCGGGCACGTCACGGTGCTCGGGGCGCAGCTGGCATCGGTGCGCGAAGTGGCGGTGGCATCGGCGACCTTCCTGGCCACCGGGGTCTGGCCGGACGGGTACCCGCCGCACGGGCCGGAACGGAAGACTGCGTGACTGACCCGCTGGTGGGTGTGATCATGGGCAGCGACTCGGACTGGCCGGTGATGAGCGCTGCCGCCGAAGCGCTGGACGAGTTCGATGTGCCGCATGAGGTGGCGGTGATATCGGCACACCGCACCCCGAGCCGGATGCTCGATTATGCGCGCCATGCCGCGGACCGGGGCCTGAAGGTGATCATCGCTGGGGCCGGTGGGGCGGCGCACCTGCCCGGGATGGTGGCGTCGGCCACGGTCTTGCCGGTGATCGGGGTACCGGTGCCACTGGCGCATCTGGATGGCCTGGACTCGCTGCTGTCGATCGTGCAGATGCCCGCTGGCGTGCCGGTCGCCACCGTGTCGATCGGTGGCGCACGCAACGCCGGCCTGCTCGCAATCCGCATCCTGGCAGCCTTCGACTCGGCACTCAGCCAACGGATGGCCACCTTCCAACATGACCAAGCCCAGCGCGTCCTGAACGCCGACGCCGCCCTGCGTGCCAAGTTGGACTGACCTCACCGCGTTCTGGATGCAGACTGCGGTAATCCGGTGCCCAGTTAGGGCATTCTGCATCCAGAATGTGGGTGAGGGAGGGCAAGCCCATGAATCCCCACTTTGGGATCTACCAGCTGGGTGCGGAGCACGAGGCATTGCGGGAGGCGGTGCGGGCGCTGGCGGAGAAGGAGATCGCCCCGCATGCGGCGGAGGTCGATGAGCAGGAGCGGTTTCCGCGCGAGGCGCAGACCGCCCTGGTGCGTTCGGGCTTCCATGCTGTGCACGTGCCGCAGGTCTATGGCGGTGAGGGTGCGGACTCGGTGGCTACCTGCATTGTGATCGAGGAGGTGGCGCGAGTGTGCGCGTCGTCCTCACTCATTCCGGCGGTGAACAAGCTGGGCACGATGGGATTGCTGCTGGCCGGCTCCGAGGACCTCCGCAAGCACATACTGCCGTCGGTGGCCGCGGGCTCCATGGTGTCCTACGCGCTGTCCGAGCGAGAGGCGGGCAGTGATGCCGCGGCGATGCGGACCCGAGCCCGGCTCGACGGCGACCACTGGGTGCTCAACGGCACCAAATGTTGGATCACCAACGCGGGAGAGTCCGCCTGGTACACCGTGATGGCGGTGACTGATCCGGATCGGGGCGCCGGCGGGATCAGCGCCTTTGTGGTCCAGCAGGACGACCCGGGGTTCTCAGTCGGGCCCAAGGAACGCAAGCTGGGGATCAGGGGCAGCCCCACCAGGGAGATTTACTTCGAGAACTGCACGATCCCGGCCGATCGGATCATCGGCGAGCCCGGCAGCGGGTTCAAGACAGCTCTCCAGACCCTGGACCACACCCGTCCGACAATCGGGGCGCAGGCCGTGGGCATCGCGCAAGGTGCGGTGGACTCCGCGATCGCCTATGTCAAGCAGCGCAAGCAGTTCGGCAAACCGCTCGCCGACTTTCAGGGTGTCCAGTTCATGCTGGCCGAGATGGCGATGAAAACTGAGGCGGCCCGGCAGTTGGTCTACATCGCCGCGGCCCGTGCCGAGCGCGGCGAGAACAAGCTCGGGTTCATCTCCTCGGCATCGAAGTGCTTTGCCTCCGACGTGGCCATGGAGGTCACCACCGACGCGGTGCAGCTTTTCGGTGGTTACGGCTACACCCGGGACTTCCCCGTCGAGCGGATGATGCGCGACGCGAAGATCACCCAGATCTACGAGGGTACCAACCAGATCCAGCGCATGGTGATGGCCCGCGCCCTATTCAACGGCTAGTCCGCGTCGCGCTGTTTGTGACGACCCCGTGCGGGGTTGGTTGTCGTATTCGTCGCGTTAAGCACCGACCTGCTCAGCCGACGAGGAGAGTGAATCCTCTCAATCTACCGCTTCTAATACTGTGGCGAGGCGGGCGGCTCGCATCCCGGCCCGGTCTGGTGGCGGAAGCCGGATGGTCATCGGGCGTTGCTCAGCCCGGGGAATGTGCAGCGAGGGTGGTGCTGGGTGAGCGATGCCGGGGGCGTGGGGGTGCTGGGGAGGTAGCAGGTTGAGTAATGCCCGCAGTGTCCACTGCGGCGGGCCTTCATGCGCCCACACCACCACCTCGGGGGCGAACACGTCGATCCGAACGCCTCGGGGAGCAGGGATCCTGGCGGCAGTGATCCGGTCGAATCGCCGGATGGTGACTAAATCGACGTAGTCCTGCCACTGGTAGGACGCGACCAGAGCAAACGGCGCCGCTCTGGGTCCGCAGCAGTACACGATGAACCCGTCGGCGACCACGTCGAGTAGTAGCCGTTCCACCTCTGGTGGTAGGCACGCCTGGGCGCCGGAGCGCAGATCTGATAGCGGAGGCAGCTTCACGGGCCGACCTCCGTCTTACCTGCCCGCGTGGTGGCCAGACCACCTAGCGGTCCGATTACGGCGCGCCTGACCATGCGAGTCATAGCCGCCTGAAAAAACCCACGACGCAGCCCCCTTGTTCTGCGGTATTCACCAAGACATTGCTCAGCTACTTTTTCAGATCTCGCATGCAGATGCAAGAGTGGATGCACGAGCACGCGATTTCTCTTCAAACGTCGTGTACCGATGCAAGAACGGAGCGGGTGCAATCGCATTCTATGCTGCGGCTGTTCAATGGCTTTGCTGCTCAAGCGGCGTGTTAGCCGCGGGGTCTTGTGGAGTTGGCGGAAGATGCCACATCACACTAGGCAGGAAGATCGACGTGCGCCACTCCTGACCCCTGCCACCACTGTCCTTGATCGATACCGAGCCGAGAGGCTGCATCGATCCAGAGCACAAAAATGATCAGTTTGACGAAACGGCTGGCGGGGGTGTCGGGTGAACTGGCTGCCGTCTATGGTGTAACTCTCCATAGTATTCAACTGTAGGGGGCATGGTGACGACGCCTCAGTGGAGTCACGATCCGATCGACGGTCACGCTGCGGTACGACCGCAGGGGCCAACGGCGCTGCGCATCGTGTTGGGCACTCAGTTGCGTCGACTCCGTGAAGCGCGCGGGATCACTGCCGGAGCAGCCGGCCACGCGATCCGGGCGTCCCATGCCAAGATCAGCCGAATGGAACTCGGGCGGGTCGGCTTCAGGGAACGCGATGTGACGGACCTGCTCACTTTCTACGGCATTACCGATGAACAAGAGCGACAAGCGTTCCTCACCCTCGTCCGGCGGGCCAACGTGCCCGGCTGGTGGCAGCAGTACAGCGATATCGTGCCGAGCTGGTTCGAGATCTACCTCGGCTTGGAGCAGGCGAGTTCAGTCATCCGCACCTATCAACCGCAACTCGTGCCGGGCCTGCTGCAGACTCGCGACGTCGCCCGCGCCGTCATCCAGCTCGGCCACCCACGCCGATCCGCCGATGATATAGAGCGCCGACTCGCACTGCGGATGACACGTCAGGAAATCCTCACCCAACCCGGAGCCCCCCAATTCTGGGCAGTGATGGAGGAGGCTTCGCTATGGCGACTTAACGGGCGTCCGGTGATGCGGGAGCAGATTCAGACTCTGATCGAGATGGCTGAGCTCCCCAGCGTCACGCTCCAGGTGATACCGATCTATTCCGGTGCACACGTGGCGCTAGGTGGCCCGTTCTCCCTTCTGCGGTTCTGTGAAATCGACCTACCAGACATCGTCTACCTTGAACAGTTATCCAGCGCCCTCTACCTGGACAAAATTGAGGATGTCCAGGACTACCGGGAGATTTTGGATCGCTTATCTGTGCAGGCCAAAACCCCTGCCGAAACGATCAGGTTCCTCGGCACTATCCTCAAAGAACTCTGAATCTCATTCACTCCGACCGGCGAGAGCCCGTCCCCGACGTTTCATCTCACCCTGCCATCTCGTCGAACTCGCCATGCTCCACGCCCTGGATGAAGGCGGCCATCTCGGCACGGGTGAAAATCAGGGCAGGGCCACCCGGGTGCCGGGAATTACGCACGGCGATCTCTCCGTTTCCCAGCTTCGCTAACTCCACGCACTCCCCGCTGGGATTACTGTATCTGCTCTTTATCCAGGTGGCGCTCCGAAGCAAGGCAGCCGGCATACCGTTAGTGATCTGTGGCATCTCCGACCTCTCCATAGGTTTTCGCGCAGCATCCCGTTAGAGCGGCCAAATCACCCGAACGGCGACAGCCGCGCGCATGAGTGGCACGCAGCCGTCTCACCCGGGAGGTACTACTTCTCCTGCAACCCACGTACCTAGGTCGTACGCAGCTCTCCTGTTTGATCGCCGACGGTGTGACCCGGCGTTACGCCGGTCACGGCTCGAACCGGCACTATTACTTTGAGTCCTCAGACTGCTACCAGTAGTCCTCAACCGGACGTCAACGGCGGTGGCGCGTGAAACTAATGGCGTCGTAAGCCGTCCGGTGCAGGTCTTCGTGAAACGGGGAGCAGGACTCCTCGGGTCAGAGCAGGGAGCGGTGCTTGCGGTGGGTGGCGCGTCGGCGACGTCCACCCCACAAGTAAGAGATCACCCCAGATCTATGGGGCACCCAACCAGATCTAGCGCACGGCGATGGCGCGTGCACTGCTCAGCACATCACGAATCCAGGGCCGACATCGCTTGCCAGGCGTCCCACGGGACCGTCCAGTCATAGATGTCACCGTGTTCCCCGCTGAACTGGGTAGGGCTACCGGTTACCTCGACCGGGTCGCCGAATACCGCGCTGTCGAAGTATTGCCGAGCGTCCGCGGTGGACAGGTTGATGCAGCCGTGAGTGACGTTGGCCTCTCCCTGCGCGTCGGTAGACGCGGGGTTGGCGTGAATGAACTCACCGTAGTTGGAGACCCGCACCGCCCAATACATGGGTAGGTCGACATAGCCGTATTTGGGGTTGGACATCAGCACTTTCTGAGACTTGTTCATCACCACGTGGACGCCGTTGGTGGTGTGGCGCTGCGGATCGGAGGCCAACCCGTAGCTGGCGGGGAAGTTCATCACCTCCTGGCCGTCCCGGATGACGACCAGCCGGTGGCTGTTGACGTCGGCCTTGACGATCTGGGCGCGACCGACGGTGAAGGACGTAGTCACGTCTTCCTCGCCGTAGGATCCGTCACCGTAGGCCACGCCGTACAGCTTGGCGGCGATGTTGACCTGTGTACCGGGTTGCCAGTATTCCCGGGTCCGGTAGTGCGCGCGGGAGCCACCGTTGTCGTCGGGGAGCCAGGCCCAGGATCCTTCCGCCGGCACCGACGTCTGCACCTGCAGGGCGCGTTCCACAGCGGCCTTGTCGGCTACGTGGTCGTCGAACTGCAGGATGACCGGGGCGGCAATGCCGACGGTATCGCCATCACCAATGTTCAGAGTGGCGTGGACAAGCTGGCTGGGCGTGACGGTGCTGAACGAGCCGGTGATGGGCACCGCCGGGGAAGTGAGGCCGGCCGCGGTGCCGCTCCAGGTGTAGGTGCGGTCGTAGCCCAACGGCTCCGTGCTGGTCCAACTGCGCCGGTCCGGGCTCAGCGTGCCGGCCACCGCCTTGCCGTCCGAGTTGGTCAGCGTCACCTCGCGCAATTCACCCTCGGTGATGCTCACTGAAGCCGGCTGTGTCGGCTTGACGTTTTCGGCCTTGTCCCCTGGCTGGATACTGACCTGCGGCGGCGCGGCAGTCCCTCCGATGGATGATCCGGAAGACTGCCCAGAGCCGGTGCACCCGGCCACCAGCACCACCAAGACAAGCCACAGCAGTGTCGCGATGATCCCATTCATCCGGCCACTGCCCAGCACGCCGCGCATAGTCCCACCGCCGAATCTACCGATCGCTGCCCCGGCGCCAAGGGTATCCCGGGTCCATCACGAACTCATGTCGTCGACACCGCCGTTTCGCTCCCCAAACTGTCGGGGTCGCAGTCCACGCTGGCCGCGAACAGGAAGGAGGGGGACCATGACCGCCATGACCGAACCGATCGGACTCGCCGAGGGTCGCCCGTTCATGGTGCACGACCTGGAGGCGATGCCGTGCGGGCGACCGTTTCGGGTGCGAGTCTGCCCGGCGCGGCTGCTTGATGGCCTGCGTCCGCCGTGACGGCTTGAGCCGTTGATCAACCGGCCCGACGTATTGACCGCACCTCGACGCCGAGGGTGGCAGTCACCCGTTCGGCTTTGCATCGGTCGGGCAGCGCGGCTGGATCAGCGCCGGTGCACTGCACCAGCGACGCGTCCGCGGAGAGCACCGCGAGCAGTACCTCACCCGGCACTGCCGCGTCCCAGCTCGTGGTGCACAGCAGGCGATCACCGGCGGCAAGGCCCAGTTTCGCGGCTCGAGCCCGAGCGGCGGTGACGAGCACCTCGGTATCCGGACCAGGGGCGCCGGGCGTGAACGTGTCGCCGTGTACCCGGATCTCGCTGGCGAAGTCCCGGACCCCTGGAGGCAGGACCGGGATGCCCACACCGAGCGCGTCCAACCCGAGCGCTGCTACCTCGTCGGCGCCGGTCGCGTCGACGATCCGATCAATCCCACACAGCGCGACGGCGACCGCATCGGCGGGCGACGTGGTGACCGTCGCGCCGCACCACCAGGAGCCCAGCAGCGCCCCAGCGGTCTGCCAGTGCGGCGGCAGCAACACCGCGACGGCGTCGCCGGGCTGGACGTCGAGCTCGTCGCGTAACCAGTTCGCGGTCTTGGCCGCCCAGTTGGCCAGCGTGGCGCCGGACAGCTCAATCCGGCTGCCGGCGGCGTCGTCGTAGTGAGTGATTCGTGGTCCGGCCGGGTCCCTGCGCAGCAGGGGGCCGAGCAGCTCGTCGGTGATGGTCATCGGTTCCTCAGCAGGGCCGGGTCAGGAGACGCACGGCACGCCGCTGCCGGCCATCGGCGGTCTCGGAGCCAGCGCCGGGGGCGGGGCTAGGGCGGTATACGTGACAGGACGCACCTTGCTGATGGCTGCCCCATCCACTCGCAGGAAAGATGCGCCGCCAATCCGTGGTGTATCCGGTCCGGGATAGTCCCGGCCGAGATACACCTGCACGGTCCCGGGTGTCAGGTTGGAGCCCTCTTCAACCGGCAGACCGCCCAGCGTGTCGGCCACCACTGCGCCGACGTCCTGCTCGCCGGCCGGGTAGCGCACCACGCTGGTAGCTCGGGCGGGAGTGTTGCCGACCGCGCCTTGGCGGAACCCTTGCCCGGCCAGCTGCTCGGAGACCGAATTGGCGAGCCCGGTCACGCCCGAGGCATTGAGCACGTCGACTGTGACCGCCGCTCTGGCCGGGGAGCCGGGCGTGAGATCCGGCGCGGCACGGACGTCGATGGCCTGGGCGACGAACGCCTGCACGGCCTCCGGATCGACCTTGAGCACCGCACCGTCGGACTCGCTGGCACCGTCGCCCAGCACTGGAACGGTCTTGAACATCACGTTGCCCGCCGCCAGGCCTTGCATTCGAGCGGCGAAGTCAAGCAGGTCAAGGTCCTCGTCGAGCACCAGCGATTGCTGGGTCGCGTCGATCAGCTGGCGGATCCGAGCCGGACTGCCCAGCGTCCCAGCTGACAGCACCTTGTCGGCCAGCGCGGCGAGGTAGTTCTGCTGGCGCACGATGCGGTCCAGGTCGCCGCCGGGCAGCCCATGCCGTTGCCGGACGAACGCCAGCGCGTCCGGCCCCGAGATCACCTGTGGGCCAGCCGGGAAGTTGGCACCGGAGAACTTGTCGTTAACCGCTTCCCGCAGGCATACCTCGACCCCGCCGACGGCTTCGGTGAGCAGCGAGAAACCTAACAGGTTGATCTCCGCATAGTGGTCGATGCCGACCCCGGTGAGGTCCTTCACGGTCTCGAGCAGCAGCTTGCGGCCCGCGGAGACGGACTCGCTGCGGACCGTGGCCGGATCGGCTCCTTGCTCGACGAGCCGTGCCGCGGTGGCGCTCTTCGCGCGGATGAACGCGGAATTGAGCTTGTGCTTGCCGTACCCCTCGGGCAACTGGACGTACAGGTCCCGTGGCAGCGAGATCGCTACCGCATGCATGCCATCGCTCGGGATCCGCACCAGGATCATGGTGTCGGTGAGCTCACCCTCGTTGTTGCCGGCGCGCAGCCGGGACAGCACCTCGGCAGGCAGCGGGTTGCCCTGCGCGTCGGTACGGCTGTCCATGCCCACCAACAGGATGTCGGTCGCGGCGTCCGAAGCGCTGAACCCGATCACATCCGTGGTGCTCAAGCCTTTCTGGAGGCTCTGAAAGGTCGACCACCCGTACCCGGTGAGGCCGAGCACCAGGGCGGAGACCATCGCGAGCACCATCTTGGTGCCGCGGAACCCATAGTTCGGCCGCCGCCGGGGGACTGGTATCTCGCCACGCCGGCGCTGCGACGACATGGTCGGGGGTTTGCCGGCTTTCCGGGATGCTTTCGGGGGTTGCGGGCCACCGTCTGGTCCACGCCGCCGACCCGGCCGTTCGGGTCGCCCGGCGGAACTCCCCGGCCGGAGTGGCCTGTCTTCCACGCATCCCCCTCCTGCGTTGTGCAGCTGGTGCGGCGGCACGGCCAGGCTATCCGTTTGCCTAGTGCAGACGTGTGAACGCCCAGTCGGGTTGCCATGGCACACTCGGTTCGCCGCTGTCTGACTGCCAGCCAGGTTGGGAGGGTGAGCCGATGCGGCTTCTGGTCACCGGCGGTGCTGGATTCATCGGGTCCACGTTTGTGCGGCGAGTGCTGTGCGGGGCGGAACCTTCATTGGCCGGTGCCGAGGTGGTGGTCCTGGACAAGCTGACCTACGCAGGCAACGCGGAAAACCTGGCGCCGGTGGCGACCGATCCGGCACTGCACTTCGTCAAGGGTGACATCACCGAAGCATTACTGGTGGCCGATCTGATGATTGGTGTTGATGCGGTGGTGCATTTCGCCGCGGAGTCGCATGTCGACCGCTCGATCCTCGGCGCCGCCCCGTTCGTGGTGACCAACGTGGTGGGTACGCACACCGTGCTGCAGGCCGCGCTGGACGCCGGCGTGTCGACGTTTGTGCATGTTTCCACCGACGAGGTATACGGCTCGATCGAATCGGGCTCATGGCCCGAGAACCATGTGCTGGAGCCGAACTCACCGTACTCGGCGTCCAAGGCGGGGTCCGACCTGCTCGCCCGGTCCTACGCCCGCACCCACGACATGGATGTACGGATCACCCGCTGCTCCAACAACTACGGGCCCTACCAGTACCCTGAGAAGGTCATCCCGTTGTTCGTCACCAACTTGCTCGACGGATTGCCGGTGCCGTTGTACGGCGATGGGCTCAATGTGCGGGACTGGTTGCATGTCGACGACCATTGCCATGGCATCGCGCTGGTGCTTGAGCGTGGTCGAGCCGGTGAGATATACAACATCGGTGGAGGCACCGAACTGACCAATACCGAGCTCACCGGCTTACTGCTGGAGGCGACCGGTGCCGAATGGTCCAGCGTGCGGCCGGTGACCGATCGCAAGGCTCATGACCGCCGTTACTCGGTGAACTGGACGAAGATCCGAACCGAGCTCGGTTACCACCCCACGGTGAACTTCAGGCAAGGGCTGGTCGAGACGGTGCGGTGGTATGCCGAGCACCGGGACTGGTGGCAGCCGCTGAAGTCGTCCACCGCGGTCCCGAGTTGAAGCGACGCCTGCCTTGTCAGAGTTGAGCCATGTAGCCAGGCTGTCGCTGCTGGTGACCGGCGGGGCGGGTCAGCTCGGCCGGGATCTGGTGGCTGCGGCCGCCCGGGCCGGGATCACATGGGTTCGCGCCCCGGGCTCGGCCGAACTCGATGTCACCGATCCCGCGGCAGTGTCCGAGGCGGTCGCGTCAGCGTCGTCAGCCGGCCGCGGCAGCCGGCTGGTAGTGATCAATGCGGCTGCGTACACCGCGGTGGACGCAGCGGAATCCGAGGGTGCCCAACGGGCACACGCGGTCAACGCGCAGGGCCCGGGGCACCTGGCGCGCGCCTGCGCCGCCCATCACGCCCATCTGGTGCAGGTTTCGACCGACTACGTCTTCGCCGGCGACCGGGTCGGGCCTCACCGGGTGGACGCCCGGGCCGTGCCGGGCACCGTGTACGGCCAGACCAAGCTGGCAGGGGAACAGGCGGTGCTGTCCTCAGATGCGTCGGCGCATGTGGTGCGCACGGCGTGGCTCTACGGTGCGCATGGCACCAATTTCGTCCGCACCATGGCGGCCTTAGCGACCCACAACGGATCGGCACAGAACGGGTCGCCGGGTGACACCGTCCGAGTGGTCGATGACCAGCAGGGCAACCCGACCTGGACGGCAGACCTCGCCGACGGTCTGATCACACTGGCGCTGGCTGCCGACCGGGTACCGACTGGCGTGCTGCACTGCGTCAACGCCGTTTCCACGACATGGTTCGGGCTGGCCCGGGCGGTGTTCACCGAACTCGGTGCCGACCCGGACCGGGTGCAGCCGTGTTCCACCGCGGAGTTCCCCCGGCCCGCACCCCGCCCGGCGAACTCGGTCCTGGACACCGCCGGGTGGGCAGCGGCCGGGCTACCCGAACTGCGGCACTGGCGCCAAGCCCTGCGCGCCGCCGCCGCCCAAGGCGTGCTCGACAGTTGACGCAACTCAGCGAGGCTTAGCGCTGTTCATGACCTCTTCTGGCAGCCTCGCGTGCATCATTGAGACGTTGTAGCGGTCGTATTGGGTCATGGTGAAGTAGATGTCGCGGCCGTTGGAGTCGGGGTTGAGGAAGCCGCCGTAGAGGTGTGGGTACTCCTGGGAGGTGGCGACGGTGA
>JALZDN010000083.1 GCA_030862525.1 Actinomycetota bacterium | reverse complement strand
GGCAAGCGTCGGTCCACTGTTCTGCTCCATGAGCACGGCGCAACGAGGCGGATGATGGCCTCGCGGTTCGGCAAATGCCGACAACGTCGGGTGCGCTGGCCAGCTTTGTTTGAGTCGTTCTCGGGTGGACGACCACACCCAGCAGACCTCCCAGGGCATGACGGTGATGTGCGAGCAAGTCCTAGAGGGCACCAGGAAGGTGGGTGGCAGCGGCAGCTTGGTGGCCTCCTGTGCGGCGACGACTGGTCGAGCTGCGCCGCCGTGTCCGCGGTGTCGGCTGTCGAAGGCGGATCAGGGCGCGGCTGAAGGCCATGCGGGCGGCGGTGACGGGGTCTGATTCATCGGTTCGCACGTCGTTGACGCGCTTGTCGACATCGACACCGAGGTACTTGTCATTGATGACCTGAGCCGGGGAACAGGGCCGACCTCGAGCGCGGGCTGAGCCGCGGGCGCGGGCCGAGTCGTGGACGTCCGCGACGGCAGCCCTCGAGTCGGCGTTCTGTTCCTTACCGCTAGACCTGGTAGCCATCTAGCTAACCGGCATGCGTACGCGATGGGCATCAGGGTCGCTTTTCGACGGATGTGCCTGCTGACTCACCTTCTGCCGGTGCATCCGGCTCGGGCCGGTCTGGATGGTGCCGGTCCCGCAATCTGATCATCCGTCCCACGAAGAGCGCAACCAGCACCGCCAGGAGGACCCAGGCGATCCCGAGCCCGATCACTGCGGTCATGCTCATCGGAACTCCAGTGTAGGCGGCCGGATGCCGACAATAGCCTCACTAGCCTCACTGGACAGCCACTCACGATCACCAAGCAGTACGTCCACGGCCAGACCAAGCAGCTACCCAGAGGTCACGCGTGGCACGGTGATCGGCCACAAGTCGTGCCGCTGACCTTGGCGTAATTAGTCACGTTGCGGGATTGGGCTGCTCCTCGCCGTGATTTGTTACGCACACCGTAACGTTCTTGGCGCCGATCCCGACCTCCCATCAGAGCCACTCCAACAGGTGACCCCCGAAGGGACCTTGGCGTCACTTTGGGTAACCCACCGCTTATGGCTAAGTGAATGTGAGCGATGAGTCATGGGTCTTGCGCATGGTAACCGCAGACCGAACACCGATCTCGGCGAGTCAGCCGAAAATGGGAAGTCGCCCCCAGCGGGGGGCCTCATGGAGATCCTTCCGCAGCGGCTCGACAACGTCGACCGCGGTACCACCGCCCGACCATTGCGCTCGGCGGTCACTCGGCGACGCTGGGAGATCCGCTACGCCAGAACGGTGGCCGTCGCGGACCTAACGGCGATGGCTGCGTCGCTCGGGCTGCACACGTGGTGGGGCGAGCCGGCCGGGGATGGCCTACGGTTCGCGCTCGCTCTGGCCCTGATGGCACTGGCGGCCACCGCTCTAAGCTTCACGCGGGCCTGGGACCCGTCGATCCTGGGCCAAGGCTCCGAGGAGTTCAGTCGGCTGCTGCGGGCTCTCGTCACTGTCGCCGTAGTGGTCGGACTGGTCGGCCTGGCGCTGAAGCTTCCCGAAACGCGGCCATACGTATTCGGTGTCATCCCGGTGGGCCTCATCCTGGCCGGGGGCAGCCGGCTAGGCCTGCGCAAGGTGTTGCACCGGCGTCGCCGCAACGGCGCATGTATGCACGAGGTACTTGCGGTCGGCACCGAGGACGCAGTGGCCAATCTCATTGCGCGCACCCGGCGGGCCCCCCACAACGGGTGGGCGGTGACCGGCGCCTGCACACCGTCGGGCACCGGTACCGACGGCGGCAACATCCTCGATGTGCCTGTCGTCGGTGACCTGGACTCGGTGGCGAACGTCGCGGGAGAAGGCCGGCACCGTGTGGTCTCGGTCGCGCAGACACCGGGTTGGACCTCGCGACGGCTGCACCACCTGGCTTGGGACCTCGAGGGCACGGGCGCTGAATTGGTCGTGGACCCCGGTCTTATGGAGATCGCCGGTCCCCGGCTACACGTCGCAGCGGTGGACGGCCTTCCGCTGCTGCGGCTCACCGCGCCCACTTTCACCGGGATACCGCGGGCCCTGAAAGAGGTGAGTGACCGTTTCGCGGCAGGCCTGCTGGTCCTGCTACTCGCGCCGGTACTGATTGCGCTGGCGATCGCGGTACGCAGCGACGGCGGACCGGTCTTTTACCGTCAGTCCCGAGTCGGCAAGCATGGCGAGCACTTTTCGATGATTAAATTCCGATCCATGGTGGTGAACGCTGATCAGCGCCGATTCGAATTCGACAACGACAACGAGGGCTCGGGTCCACTGTTCAAGCTGCGCCAGGACCCGCGGGTGACCAGAGTAGGCACGTTCCTGCGCAAATACTCGCTCGACGAGTTGCCCCAGCTCTTCAATGTGCTGGCCGGGTCGATGTCGTTGGTCGGCCCGCGGCCGCCGCTGCCAGAGGAAGTCGCCAGCTACTCCCGGGACGCGCAGCGCAAACTACTCGTCAAGCCGGGGCTGACCGGGCTGTGGCAGATCAGCGGTCGCAGCGACCTCTCGTGGGAAGAATCAGTCCGGCTGGACTTGCGCTATGTGGAGAACTGGTCCCTCGCGCTAGACATCTTGATCATCTGGAAGACGGTCGGCGCAGTCGTACGGGGCAGTGGTGCCTACTGAGCCCCGTAGCCAAGGGATCTCTAGGAGTAGAGATATGGCAACCATCGACTGGGTCAGGCCGGCACGACACGTACCTAAGCCATGGGGACACGAAGAGCACTTCGCGCTTGTCCCCGGCCACTACTGCGGTAAGACACTGCATATACGTGCCGGGCATGCGTTATCTCTACAGCTACACGAATACAAGGACGAAACCATCGCCGTGCATACGGGGTACCTCACACTTGAAATCGGGTCCAGCCCAGCCGGCCTTGACCGTATCGAGCTACGTCCCGGCGACACTGTCCACATTCCGCCGGGCACAGTCCATCGCATGACCGCCCTCGAAGACACCATCGTGATGGAAGTATCCACCACCGAACTTGACGACGTCATCCGCCTCGAGGATAGATACGGTCGAAAGACAGTCCAGGGCGTTTACCTCCCCGCTGGGCAAGTGACACCAACCACGCTGCCCCCATCGGCTCTCCGGGCGACGGTTGAATTTTGACGCACAGGATGGTCCTTGCCCAGCCGAGTAGGGACCACACCGGCCGATCTTGGTCCATCCGCGGCTTATACGATCGTCATGACACGCCCATCTCAGTCGATGGCAGGCTTGGCCGCGCTGGCGTAGCCGTCCCACTGTCAACGCCCCGGCCAACTCGACGGCCAACCCCGCATCGGCCGCCTTGAGCCGCCACGGATCAGCGAGTGGATCAACCCGACGGTGGCCATCGTGGCCACCGCGTCATACAGCGGGGTGGAATCCAGCACCCCACCAACTCCGCCGCCCGGGCCGCCGCCAGAGCACCTCAACATCCGATGCCGCCACTCCGTGGCGGCCTGACGCGGCCACCTTGTGCCTCCCCGAAAGTGAGCCTGAAACTGATCGTTGCGGAGCTGTCGCGCGGACTCCTGGACTTGGTGGGTGCTTCGTTACCAACGGGCCTGGTCGGCAAAGATCGTGGCGGTGGTCAACAGGTCGGCCAGGGCATGCTGGGCAGTGGCGGGGTCAGGGCACAGCGCGACTAAGAGATTGCCGAAGCAGACCCCGTCATCGGCGTCGACCAGCCGGATGGCCTCGGGCAGGGTGGTGGGAAGCGCCGGCGCAGTGGGACCGCTGGTATCGCTGCGGAGCTCGCTAGCCAGCGCATCGAGCGTTCTGGTGAGTTCGCGTGTGTCGCCGGTGAGGTGGTGGAGGAGCGACGCGGTGAGGCGGTGGGCGCGTTGTTCGGCGGGGTTCCCGGCAGCGCGGGACAGGTAATTGGCGAGGTTATGATGCGCCGTCGAGATCTCGCGCGGGTTGGGGTGGACGTACCAGAGGCGCAGTGAGGTGCGCTGCAGGTCGACGGCGTCCCCCGGATGGTCACGTTTGTCTTCCAGGTCGGCGCGGGCGCCATAGACCGCAGCAAGCTGCGTACTGTCACCGGCGGTTTCGAAGACGTCTTGGCAGTCGCGCAGCAGATGGTCAACGTCGGCTAGCCGACCAAGGTGAAGCAGCGGGACGTAGTCGTGGAAACGGGCGCGGGTGACCTCATAGGGGCGGGCACCGCGCCGTCGCTTGGTGCTGGCGATCTCGTCGTTGAGGTCGAGCGCGTCGTTCCAGCGCTGCAAGGCGACTGCGGACAAGCGGCCGATATCCAGAACGCCCTCCCGGACGTTCCACGGGTTCACGCGGTCGTTGTCGGCGGGTTGGTCGGGCAGGTCGGCCATCCGGGCCCGCAACGCAGGCAAGTCGATGAGGACCTGTTCGTGGTGACCGAGCATGCTGAGTATCTGCAGCCGCCGGCCTTCGTCGCTGAGTTGGGTCCAGAACCCGAATCCTGCCTGGTTGGTGTGCTCGATCTTCTGGCCGGCCATCGTGAGAGCCTCCTGAAGCCTGCCCTGGTCCCGCAGCAGAGTGACCAGCTCGCCGGCCGTGGTGGAGGCAAGCCGGTAGTTGCCGTCGGTCGTGGCTTGGTCGCAGGCAAGGCGCAGCAGAGTTTCGGCCTCGCCGGGATCCACCTTCCGGAGAGCGGCACCGAGCACGACGAGGTCTTTGAGAGCGCTGGTGGCCTTGGCGATGCGCCGCAGCAGGGGAATCACCGCAAGCGCGGTGACCGGGGAGTAGCTGTCCCGGATCAGGGTCCGTTCGAGTAAGCAACTGGCGGCGTTCCAGTCGTGTTGACGCAGCAGGTAACGGGCGGCGGCCAACCCGGCCCGCACCAGGAATTGGTGGGTGTCCTTGCCGGCTTGCTGCGGCTCGATCCCCCAGCCGCCGACGACGGCGGTCCACCAGGCGGCGAGTTGCGTGTCGACCGCGGCAGTGACCGGCTCGGGAGTCACGGCCTGGATGGCCTCAACGACGCCTGGGTGGATCAGGTAGCGCACGGGCTCGTTCGGATCGGCCGAATCATCGATTGGGTCGGTGACGACCAGCGCAGCCGCGACCAGCGCAGCGACCGACGAGGCAAGTGGTGGCGGTTCATCGGGTTGGTCTAAGCGCCGCCACAAGGCAGCCCAGTTCACGCCGACGACGGCCGTACTCCGATCGGTCTCCTCGATCCGGCACAGTGCCTGCAACAGCAGCCGCGCCGGGGCAGGCAGCGTTGCGGCGACGGTGATGGTCCACGCGGTGAAGGTCCGCAGTAGCTGCTCGGCATCCAGCCTGGTGTGGCCCTGGGTGAGGAACGCCGCCAGTGGTGCCGCCCCGTCCACCGCTGCTTCGATTTCAGCCAGCTGGTAGGTCAGGCGGGGCGGGTCGGCTGCAGCCGCGTCGGCGAGCTCCAGCAGCTGGGGATGGCCTTGAGCCAGGGTGAGTACACAGCGGCCCAGTGCCACGGTACTGAGCAACGCGTGCAGGTGGGGCAGCTCCCCGGCCAGCAGCAGCGACTCGTCTCGGGACAGTGCGTGCACCGGTTGAATCACCACCGTGTCGGGGTTCAGCTCGGCCGGCACGGTTCGGCTGGTCAGCATCACCCGCGACGGCCCCTTATGGTCGGTGAGCACGCCGATCAGCGGCGCCCAGCGAAGGTCGCGCCACTGGCCGTCCGGGGTGAGCAAAGTTTCGAGATTGTCCAGGACTAGCAGCAGGTGTGCGTCGGTGAGGACGGCGGTGAGGGTCGGCAGGAAATTCTGCAGACGCTCCAGGGTGGCGATCTTGTCGACCATCGCGAACCCGTACTCCCCCAGCTGCGCCTCCAACTCCACCGCCAGCAAGCGCAGCGCATCGCCGAACTGGTCCGGATCGGTGGGCGCGGACCAGAACACCACCGCGCCGAACCCGCGCTGGTGACGGTAGGCGAGCTCCACCGCGCAGGTCGTCTTGCCCGCGCCGGCCATCCCATGGAATACCATCGCGGTACGCCGGGAGGTCGGGGCCAACGCGGTACTGGCCGCAGCCATCGCCTCGGCACGGCCGACGAACCGCGTCAGCCTGGCCGGGAATCCCGCCAGGGACTCGACAGGCGGGTCGGGGACCGGCTTCCCGACCGGAGTGGCCAGGGGCAGCTCGACCGGCGATACACGCGGCCTGCGCAGCCTGATCACCCCTGCCAGGAATAGCGCCAGCAGGATCGCCATCAGGACCCAGGTGAAAATCCCGAGCACGATTACTGTGGTCGTGGTCACCGGAGCCTCCAAAGGGCTGGTTGCAAGCCGAGGATAACCTCATCTGGGCAGGTCTCACGCACCAATCATGAACACCACCTGAAACACTCACCGATCAAAACCGCTATCCGTGGTTGAAGCTGTCACAGGATTAATCGCGGCTGATCGCATCGGTATCACAAGAACCAAGACCACCCACTCGAACGGCCTAGTATGTTTCTGATTGGCGATGTCTGCATCTTTGTCGTTCGGCCGCCACGCACTTCATCCGCCACTGCAGTGTCTGCACGCTGCACGACGAACAGAGCCCTGAAGGCGGCCGTCGAAGGCCACGCTGCCACGGCAACGACGGCTCGGACCCCTTGAGCCGGGCCAGGTCGTCGAACCAGGCCGCCGACTCAGCGCGTAGCCGATAGTCAACTTGCCCGCTCCGGGCCGGCCACAGACCGCGACAACGTCGTCTCCGATCATGACTGGGCTGGCGTGCAGATGCAGCAACCGACCGCGGCTGGGTTCGTCCTGGTGTGGTAAACCCGCGGGCCGGCCTCGCGCGATCGAAATTCACTATTGATCTCTCATTGCCGCTTGCGCGTAGCCGATAGGTTATCGTTAAGGAAATTCCCGTCGGGGAACCTTAATGACGCCTTAATTCTCAGCTAACGCGCAGCCCTTTTTGAACCTACGCTACGGGTGCGGACTTGCATTCACCTAGTAGTCATTACTGGAAGACTATGGGACGGAAAGTGCGCAGGTTGTCACTCAATCGAAAATGTACTACGCCATTTGAGTGGTTCGTCTCGGTTACCGTTACATGTCGCGATTCGTTTCGATTAATTTTGCGGCGGGCTCGGAACCTGATCGGGTGATGATTGGGCGAGACCTGCTGGAGTGCTGTTCGTGAGCGATGTGGGACCTAGGCCCGCCGCTCGATCTCACTGATCCGGAGGTTATGTCCCCGGCTCTGGTGTTCACGTTTCTACTAGGAGGAATTTGATGTTTGACGCACTGAGCTTTGCCGAGCTCGACGGGCAGCACTTGGAGCTGCTGCCAGCCCGTACCGTCCTTTCCACCATCGGCGACAACACCGGCGGCGCCGGTGGCGACGGTGGTACCGGCGGCGCCGGTGGTACTGGCGGTGCCGGTGGCACCGGCGGCAACGGTGGCGATGGCACTGGCGGCACCGGCACCATCTCCGGCAACTCCAACGGAGGCGGTGGGTTCCAGGGCAACAGCGCCGGCAATGGCTTTGGTGGTTTCGGTGGTGACGCCAATGGCGGCAGCGCTAATGGCGGCAGCGCCGATGGTGGTGCTGGCGGCGGCTTCGCCTTCGACACTTCGTCGAGCGACGACTCGACGATCAGCGGCAACACCGGTGGCGCCGGTGGTGGCGGCGGCGAAGGCGGCGCTGGCGGCACCGGCGGCGCCGGTGGCACCGGTGGCAACGGCGGCGCCGGCACCGGCGGTGAAGGCACCATCACCGGCAACACCAACGACGGTGGCGAGCAGTTCAATGAGGCCGGCAATGGCTTTGGTGGTTTCGGTGGCCACGCCAATGGCGGCAGCGCCGATGGTGGCAGCGCCAATGGTGGTCCTGGTGGCAGCTTCAGCTTCTTCAGGTTCTGAGTTGAGCCGGTCCTGTTGAACAATCACTGATCGCGTGCGGTTGTGCTTGCTAGGGAGGGGTGGTCGGATCCCGGCCGCCCCTCTCGAAACGTTGCATAGTTCTGCTCTCCGACATCGGGTGGCGGCGGTGCGGCGAACTTCGAGTCGGGAGGGCATTATCGACGCCGAGCGTGCGGTACTCGAATTTGGAAGTGTTGCGGTGGGGGCGCTGCGGTTGGCTGAGGGCACTGAGCTGATCGGGGAATATCAGGGGTCTGGTTTTCAGGAGCCCAAGTACATTCTTCGCCGCTCTGATGGGCAGGTTATCCAGCTGCCTCGATTGCTGTATCTGCTTGCGGCCACCCTGGACGGTCAGCGTGACCTGCAGCAGGTGGCGGCTGCGCTCAGTGCCGAGTCCGGTCGGATTGTGCAGGCTGAGCAGGTGGCGTTTCTGATCGACAACCGGTTTCGGCCGGCGGGGATCATGGCGACCGATCCGGCGGCTGCGGAGGGCGGCACGCCGCCGAAGATGATGACGAGGTCGGATCTGCTGCTGGCGTTGAGGTTCCGGGTGGGATTGGTGCCGGAGCGGGTGGTGTGGCGCATCGCGGGGATCTTCGAGCTGATGTTCTGGCCGCCGGTGATCCTGGTCGCGTTGGCCGGGTTCGTCGCGTTGGACGTGGTGATCATCGTCCGAGGTGGTCTAGGGCAAATCGTGCCCAGCGCGTTGGCGTTGGTGTACCAGCCGGTGTTGACGTTGCTGGTGTTGGCGATGATTCTGGCGTCGGCGGCTTTCCACGAGTGCGGGCACGTCAGCGCCTGCCGCTACGGGGGTGCCCGGCCGGGGACGATGGGTTTCGGTCTGTATCTGGTATGGCCGGCCTTGTACAGCACCGTCACTGACTCCTACCGGCTGTCCCGAGCGGGTCGGCTGCGCACCGACCTGGGCGGGGTGTACTTCAACGCGGTCTTCATCACCGGGATGAATGCCGCGTACCTCAACACTGGGGCGCCGTGGCTGCTGGTGGCCATCGTGGCGTTGCACTTCGAGACCGCGTTGCAGTTCTTGCCGATGATCCGCCTGGATGGCTACTACATTCTCAGCGACCTGGTCGGGGTGCCGGACCTGTTCAGCTTTATGGGGCCGGTGCTGAGCAGCATGCTCCCCGGGCGGGCCCTCCATCCTCGGGTACTCGAACTCAAGCCTTGGGTCCACCGGGCCATCACCGTGTGGGTGACGATCACGGTGCCCGCGATCTTGTACTGGGTGATCGGATTTTTGGTCATCGTGCCGCAGGTGTTCCCCGTGGTGTGGGCCAGGCTGGTCGAAATGGGGCAGGCGGTGGGCACGGCGGCGGCTGCCGGCAGCGTGGCCGAGATCGCCCTTGGCGTAATCCAGATCTTTCTGTTGTTGCTGCCCTGGGCGGGCTCGTTGCTGCTGCTGGGCCTGATTGCCAACGGTTCGCTGCGGTGGGCGTTGTCCCGCTGGGGACCGGCGCGACTGCGCGCGAGGAGGTCGTCATGTTAACCGCCCCGGACCGCGATGTGCGGAAGTCGATCGTGGGGATCATGCGGGCCGTGGCGATCCTGGCCGCGGTAGGGCTGCTAGCCGGCTGCCCGGGTCACACCGGCTATGGCAGCACTGATAGCGGCGGGAACAACGTGCCCGTAGTCCACGGCAACGGCTTCGGCAGTGACGGCGGTGACGCTCATGGCGGTGATGCCAATGGCCGGGACGCCAACGGCCGAGACGCCAACGGCCGGGACGGTGTCAACGGCAGCGACGGCGCCGACGGCGACACCGGGGGTGACGGCGGCACCGGCTCACCCGGTAGCGACGGTATCGACGGTGCTCCCGGCACTGCTGGTGCCCCTGGGAGCGGTAACGCGAGCAGCTCGGTGGCCGGCTCCGGCCACCTGACCAGTCAGCTCATCGCGTTGCCCGGTGTCACCTCAGTGGCGGTCGAGTCCAATTTCGTCGTCCACCTGACCATGGGTGAGCCCGAGCAAGCAACGATACGGATTGATGACAACCTCACCGATCTCATCGACGCCACCGTGACCGATGGCGCGCTACGTCTGGGGCTCAAGCCCGGCAGCAACGTCCGCAACGCCACCCTGTCCGCCGAGGTCACCGTGCGCCACCTCGACCGGCTCAGCACCAGTGGTGCCAGCGAGGTCACGCTGGTTTCCCCACCCACGGGTTCGGTGCTGCAGCTGGACACCAGCGGGTCCAGCCAGATCACCGGCCCGGTGCGGGTCGATCACGTCGAAGCCGCGGTATCGGGTGCCGGGAGGGTGGCGCTGTCCGGGCAGGTCGCAAGCCTGCAACTCAGCGGGGCGGGCAACAGCCGGTTGGTGTTGGCCGACTTGGCTGTCCGCGACCTCAACGTGGTGCTGTCCGGGGCCAGCCGCGCCACCGTGAGGGTCAGCGACACCCTGGCCGCAGAGACCACCGGCGCGTCGGAGCTGCGCTACCGCGGCACCCCCAACATCACCCGCCAGCAGACCTCCGGGGCCTCGTCGATCACGCCGGATTCACGATAAGGAACGCTCAGAGCAAGCGGCTCTCCCCCACCGCGAGGTCCCACAGGTCTGCGCGATCCTTCCCGGCGGCAGTCCAGGCGGCCCGAACCCGCTCGATCGGTTCCAGCGCTGGTTCGCGGGACAACCAGAAGGTGCCCCAGTGCATGGGCACCAGTATCCGCGCGCCGACATCGCAGGCGGCTTGCACGGCTTCTTCGGGGTCCATGTGCATGTTGCGCATGAACCAGCGTGGTGCGTAGGCGCCGATCGGCAGCATCGCGGCGTCGATCCCGGGGTAGCGCGACCCGATCTGAGCGAGCAGCGAGCCGTAGGCGCTGTCCCCAGCGTGGTAGACCCGCGGGCCGCCGGGCACGGTGAGTACCCAGCCGCCCCACAGGGTGGCGCAGTGGTCGAAGAGGCCTCGACGGCTCCAGTGGTGCGCCGGCACGAACGTCACCTCCAGCGCGCCGAAATGCACCGATTCCCACCAGTCCAGTTCGGTGACCGCGGTGAAACCGCGGGAACGAAACCACCGGCCGAGCCCGCCCGGGGCCACTACGGGGGTATCCCGCGCTAACGTTCGCACGGTAGGAGCGTCCAGGTGGTCGTAGTGGTTGTGGCTGATCAGCAGCAGGTCCAGCGGTGGTAGCCGGTCCAGGCCAGGCGGGGTGAACCGCTGGCCCGCGCCCAGGATCCGTGGGGACAGCACCGGGTCCACCGCCACCGTGCAACCCCCGAGGCGCAGCAGGAACGATGCATGCCCGAGCCAGGCCAAGGCATCACCAGCGGGCAAGGACGTCGGTACAGCCACCGGAATCCGCGCCACACCTTCGGTGGCGCCGGCGAAACCACCCTCACGCCACAGCCGCAGAAACTGCGGCGGCCCCGGCAGCGGTGCGGTGACCCGATCGGCGAAGGAGCGCGGCCACCGCCTGGTCGGCGCCGACGTTGCGACCCTGCGAGCAGGTCTCAAAACGCCGGCCACGGAATCGCGGGCCAGGACCCATTGGGCGCCGGGAACACCTCGGTGGCCAGCAGCCGGTCGATCCGCTTCTGCAGGGCCTTGAGCTCCGTGCGGGTCAGGTGCTCAGCCAGCGCAACACCCAGCCCGCCCTTCAGCTCCAAGCGCATCCGGCGCAGCACGCCCAACATGTCAGCGGACAAGGGCTCACCGAGAAAGCCCCACAGCACCGTGCGCAGCTTGTCCTCGTGGTGCAGGCAGATCCCGTGATCGACCCCGTACACCCCACCGTCCAGCCCGGCGAGCACATGCCCGCCCTTGCGGTCAGCGTTGTTGAGCAGCACGTCCAGCACAGCCAGCCGGCGCACTGCCTCGGTATCGGCATGCACCAGCAGCGCCGGATTGCCATACCGGCCCTGTACCCGCAGCACCGGGCGCCAGCCGGCCGGTACCGCGTTGGCCGCCACCACGTCCACCAGGTCGCGCTCATCTGTGGTGTCCACCCAGAGCTGCACCATGCCGGGTCCCAACGGTCCGCCCCTCAGCACGGTGGGCGGTACCAACGACCAGCCGGTGGCCTCGGACAGCAGCCAGCTGGCCACCTCACGGCCGGCCAGGGTGCCGTCCGGGAAATCCCACAGTGGACGCTCCCCACGGATCGGCTTGTACACGCAGTCGGCGCTGACTCCGGCGCAGTGCACCGTGCAGAACAGGGTGACGTTGGACGCGTCCACGATCCGGCCGGTGATGTCGATGCGGCCGTCGTGCAGCAGCGGCAGCGCCGCCGGGTCGGTGGGCAGCACGGCCGGCCTGTTCAGGCCTCAACCTGGCGACGGTAGCCGTTCTGCCGTGGGCAGATGTGCCCCTTGGGCCCCAACGGCTCCGTGCACAGCGGGCACGGTTTGCGCCCCGCCGAGATCACCCGCTCGGCACGGGTGGCGAACGCCCGGGCCTGTGGCAGCGACAGGAACACGCGCAGCGCGTCGGGACCCTCTTCGGTGTCGTCGAGCACCACCGACTCGTCGATCTCCTGATCGGTCACGGCAAGCAGTTCGACGACGATGGCCTGCGATTCGATGTCCCAGCCCAGCCCCATGGTGCCGACCCGGAACTCCTGCTCGACGGGGGTGCGCAACGGCTCGGAGTCCACCGCGGACTCGTCGGAGCCGGTGGGGGCGTCGGCGCCCAATCGCTTGGCCACCTCGTCGAGCAGCGCGGAGAGCCGTTCGGCGAGGACCTTGACCTGCTCCTTCTCCAGCTGCACGCTGATGACCTTGGCGTCGTCGACGGCTTGCAGGTAGAAGGTGCGGTCACCGGGTTCGCCGACCGTGCCCGCGACGAACCGCTCGGGGGCTCGGAAGATGTGGATGACACGAGACATGACAGTCTCGACACTAGAGCACCCCGAGCTGCGAAGCAGCAGCCCTCCCCTGATCAACCAGTGCCGGTCGTCCCTCCGGGCGTGGCGTCCGACGAAGGCCGCCGCCGGCGTCGACGTTTGGGAGGAACCAGTGACTGCAAGTCACCGCCGGAATCGTTGAGCCGCTGCACGAACGGCCGGGTCTCGGTGTAGCTGACGGCGCTGATCGATCCGGGATTGGCGACGATGCGTTGGAAGCCGTCCAGGTGCATACCCAACGCGTCGGCGAGCACTGCCTTGATGATGTCACCGTGCGTGCAGACCAACCACAGCACCTGCGGGCCGTGCTCGGCGGCCAGCTTGGCGTCCCATTCCCGCACCGCGGCCACCGCTCGAGCCTGCAACGCGGCCAGCCCCTCGCCACCCGGGAACACCGCGGCTGAGGGGTGCGCCTGCACCACCTTCCACAGCGGCTCCTTGCCCAGCTTGCCCAGTTTTCGCCCGGTCCACTCGCCGTAGTCCACCTCGATGAACCGGTCGTCCACGGTGACCTCGAGCCCCCGCGCCTGAGCCAGCGGGGCCAGCGTCTCCTGGCACCGCTGCAGCGGGGAGCTCACCAGCGCCGCCAGCGGCAGCTGCGCCAATCGCTCGACCAGCGTCTCGGCCTGGGCCCGGCCCTGCTCGTCAAGGGCCACTCCAGGAGTGCGTCCGGCCAGCACCCCCGCGATGTTCGCCGTGGACCGGCCATGTCGCAGCAGGATCAGGGTGCCCACGCCGTTACCCTACGCACCATTCACGACCTGGGGTCAGGTCGCGCTGATCGTCCCGGTGGCCAGCAGCGCCAGCACGAGGATTCCCAGGGCCAGCCGATACCAGACGAACAGGTAGACGCTGTGCCGCTCGACATAGCGCAGCAGCCACGCAATCGCGGCATAGCCCACCACCGCCGCGATCAGCGTGGCGACCACCATCTGGGCCACCGAGGGCTGCAGGCCGGGTCCACCGACCGCGAAGACGTCAGGGATCTGGAACAACCCCGCGGCGATGACAGCGGGGATCGCCAGCAGGAATGAATAGCGCACCGCAGTGGGCCGGGTCAGCCCGAGGAACAGGCCGGCACTGATCGTCCCGCCCGAGCGGGATACCCCGGGCACCAGTGCCATGGCTTG
>JALZDN010000079.1 GCA_030862525.1 Actinomycetota bacterium | reverse complement strand
CGACGTCGGTATCGAACGGCTTGCCCTTGGAGTGCACCTCGAGGATGGCCCGACGGCCTTGGATATCTGGTGCGGAGACCGGGATCTGCCGGTCGAAGCGACCGGGGCGCAGCAACGCGGGGTCCAGGATGTCGGGGCGGTTGGTCGCGGCGATGAGGATGATGCCACCGCGGGCGTCGAACCCGTCCATCTCGACCAGCAGCTGGTTGAGGGTCTGCTCGCGCTCGTCGTGTCCGCCGCCGAGTCCGGCGCCGCGCTGCCGGCCCACCGCGTCGATCTCGTCGACGAAGATGATGCATGGCGAGTTCTGCTTGGCCTGCTCAAAGAGGTCCCGCACCCGGGAGGCACCAACCCCGACGAACATCTCGACGAAGTCCGAACCGGAGATCGAGTAGAACGGCACACCGGCCTCGCCGGCCACCGCCCGGGCCAACAGTGTCTTGCCGGTGCCGGGAGGGCCGTAGAGCAGCACACCCTTGGGAATCTTGGCGCCGAGCGCCTGATAGCGGGTGGGGTTGGCAAGAAAGTCCTTGATCTCCTCCAGCTCCTCGACGGCCTCTTCCGCACCGGCAACATCGGAGAAGGTGGTCTTGGGCATGTCCTTGGTCAACTGCTTCGCCTTGGACTTGCCGAAGTTGAGCACCCGGTTTCCGCCACCCTGGGCGTTGTTCATCATCCACAGCAGCAGCAGGAGCAGCAGACCCAACGGGATGAGATAGATCAGCACCTGGAATAACAGCGACTGCTGGGTGACCTTGGTGTCCCAACCTTTCGCGATCTGTGACTCTCGCAGCGCCGTGGCGATCTCGTCGGTGCTCTGCGCCGGGTACTGGGTGAGGACCTGGGTGCCCTGGATGCCCTGAACCGGGCGCTCCAAGGTGAGGCGGAGCCGCTGCTCCTTGTCCTCAAGCGTCGCCTGCTGGACGTTGCGCGAGGTGAGCTGCTCCAACGCCTGCGAGGTGGTGATCTTGGCGTATCCGCGGGTGTCGTCGAGGAGGAAGCTGAATGCGTAGTAAAGCAGCAACCCGGCCACGACCCACAGCAACGGGTTGCGGAGTAATTTCTTGCGATCCATTCGGCTACGGCCCTCGGCGGCCTCAACCCTCCTGAGCTGATGTCGATGGCAGCGATCCACCGTCCACACACACTGCAGGACAGCGGAGCACTCCCGTTCGATCCACCCTACCGGGCGGGTCCGCCCGCCGGTCCCGGACGAACCGGAGCCGATGCCGGGTCAACGGTGCAACCCCCCGCAGTGTTCCCCTAGGTGCAGTGTTCTCCTAGGTGCCCAGGGGCGCACCTCGGTTGTGCAAACAACGGCCTACCCCGGCGTACACCACAGGACAACACGCGGGAACCGCTAGTTGGTGTAGACCTCAGGGTTGAGGGTGCCGATGTAGGGCAGATCGCGGTAGCGCTCACCGTAGTCCAAGCCGTAACCAACGACGAACTCGTTGGGGATGTCGAACCCGATGTAGCGCACCGGCACTTCAATCGTGACCGCGTCCGGCTTGCGCAGCAGCGTGCACACCTCCATCGAGGCAGGACGGCGCGACGCGAGGTTCCGCAGCAGCCAGGACAGCGTCAAGCCGGAGTCGATGATGTCCTCCACGATCAGGACGTTGCGACCGGCGATATCGCGGTCAAGGTCCTTGAGAATTCGTACGACACCCGAGGAGGAGGTCGCCGAGCCGTACGAGGCCACCGCCATGAACTCCAGCTGCACCGGGATCGGCAGCGCGCGGGCGAGGTCCGTCATGAACATCACTGCACCCTTGAGCACACCGACGAGAAGCAGGTCGCCCGTGCCGTGCTCAGCCCGAAAGTCGGTGGCCACCTGCTCGGCGAGCTCCGCGGTGCGGCGTCGGAGCTGCTCCTCAGTGACGAGCACGGATCCAATGTCACCTGGATACGCGCCGTCACCTGGACCCCCATCAGCACCTGGACACACAACGTCACCTGGATACGCAGCGTCACCCGAATACACCACGGGGAGCCCCCTTGGGAATGTCGAGGACCTCAGAAACCTGCAGCCTTCCATGTGCGCGAAACAGCTCGACATCCCCCGGCAACCGCACCGCGCCCTGGCCCGACCACCGGCCGATGAGGTCGTCGGCCGCGCGCAGGTGGGCGTCGGTCAGCTCGGTCACGCCAGCGTCAAGCAGCCAGCGACGCAGCACCCGGCGGCGCAGCGCGGCCGGGGCCTGCGCCAGTACCGTCACATTCAAGGCGGCTACATTCAACGCGGTCACATCGAGCGCCTGCGCCAGCAGCACGCCAGCCTGGCGGTCAAGCAGGTCGAGATCCTCCTGCAGCTGGCTGGCAGTGCGAGCCAGAGCCTGCGCCACTCCCCCGGCCAGCACATCTTCCAGCAGCGGCAGTGCCTCGGTGCGCAGCCGTACTCGCCGGAACCGAGGGTCGGCGTTGTGTGGGTCGACCCATGGGACCAGGCCCAGTGCATCGCAGGCTGCGACGGTGACGGCCCGGCGCACACCCAGCAGTGGGCGACCCCAGGGCGGGTCCAGCTCCCGCATTCCGGCCACCGACCGCGGCCCGGACCCCCGCCCCAGCCCCAGCAGGACTGTTTCAGCCTGGTCGTCAAGGGTGTGCCCGAGTAGAACCAGCGCCCCGGCCGGCGCGGATGCGCGCAGTGCCGCGTACCGGGTCCGGCGGGCCGCCCCCTCCGGACCACCCGGGCCTTCCACCGTGGTCGGGAGCACCCGTGCAGCGGTGCAGCCGAGCCCGCGTAGCACCTGGGCGGCGGTCTGCGCCACCGGCCCGGAGCCCGGCTGCAGCCCGTGATCGACGACCAGCCCGTGCACCGCCAGGTCAAGCCGACCGGCGCAGTGCACGGTGGCGGCGGCCAGCGCGAGGGAGTCGGCACCTCCAGAGCAGGCCACGGCGACCACGTCCCCGGTCGGGTGTGCGGTCAGGAACCGGCGGACCGCGGCGCGCACCTCGCTGACCGCCGGATGCCGCCCGCTCAGGTCATTCGATACAGCCATGCCGCCGGGTCGATGATCTCGGCGCGAGTGGGCAGTGTCTCGGGCGAAGTCCACACTGCATTGAACCCGTCCATGCCGACCACATTCACCACATGCCGGGTGAACGCCGCACCCTCGGCGTACTGGCGCAGCTTGGCGTCGATACCCAGCAACGCCCGTAGCACCCGCTCGCCGAGGCCACCGCCCTGCCGGCGGGCAGTGAATCGCTGACGGATCAGCCGCACCGAGGGCACCACCGACGGTCCCACGGCGTCCATCACGTGGTCGGCGTGCCCCTCCAGCAAAGTGGCCAACGCGAGCAGCCGCTCCAGCACCGCCCGCTGTTCGGGGCCCTGCAGCAGGGTGAGCACACCCAGCGCGTCCGAAGCCTCCCCGCGCCGGGCGCCGCGCAACGCCGCCGGCAATCTGCCGGCCATCTTGGCCAAAGTCTCCGGGTCCTCCGCGGCGGCGACGAAGGCCTGTACCTGGGAGGCGAAATATGTACGCAACCACGGCACAGCGTTGAACTGCAGCCGGTGAGTGGCCTCGTGCAGGCACACCCACATCTGGAACTCATCGGCCGGGACGTCCAGCGTCGAGCCAATGGTGATCACGTTGGGGGCTACCAGCAGCAGCCGCCCCGGGTATTCGGATGGCCCGCCGAAGGGATCGTACTGGCCCAACACTCGGGAGCCGAGGAATGCCAGTGCGACGCCGGTCTGCACACCTGCGGTGGTGGCCAGCAGACGGCGCGCCCGCACGTCGGGAACCCGGTAGTCGGCCAGCAGCCGCGACAGACCCTCCGTCGCGGCTGCCACCCACCCCGGGCGGTCCACCACATCCGCGGGCCGCGGCGAGCGGCCATCATCGAGCCCGGTCAGCTCCCGCACATGCCGCTCGGCGGTCACCGACAACACGCGCAACCGGCGCACCGCCGCCGCCGCCTCCTCGGCGCCCACCGCAGGCCCGGGCGGCAGCAGCCGTTGGGCGGTGACCACCGCGACAGCCCAGTCGATCGGGGAACCGGCGCGGGGCCGAGCGTCCCCGGATGCCAGCGATGTGTCCAGCGCGGGATATCCCATAGTCACGACGGTAACAGCGCACTAGCGGCAACCGCAGGACCGCAGTTTCGCGGCCAGGGCGTCCAGCCTCGGACGAACCGCCACCGGGTTGGGTCCGTTGGACAGTAATGCGAACACCAGCACCCGCCCTTCAGCGTCCAGCACGGTGCCGGCGAGGCTGTTGACGCCGGTCAGGGTGCCGGTCTTGGCCCGGACCCACCCTCGGCCGCCGGCGGTGGGCCCGACGTAGCGCTCGGCCAGCGTGCCGCTGCTTCCGGCCACCGGAAGTCCCACCAGCATCGATCGAAGTGCGGCGGTTCGCCACTGGGACTCGTCGGGGTTGGCGGCCGCGCTGAGCAGGTCGGTGAGCAACCTCGCCGGGACCGCATCCTGTACCGACAGCCCACTGCCATCCATCAGGGTGGCGCGGCTGACGTCGAATCCGTGGTCGCCCAGCACGGTGAGCACCGCCTGTGTCGCCCCGGAGAACGACGGCTGCGCACCGGTCGCGCGGGCCACCTCGCGGGCCAGTACCTCGGCGAGTACGTTGTCCGATTTGCTCAGCGTGGTGGCGACCAGGTCCTCGATAGGTGGGGACGACACCTCGCCGAGCACCGCGGCCCCAGGCGGGGCGCTGCCGAACGCGACCGTTTCGGGATCGGCTCCCAGCCGGCGGGCCAGTTCCGCCGCAGCGGCGGTTGCCGGCTTCGCGGCTCGCGGTGAGACTTCCTGGGTGGGATCGGCGCGGGCCCCGTCGAGCATCACCGGTTCGATCGGCGCGATGTATCCGCCGGCAACGTCGGCGGGCAACCAGCTCGGCGCCATCGCCTCGCCGACGTATCGGTGCACGTCAACCAACACGCGATGTACGGGGTCGAGGGCGGCCGCCTGCACCTGATCGACCAGGTCGTCCAGCCGCGCCGCCTCGGGGTAGACGGTCACCGTGCCGGGTTTCGCCGCGGACAGCGTCGGGTCGCCGCCGCCGACCAGCACGACGGTGCCCGGCTCGGAGCCGGCCAGCACGGTGGTATGCAACCGCGCCTGGTGGTCCAGTGCCAGCAGGGCTGCGGCGCAGGTGAGCAGCTTGGCGGTCGATCCGGGCACCAATGCCGTCGCCGGACTTTGCTGCCAGAGCACCGCGCCGGTCGCCGGGTCGACCACCTGGCCGGACAGCGTGCCCAGCCCGCCGGCCGTGACCAACGGGTCGAGGACGGCGCCGACGCCTGAGCGGGTCGGCGCCGGGCCATCGAGGGCAAGTGGCCGCAAAGCAGGATGCGGGATCACCGGCGCGGGTGGTGGCGTGGTCGCCATCACCGCGTCGGTCGCGGTCAGGTGCCTGACCAGCACCGGGGCGCCAAACCCGACGCCGGTCCCGGCGGCCGCCGCAAGCACCAGGACCGCGACGACCACCGCGATTCGCTTGCCGCGCTGGGCAGGCAGGTGCAGCGTGGCACCGATCCGGCTACCAAGTCCCGGCAATGACCATCTCCTCACCGTTGGGCTCCCTGCTCACCACTGCGTGCTTGAGGAAAATAGAGCGTTGTTGGGCTGCGCCGGAGATGGCCTCACTGCACTACCGTCGCGGGAGTGGAGTTCGACGTCACCATCGAGATCCCCAAGGGACAGCGCAACAAGTACGAGATGGACCACAAAACCGGCCGCATCAGGCTCGATCGCATGCTGTTCACCGCCACGCAGTATCCGGCTGACTACGGTTACATCGACGACAGTCTCGGCGCGGACGGGGATCCGCTGGACGCCCTGGTACTGGTGCAAGAACCCACCTTTCCGGGCTGTTTGATCCGCTGTCGAGCGGTCGGCATGTTCCGCATGCGCGACGAGAAGGGCGGCGACGACAAGGTGCTCTGCGTGCCCGCTGACGATCCACGGATGGAGCACCTGCGCGACATTCACCACCTCGACAAGTTCTACCGGCTGGAAATCCAGCACTTCTTCGAGGTGTACAAGGCGCTGGAGCCCGGCAAGAGCGTCGAGGGCGCCCAGTGGGTGGGCCGCGGCGACGCGGAGCAGGAGATCCTGATTTCCTGGCAGCGGGCTCGCGATTCGAGCGCAGCATTGCAGCCGAAGGCCGACCCCGCAGACTCCTAACCGTCACGGAACTGAGCCGACTCCGGGGCTCGGTGTGCTACCACGTCCACTCGAGGTCGCGTGTGGCCGATCCATACGCTGTCGCCGCAGAGTTCGTTGGTAGGTTGCTGGAACGCTGGATGAGCGAACGTGGAAAACCCCACCGAGGAGTGCTAACACGGCGGCTGCCGGCAACGGGCACATCGCGCGCCCTGCCCGGCTGGGGATCGGCCACTCACGTGCCGGGGGCGTAGACCGGCAGACCCGCGTCCCCGGCAGCGTGGAGCAGCCGTCGGTTGTAGCAGCAGAAGGCGATCAGCTCTTCGCGCACCGAGAGCGCGCTCGCCAAGTGAATAGCATCGAGCGTCCGTAGGGTGGCAGGCCCGGTGGTCTGGGCGACGTCGGCGACATGCTCGATGAGTGGGATCGTGTCCAGCCCAGCCAAGAGCAGGCGCGCCCCGTCTGCGGCGGCGAAGCGCTGGGCCACCCGAACAAGTTCGACACACCCAATGACGCTCGTCGCCCACAACTGCGTCCCGCGTTGGCGCAGCCAGCGGCCGAGCGTGGCAGTCTCCGTCTCACGGACGATCAACTTCGCCAGCGCCGACGTGTCGAGATAGATCACAATCGGTCGGCCCGAAGCTCATCGAGGACCTCAGCGGTGGACGGCTCGGACGTGTCAACGGGCTCAGGGAGCACCCGCGGTCCGCGGGCGGGCATCAGCCGGCCGTCCCGGACCAGCCGCTCACGTATCTCGTCGCGCGCAGCCGGGACCAGCACCGCCACCGGCGTACCTCGTTCAGTGACCTCGATCGACTCGCCGGCCTTGACTCGGTCCAGGTAGCGGCTGGCGTGTTGGCGCAACTCCCGGACTCCGATGCGCTCCATGCCGAGGTGGTAGCACCTGTTGTGCTACAGCGGACCATCGGCGTCCGCGAGGTTTTCACGTCGCCCTGATCCCGGCTGCCCCCACCAAAATACGTGGACCCACCCGCAGTGATCAGCCGAGGGTCGCGCCGAAGAGGACGCCCAGCAGGTACGTCGCGGTGGCGGCGCCGGTGCCGATCGCGAGCTGGCGCAGGGCGCGGCGCACCGGAGGGCCGCCCGAGAGCACCCCGACGGTGGCGCCGGTGAGCATGAGCGCGAGCCCGACCAGCACTATGGCCGCGATGAGCGCGGCAGCTCCGGTGAACCCGATCAGGAACGGCAACACGGGCACCGCGGCTCCCGAGGCGAAGAAGGCGAAGCTCGACAGCGCCGCGCCGAGCCCGGTGCCCACGACCTCGTGCTGGTCGCCTTCCGGGCCGTCTTTTGGGCCGTCTTTGGGCCCGTCTTTTGCGGCGCCCGTAGACGTGGCATCAGCGACGTTAACGGGCTGGTTGCGCAGCACTGCTTCCGCGCGCCGCTGCGCCTCCTCGGCCGGCAGGCCTCGGGCCCGATAGACCAAGGCGAGCTCGTTGGCTTCGACGTCGAGGTGGGGCAGCAGGTGCCGGGTCTGCGGGTCGGGGGCCGAGGCCGCCAGCAGCTCCTGCTGCGAGCGCACCGAGAGGTACTCCCCGGCCCCCATCGACAGTGCCCCCGACAGCAACCCCGCCAGGCCGGTGAGCAGCACCGTGTTCGCGGTCGCGCCGCCTCCGGTGACGCCCACTATCAGGGCGAGGTTGCTGACCAGACCATCGTTGGCGCCGAAGACGGCGGCGCGGAAAGTGCCCGACACCCGCGACCGACCCCGGGCCGCCAGCCCGCGCACGACCTCGGCATGGATCCGCTCGTCGGCCGCCATCGCAGCCGTCGCGTCGGCATCGGTGGCGTAGGGCGACCGGCCCTCCGCACGTTGGGCGAGTGCAAGCACGAAGACCGAGCCGAACCGCCGGGCCAGAAACGCCAGCAGACGCATGCGGACATCGCCACGTCGGACGGGCCCCACCTCGTCGCCGAGCAAGCGTTGCCAGTGTGCGGCGTGCCGCTCCTCGGCCTCGGCCAACCCGAGTAGGATCTCCCGCTCTTCCCCACCGCGCCGGGTAGCGAGGTCGCGGTAGACCTTGGCCTCCTCGCGCTCGTCGGCCAGCATCCGCCGCCACCGGCGCACCGCCGCGGACCGGGCTCCGAAGGACCGCGTGCCCCCGTCGCGCATCTCGCTCACTGTCCAAGGATCTCAGTCCGGCCGGGCAGACCCGATGCAGATCAACCACTCCTGTGGTATCCCCGATGTGGCCGCTCACTCGGGGAGGTACCGATGACCACCGCAAGTCAGGTGACGCCGGGTGCGGTACGCAGCCTGATCCCCGCGAGAATCGACCGGTTGCCATGGTCGCCTTTCCATACCCGGATGGTGGTCGCGCTCGGAACAGCGTGGATCCTCGACGGCCTCGAGATCACGGTCGCGAGCGCGGTCGCAGCCGTGTGGACCCAGCCTGACACGCTCAACCTGTCCTCGACCCAGGTCGGGCTCGTTGCGACGGTGTACCTGGCCGGCGAGGTCGTCGGCGCGCTGTTCTTCGGCCGGCTGTCGGACAAATTAGGGCGTCGCAACCTGTTCATGTTCACGTTGGGCGTCTACCTGTTGGGCAGCGGCCTGACCGCGCTGACCCTGGGCAGTGGCACTGGCTGGGTCGTGTTCCTCTACCTCACCCGCTTCATCGCCGGTATGGGCATCGGCGGGGAGTACGCAGCGATCAACTCCGCAATTGACGAGCTGATTCCGGCCCGCTACCGCGGCCGGGTGGACATCGCGGTCAACGGCACGTACTGGGCGGGCGCGGTCCTGGGCACGCTCGGCACGTTCATCCTGCTGAACGTGATGGACCCCAGCATCGGCTGGCGGATCGGCTTCCTGCTCGGCCCGGTGTTCGGTCTCGTGATCCTGCTGATCCGGAAGAACCTGCCGGAGAGCCCACGGTGGCAGGTGATGACCGGGCGTGAGCAGGCCGCCGAGAAGACCATCTCCTACATCGAGCACGAGGTGGAGCAGTCCGGAAAGACGCTGCCACCCGTCGACCAGACCAAGGTGATCGAGCTTCGACCCACCGACCAGATCGGTTACCTCGCGCTGACCCGGGTGCTGTTTCGCGAGTACCCGAGCCGGGCCGTGCTCGGCGCATCATTGATGATCAGCCAGTCATTCTTGTACAACGCGATCTTTTTCACCTACACCCTGGTGCTGACCAGGTTCTATGGCGTGGCGCCGACCTCGACGCCGCTGTTTCTCATCGCCTTCGCCGCCGGCAATCTGATCGGTCCGCTGACCATCGGACACCTATTCGACACGATCGGTCGCAAGACGATGATCGCCGGCACCTATATCACCTCCGGTGTCCTACTCGGTATCAGCGCCTTCCTGTTCAACGCCGGGTTGCTCACCGCGATGACCCAGACGCTGGCCTGGTGTGTGATCTTCTTCTTCGCCTCGTCCGGTGCCAGCGCCGCTTACCTCACGGTCAGCGAGATCTTCCCTCTCGAGGTGCGGGCGAAGGCGATCGCGGTGTTCTTCGCCATCGCGCAGTGCTTCGGCGCCCTCGGTCCGGTCATCTACGGCGCGCTCATCGGTGACGGCACTCAACCGTTCAACCTGTTTCTCGGCTACCTGCTCGGGGCGCTCGTGATGATCGCCGGCGGGCTCGTCGCGGTCTTCTTCGGGGTGGCCGCCGAGCGCCAGTCTCTGGAGGACATCGCCGCGCCGCTGGCGGCGATCGGCCGCGGCCGCGCTGGTACCACCCGGGCTGAGGGGGCGGCATCGCCGTTTTCCACCTGACGGGTCAGGCCAGCCACCACGCCAGGCCCAATCCCAGCACGACTACCGCCACCACCAGCAACAGCACCGCGCACAGCATGCGAGCCGGGTTCGACTCGCCCGGTCGCACCCCAAGACCACTGTGCAGGTCTGAGCCGAAGTCAATGCAGTCGACAGCAGCGCTGTTACTGTCGGTCCGCAGCCGCGGGACGTTCTCGTCCTCGCGACTGGACGGCGGTGTGAACTGGTGTTCCATGGCACAGACTTTATGGAGAACGTGGTTACCGCTCGGCCTGACATCGGTTAGCCGAAGGTAAAATCCAATGGCAAGACGGTGTGATGTCGCGGCGCACGTCGAAGGGCCACCGCCTTCGCTACCCGATCGAGGACAAACATCCAGATCATCAAGCTCGCCGCCCTCCCCGCCGCGAGCTATGATCACGCTCGGAGGTCGAGCGACTACGCTTCGTGCGGAGGGCTAGTTTCTCCACCACGTTGGCAGCGGGAAACCGACGAGGAGAAATATGCGCGAGCCGGAGACAGCCCTGCCGGAGCTGGACTGTGTGGACGACCCCAGGGGCGGGGCTGTTGCGTGCGCCCTGCTCATCATGGGTGCGACGCTGGTTACCGGCGTTCTTATGGTGATCATGTGGGCCGTCGGTGCTGCCTGGTAGCACCCCGGTGCGCGGTGGTGGCTCAGGAAAAATGTGGGCATGCCTCGACGAACGGGAGGAAACCGTCAAGGAATCGCTCCGTGGCCGGCATGAAGTAGCCGCCGTAGTGGCTGATCGGGTCCAGGGTGGACACCACGATCGTGCCGGCAGTGGACACCTGGTCGACGTAGAGGAGTGCTTCGCCAGTGGTCAACCCCACCAGTACTTGCGCGCCATCTGGCGGTTGCAGCACCCCGTGATAGTGCCAGGTGCAGTCGCGCGCGGTGAGTCGCTGGAACAGCGGGTGCTCAGGTGCCGCAAGGCGAACACCAAGGTCAGCGCCAGGTTCCAGCCACCACCAGTAGTTGGTCGGCCGGTGCTGCCAGCGCACGCTGGGCAGGAATTCCGGGATCGGCTCGCCACCGCTGAATGCGATCACCGTCCCGCCGGCTTCGAGCAGCTCGGTGATCCGGTCGGCGGCGCAGGTGAGCAGACCGCGATGCATGCGCTCGGGTATGAGCAACCCGCGGTACCCGGTCAGGTCGGTGTCGGCCAGCTCGGGAAGGTAGATCAGTCCACCGCTGAGGTGCTGGGCGTACTTCGGCTCGGTGAGTGCGCGGTGGTGCTGGGCCGAACCACCGTAGACCGCGGCGAGCCCCCGAGTCCGGCCAGCGGCCGCTGACCGGCGCTGGGCCGACTCGGCGACGACCCAATCGAGAAGTGCCTCGCCGCAGTAGCCCAGCAGGTCGCTGGTGGCCTGGACGACGATGGTGCCCGCGGTCGACACCCGGTCCAGATAGGTCGCCGGCTCGCCACCGGACAGCCGGGTGAGCACCTCCGCACCGGCCGGGATCGGATGGTGCCCGCGGGCGAAGAAACCGGCGACGCCGCGCCGGAAGGTCAACTCGTCGGGCTGTTTGCCTCGGAAGATCGGATGGTCGGCGACCTCCGCGACGCGGTACCCGGCCAGCGACCGGTGCGCCAGCGGGACGAACGCCGATGCCCCGGGCAGCCAGTTCCCGCGCAGGTGGCCGCCGAAGACCACCACCCCGCCGCCGTCGAGGTAGCTCCTGATCACGTGGCGCGTTCTGCCGAGGTACTCCTGATCAACACTCGGCATGATGATCAGCGCCTGGTAGCCGGCCAAGTCGGTCGAGCCGAGCGCGTAGCAGTCGAGCCTTTCCACTCGGTCGGACCACTCGCTGCTCTCAGGGTTGCGGATGTCCATGTCGAGCACGGCAATAGTCATTCCGGCGTCGGGCTCCATTTCGCCACCTCCGGCGTCGGGTCCATTCGCTATCTCCTCGGGGCGGACAGCGCCTGCGCGGCCTCGACCAGCGCGGCGGTGTACGGGTGCTCGGGTCGAGACAGCAGCATGTCGGTCGGTCCTTGCTCCACCACCTGACCAGCTTGCAGCACAACCAGCCGGTCGCACGAGCGCTGGGCGAGCGCAAGGTCGTGGGTGATGTGCAGCACTGCGACCCCCCGCACCGCGCGTAATTCGTCGAGCAGGTCGGTGATCTCCGCGCGTAGCGACACGTCGAGCATCTGGGTCGGCTCGTCGGCGAGAATCAGCCGCGGTTGGGTCACCAGCGCGCGGGCGAACGCGACCCGCTGTCGCTCGCCGCCGGAGAGCTGGTGTGGATAGCGCAGCAGGTAGCGCTGCACCGGCATCAGGTGCACGGCGGTCAGCGCCTCCACGACGATCCCCCGCCGCCGGTCACCGTCGGCCAGCCGGTGGATCACCAGCGGTTCGGCGACGATGGACCCGACTGTCCGGGAGGGCGGCAGCGAGCTGTACGGGTCCTGGAACACCAGATGCACCTGACCCCCGATCCCGCGCGGGGACGCCCGCAGGTCGGTGCCGTCGAAGATGATCCGACCACGGTCCGGGCGCACCAAGCCGACCACGGCACGCGCGATGGTCGATTTCCCCGCGCCCGAGCCGCCGACCAAACCAACCGTCTCACCGGCATCGACGTCGAAGGCCACCTCCTGACACGCCATGAGTCGCTGCGCGCCACCGCGTTGCCGGAAGCTGACGGTCAGGTTCTCGACCTGCAGCAACGGCGTCACGGGATCCTCGTCTTCGCCTCTGGGACACCTGACTCTGTGACACATGACGGCAGCCGCAGCCGGGGCGCGGCTGCCAACAGATGCCGGGTGTAGGGGTGCTGGGGCGCGGCGACGACCTCCTCCCGCGGGCCCACTTCGACCAGCTGGCCTGCGCGCATCACGGCGATACGGTCGGCGATGCGTTCGATCACCGGCAGGTCATGGGAGACGACCAGCAGCGCGAGATCCAATCGCCGACGCAGGTCGTCGAGCAGGTCGAGCACGTCGGCCTGCACAAGCACATCCAGGCCACTGGTCGGCTCGTCAGCGATCACCACGTCCGGGTCGTTGGCGAGCGCGATGGCGATCACGACCCGTTGGCGCATACCACCGGAGAGCTGGTGCGGATAGTCGCGGCTGCACCCCGGGTCGAGCCCGACCAGGTCGAGTAGCTCTTGCGCCCTGGCCCGGGCCGCAGCAGCGCGGACCGGACGGTGGGCGGTGACGGCTTCGGCGATCTGGTCCCCGACCGTGAGCACCGGGTTGAGCGCGCTCATCGCCTCCTGGGGGATCAGCGCCACCCGGTCACCGCGTAAGGAGCGGAGCTCATGGGGGCGCAGGGTCGCCACGTCATGCCCGCAGACGATCACCTGACCGCCCTCCATCACCGCCGCGGCCGGGAGCAATCCGCATGCGGCAGCGGCGACCGTCGACTTGCCGCTACCGGACTCACCGACCAGCCCCAGGACCTCCCCGGCCGCCACCGACAGGCTCACCCGATTCACCGCCAGCACCCGATCCTCGTCGCAGCCGTAGCTGACGGTGAGGTCAACGATCGTCAGTGGGTTCCCCGCTGTCATCGGTACCGCCGTCGCCGAGGACGCAACGGCAGGTCGGCGGCGGTCTGATTGCCGGCTCAGCCGGCGGCGCGGTAACCGGTCGCGCAACGATGGCCTGGCCCGCTCCTCGAAGGCGTAACCCAACAAGGCGAAGGCCAGCACCGTGGTGGCGATCGCCACCCCCGGCGGGATCACCCACCACAACCACGCGTCCGTCAAAAAGGCACTGCGGGAGTGCGCCAGCGACAGCATCGTGCCCCAACTCTTGGCCGTCACGTCGCCCAGACCGAGGAACGCCAGCGACGACTCAAGCAGGATCGCGGTCTTGGTCGCGAGCACGAACTGAGGCACGACCAGGGGTGTGACCGCTGGAACGATGTGGCGCACCAGCACGTAACCCGCCCCGCCGCCCATTGCCCGCAGCGCCTGGATGTGGTCGCGTTCGCGCAACGACAGCACCTGGGCGCGCAGCTCGCGGGCCACCGGGGCCCAGATCACCGCCGAGATGACCAGAATCTGGTTGTCCAGCCCCGGACCGAGGAACACCCCGATCACCAGCGCCAGTGGCAGTATCGGGAGCGCGAGCACCACGTCGACCAGGCGCATCAGCGCGGTATCCAGCCAACCGCGGGCGTACCCGGCCGCCACCCCGACGGTCAGGCCGACCAGCGTTGCCGCCAGTGCGGCCACGACTCCGATCAGCAACGAGATGCGCGCGCCGTAGATCAGCTCGGAGAGCAGGTCGTGGCCCACGTCGTTGGTACCGAGCAGGTGCGCAGCTGAGGGACGGGCGAACGGTGTGCCGGTCCGCGCGCTCGGATCGTAGGGAGCGAGCAGCGGCGCGGCGAGCGCGGTGGTCCCCAGCAGCGCGAGCAGGCACCCGCCAACCCGAGCGGCGGTCATAATGCCGCCTCCGCGGGACCAAGTGCGTCGGCGGTCATAATGCCGCCTCCAAGGGACCAAGTGCGTCGGCGGTCATAATGCCGCCTCCGCGGGACGGCGTACCCGCGGATCCAGCAGGGGATAGGTCAGATCGGCGAGCAGGTTCAACACGATGACACCGACTGTGATCAGCAAGAACGCGCCTTGCAGCAACGGGTAGTCCCGAGCGGTCACTGCCTCATAGACCAGCCGACCCAGCCCCGGATAGGCGAACACGGTCTCGACCACGACCAGACTGGAGAGCAGCGCACCCGCCATCACCGTCACGTTGGTGAAGACCGGCAGCAGCGCGTTGCGAAGCGCATGGCGCAGCGCGATCCGACGCTCGGACACCCCTTTGGCCCGGGCCAGCCGGACGAACGGCTCGTCGAGCACGGAGATCATCGCCGCCCGGGCGAGCAGAAAGATCGAACCGAAGATGGCCAGCGTGATCGTGGCCACCGGCAGCACCAGCCGGCGCAGCATCTCACCGATCGCCGCCGTTCCGCCCGCCGTGATTTCGGTGGCGCCGAAGGAGGGGAACCAGCCGAGCTGTACTGCGAAGACCGCGATCAGCATCATGCCGATCCAAAAACTCGGCATCGAGTCAACTGCCAGCACGCCGGCGACCAGAATGACGTCCCGCCGACGGCCGCGCCACCAGGCCGCGAGCGCACCGAGCATGGTGCCGATCACCGTGGCGCCGAAGATCCCGAACCCGATTAGCGCCAGCGTCCACGGCAGGCGTTCAAGCAGCAGGTCGACCACCGGGCGGTTGTGCGCAACCGAGATCCCGAGGTCGCCGCGCGCCAGCCCGGTCCAGAACCCGGTGTACTGCTCGAGGATCGAACGGTCCAGCCCGTAGCCGGTCCGGATCTGGAACAGCTGCTCTTCCGTGAGTCCCTGGATCGGGCCGGTGTAGAGATAGTCGACGGGGTCGCCCGGCGCCAGGTACGGCAGCGCGGAGTTGATCGTCGCGGCGACCCACAGCACCAGCGCGTATTGCCCCAGGCGTGGCAGTAACCGCCGCAATCGGACCATTACCGCTGCGTGACGACGGCGTTGGCGGTGCGGGCGACATCAGGCGGCAGCAGCGACCACTTGTGCACGATGCCGTAGCCCGGGGACTCCACCCATCCGCCGTAGCTGCCGGCCCGGAAGGCCCAGTATTCGTCGGGGTAGTACAGCGGGATCGACGTCGGCTGCCGGTTGAACAGCGCCTGCATGTCCTGCAGCACCGCGTTGCGATCGGCGTTGGTGGTGGCCGCCTGCCACTTGCTGTACAAGGCGTCGAATTCCGGGTAGGGAATCTTCGGCGCCCGCCACAGGTACCCCGACAGGTGTGACATCACGAACTGGTCGGGGTCGGCGACGCCATGCGCGGTGATCGTGCTGATCGCCAGGTCGAAGTCGCGGGTGGTGAACAGATTCGTCACCGTGGCGGCGTCGGTGCCGCTGACCTGCGCCTCGATTCCGACCTCGCGCAGATCCTCGGCGACCAGCTCGGCCGCGCGGACGTCGACGGGCAGGCTGGCGGTGACGAACAACTGGTAGCGCAGCGGACCGTTCGGGCCCTCGCGGATACCGTCGCCGTCCCGGTCGACGAAACCGGCTTGATCGAGCAGCTGGCGGGCCTCATCCGGAGCGTAGGGAGTGGACAGCGAAGGATTGGCGAACGGTGCGTCCGGGTGCGGGTAACCCTTGACCGCCGGCCGGCCTTGGCCGAGGAAGACCGTCTGCAGCATCTGGTCCCGGTCCAGCGCACGGCTGATCGCCCGCCGAAACGCCGGCTGGTCGAACGGGGCGTGCTCGAAGTTCATCCGCAGCTCGGGGAACTGCAGGGGCGCGGTCTTGACGACGCCGACCTGATTTGAGCCGCTGAACTGGTCGATCAGCTCCGGGGACAGTGGCCGGGCGGCCACGTCGATCTCACCGGACCGCAGCGCGGTGAAGGTCGCCGAGGGATCATCGATCACCGGCATGACCAGCTCACGGACCCGCGGGGCACCGGCGAAGTACGTCGGGTTAGCTTCGAAGCGGTAACCGGAGGTCGGGTTGTAGTCGACCAAGCGGTATGGCCCGGTGCCCACCGGCAGGGTCTTGACCGCCTTGGCCGTGTCCGGTGGCACGGCTGACCACACGTGCTTCGGGATGATCGGCAGGTCGGCCAGTGTCACGGTTCCCAGCTCCGGGCAGGCGAATCCGCAGGTGAAACGGACCGTGTCCGGGTCGACGGCGGTGACCGCGCTGATATTCGGGATAGTCGTGACGTGGTGGGTCCAGCGGCCGGTGGGGGCCAGCGTCATGTACTCGAAGGTGAAGACCACGTCGTCGACGGTGAACGGCCGCCCGTCGTGCCAGCTCACTCCCTGGCGCAGATCCACCTCCCAGGTGGACGGATCGACCTGGCGGACTGCGGTGGCCAGCCAGGGCTGTGGCTCGTCGACATACGGCGAGGGTGCGACGAGCTTGTCGTAGACCAGCTCGGTCAGCGGCTCCGGCGAGCCGGCGAAGATGTTGAGCGGTCCGGTGTCCCGCGGTACCGCGATCCGCAGCCGGTCGGCTTGGGCCGGCGCATCCGGCGTGCCGTTCCCCGAGCCGCCGCACCCGGTCGCTACCAGCACTGACGCGGCGAGCAGGGCAAGCAATACGCGACCGCGCTTCATGATCCGTCCCTTCGACGAGGAAGGGCCGTCGTCACCCAGAGGAGTAGCTCATCGAGAAACTCGGCAGCGTTGGGCGCCCCGGTATGGCCGAAGTGGGCCAACGGGTCGATGGTCGAGATCAACATGGTGCCGGCCGTGCTGGTCCGGTCCAGGTAGGCGACTGCGGCGCCATCAGGCGCCGCGAGCAGAATCTCGGCACCGGTGGGTGGCGTCAGCACACCGTGGTGGTGCAGCGCTGCGGCAGCGGCCCCGACCTCGGTGTCCCGCCAGGCCGCGCCGATCGTGGTCTGCCCGGCGCCTCCAGCGGGCCGGAAAGTCCACCGGGCGTGCGCCGGCCAGCTGGCCTGATGATCGCCGAACAGCAACACCACGCCGCCGCGGTCAAGCACCGCCTCCAAGGCCGGCGTCAGCGCGGCGAGCCGGCGCCGCGGGGTGCCTTCCGGCACCCACACCACATCAGCGTCGGGCAGCGCCGGGCCGTGCCGAGTGTCGACCACATCGGCAAGGCGCTGACGGTACGCGGCGAAGGTTCGAGTCTCGGCTGCCGAGCCGCTGTGCAGCGCGACCACTTGCCTGTCGCAGCCGGTCATCGGCGGGCCTCCTGGCGTACCCACTCGATGAGCTGCGGCGCGATCCGCGCGGCTGAGCTGTCGGTGGTGGCGTTGGCCAGCAGGTTGGTACCGCCGTGCAGCAGCACGGTGCCCCCGGTCGAGGTCCGATCCACGTACGCCCCGGGCATGCCATCCGCGCGCTGCGCGATCACGTCGGCACCGGCCGGGGGGCGGTGCCGGCCGTTCGAGTAGATAAAATTCGTGCCGAGGTCGTGGGGCGACACGCTGTTGAAGATCGGATGCTCACCCAGCTGGGGCGGTCCCGATTCGACGTCTACCGCCGGGCCGGGCTCGAAGGCCGTCGCGCCGGGCAACCAGTCGTGGGTCAGCTGCCCGCTGAACACCACCACGCGTCCCTTGTCGAGGAAGCCGCGCAGCGTGTCGTGCATCGCAGCCAGCAGGCCCTGATCACTGCGTCCGGCCAGGATCAGCCCGGCAAAGGGCGTCAGCTCGGCTGTCGGCAGGTCATCGAGGTCGATCGCAGTGACCGGCATCGCGTCGAGCGCGAGGTCACGGCCTGCGACGCCGTCAGCGGCCCGCCAGATCTGGAGACACTCGTCCCAATCTGTGGTGTCTGCGTCGGCATGCACCGCCACCGCGATCTCATGCAGACGCAAATAGCAAGTCACGCGGTGGTTACGCTAGTTAAGGGTAGGCTCACCTGAAAGAGGGTAAGTTTAGGCTAGAACTTACACAAGAGAGTGAATCCTCAACGCTGAGGCGAACCAACGGTGCGCCGGTGCGACGTCCAAGGACCAGCGCCTCGCCGCGCGTGGGGACGGGCGAGGCAGCTGGGGATGTCTAGCCCTGGCTTCCCTCTTCGGTGGTCGCCTGTGCAGGGTCATGATCATTTTCCGTGGCTCGGTCATGTGATTCCGCCAGCTTGTCGGGCGTGATCCCGGCGGCGTCGATCGCGGAGCTCATCGACGGTGACGAGCCTTTCATGTCCGCCAGCGCTGCCGCCATGTCGTCAGCCGAGCCCGTGCTCGCCGGCTCATTCGTCTGGGAAGATTGCTCACTGCTCTCTTCGATCATGAGCAAAGCGTAACCGCTCAGGACTCACAGCGCAGCAGAAGTGACGCCGACGCCAACTCGTGACCGGGGGTGCCTGCTCGCGCTACAGGCCCCCGGACGGCGCACCGAGAGCACCAGCGGGAGGATCGCAACACAGCAGCTCCTGCTGAGCTCGACAGAACTCTTGCCACGCGTCATGGAGATCATTCTGCGCCGCATCGAGGGCCTCGGCCGGTGCAGGGGTAGCAACCCAGCGGCCTCGAACCGGCTCGACCACGGTTAATGCTTCAAGAGCGTGCGAGGCATTGCGCAAGCGTTGATGGGCTTGGTGAAGCCGCTGGCGTTGCTGCTCCGTGAGCTCCTCTGGCCTACGTCTGGCTTCCACGTCTCACCCTCCGCCGGTCCCTGGTGGTAAACCGTAACCTCAGCCATCCGTCGCTGACCGTTCGGCACGACATGGAGTTGTCACTCCGAGGGCTCGCGGCGCGTGTCGGGACCTTGATCAGCGCGTCGAGCGCTCAGCAGGTCGTCGAGTGTCTTCAGCTGTGAGTTCACCAGGCGACGAAGCCGGATCACCACGACCAAGATCAAGCAGCCGAATATGACCAACACGGACGCGGCTACCGCCAGCACGATGATGATCTGGGTATTGCTCACGACTGCATCTTCTCAGCCGGCCGCCATGTGCGCTGAGGTGGCGGTCGACCACCTACCGATCGTCACACCTCATGGCGTGCTGCTCTCCGGTCGCGGACACCTCGCGCGATGTGCTCCAGAACGAGGAATAGCAGGAACGCCGCGCCGAGCGTAGGCAAGAGAATCAGCAACAGCCCAAACGCGATCAGCACGGTGATCGGCGCGCGGCGCAGCAGCGGTCCCAGTCGCGGCGGCGCACCCAGGCCACCGGCGGGTCGGCGCAACCACCACATGCGGTAGCCGGCCATGATGAGCACGATCAAACCGGTGGTCAGCGCAGTCAACCCGATCTGATTGGCGAGCCCGAACAGTTCCGCCTCGTGGAATGCGATACCCAGGGTGGTGGCCTTGGCCAGTAGCGGGTAGTCCACCCAGCTCACCCGGTCGACGATCGCGCCGGTGGACGGGTCAACGGCCACTGTGTTGAGCTCGACCGGCCAGCGGCTGTCTTGGCGCGCGACGGTCCACGCCTCTCCATCCGTCGAAGCCGGCGTGATGGCGACAGGTCCGGCCAGCCCGGCTCGGATCGCCGCGGCGGCCACCCGGTCAATGCCCGCGGTGACGTCGACTGCGGCCCCACCGTCGGCGCCGTGCCCGGAGTGATGCTCGTGGACCAGAGCGCCACCGGAGGAGTCCGTGCTGGTGGCAACGGCAGGCGTGGCAGAGTCGAGCTGCGCCCGGGCTAGATCGATCCACGCGCCCGCGTAGGTGGTCCAGCTCAACCCCGACCCGATCAGCACCAGCAGCGGCACCAGCAACACCATCCCGATGCTGGAATGCACCCAGCGCCACCGACCACGCCCGGGGCCGTGCAGCCGCGGCCGCAGAGCGCGCTGCAGGGCGCGGCGGGTCCGGGGCCACCACAGGTACACCCCGGTCAGCAATGAGACGAGCACCCAGCTCGCCGCGAGCTCGGTGATCGGTTCCGCAATCGGGCCGAGTCGCCAGCTGGAGTGCAGCGACCGCAGCCACTCACCCGGTCGCCGCTCCTCGGTGATTTCCCCGGTCACTCGGGCCGAGGCTGGGTCGACGTAAGCGGTCACCGAACCGGGCGCGGGGCCGAACTCTGCGCCGGATGCCCCCGGCGGGCTCAGAGTGACCGCGGTGGTCTGCTCGGCGCCGTCCACAGCAGGCACGACGGTGGCCACCGTCCATCCGGGATGGGTCTCGCGGGCCACGGCCACCAGCTCACTGAGCGGCCGGGCGAGTCCCGATGCCGTCGCCGTGAGCGCGTCGCGGTGCAGCGCGGTCTGGATCTGAGGGTTCCAGGCGAACAAGATCCCGGTGACCGCCAGCGACAGCACAACCGGGGCGGCGAGGAACCCGCCGAGGAAGTGCAGCCGCCACAGCAGCGGCCGTAGCGCGCCGCGGCGATGGGTAGCAACCGCAGGCGCCGGCGGCTCGGAAGCCGGGTCATTGTTGAGCTGGAGGGTCACGCTGTGCTGGTCGGATCCAGCACCAGGCTGGTTCCCCGCTGCCACGAGATCGAGTCGAACCTCTGCGAAGCTGCGGCGCATGTGCAGAGTGAGCCATCGCCTGTAGGACATGATCACCGCTTGTGTGCGTGGGGCTACAATTTCTGTCGCGCAACGCACACAACCGGTGATCATGGTGTTTGAGACCGTAGTCGAGGCGATGAAAAACAGCCGAGAGCCGATGTACTTCCGGTCATACGACTGCTCGCGAACCGGGCTGTGACGACACCGGCCCACAGGACGTTTACGTGGGCCTGAGCCGCAAGGCCTGACTATGGTGCCGGCCGGGCACGGCGACCGGCGCGCGCGCCGCTGACCCGAGTTAATTGCCGGCGGGCCAGCATCGTCTCGATCTCGTCAGCGCCATCTGACCGCGTGTCCCGCCGTTCGGCACTCTTTCAGTAAAAGTTCATTCGCACGCGACACCGTCACCGTCGCGGTCAAGCCCAGAGCGATAACCAGGGTTGCCGCTGTACAGCGGCGCAGCTCCGGCGGCACGAGCGGCCGCACAGTTGGAGTAATAGGGAGAGCCACCAGTCGAGGCATCCGGAGAGCTTTCAGCCGGGGGCGGCACTGGTACGGCAGGGCGTTCCGGTTCTGGTTCCGGTTCCGGTACCGGTTCTGGTTCCGGTACCGGTTTCGCTGGCGGCGCCACTGGTGCCACCGAATCGTCCTTCTTCCTTACAGTGATCACGACCGTGTCAGTGATCGACACCGCTGTGCCAGATTCAGGTACCACCCTGGTCACGGTCCAGTTCTCCAGCGGCGGCGCAAACGTGCTACCGGCGTCCTGAGAGGCATAACTGATATTGATGATGCCAAGCTTGCGAAGTTCGTCATCGGCAAGCTGCGCACTTTCCCCGACTAGATCGCCGGGCACAATGACTGGAGCTGGGACGGCCAGTGTTTGAGTCTCCGGTGTGGTCGTTGTGGTGGTTGGTGGGGAGTTCTCCTCGTTGCCGCCGGCTATGCCGATGATGAAGAGCAGCAGCACAACACCACCGAGGACGATCCATGGCCACGTTCGTTTTCGCTGCGGCGGCGAACGGTGATAGGGCTGGGCACTGTGGGGCGGAGGTGGGGGCCGTGGCGTCGCTGCGGTCATAGCAAGTCCCCGTTCTCCGTTGTACAGACCATCGTTGCGGGCTCCTCAAGGGTTACCTCCGGTGGATCTTGCGGCAGCGCGCGGCTCTGATCCATTGCCTAGGCGGTCCTTCCTCTCCTATGGAGGTGGCGCGGACACTTATGGGCGAGGACAGTGGCACGAGTGAATGAGCCAAGACGGGTCGACAACGCCCCTCACGGCACGAGGCGCGGCTGGGAAATAGGTTGCCGGTGTGAACCGTGCCGCCGAGCCGGCTGCTACGTGGCACCGGACGGGACAGCGGACCGGCCACCGCACGCACCGCCACGGTGAGCGCGACTGCCTCATCCAGCATCATGAGATTTGGGTTCGAACCACGTTTGGTCCGAGGGACGGCCACCGCGACCACGCCCGGATCCGCGACACCACGCTCGCCCCGGCCGGAATGCCGAGCCGGGCAGCGGCGTCGAAGGTGCAGGCCGCCACTAGCACGTTGCCGAGCCGGTACATCTGGAGCTCAGCAGGCTCGGCGGCGACGCTGACGGCGTGCGTTCTGCTCGACAGCCCACAGGAAGGCCTCGTTAGCCGGGCCGCTGGCTCCGAGCATGGCCACCGTCGCCGCCTGCGGACGACGTGCCAGTTGAGGGATGGCAACCGCCTGGCCATTGGCGCAACCACAGCAGATCCCCGACATGGAGACATATCGGGGCTATTGCCGGTCGAATTACCCCGATAAGTCTCCATGTCGGGGATCCGATGCAATGCTGGCCGGGGCTGCCCGGAGGAGACTGTGTCGGCCTGGCGTCGTCGCTGGTCGCTGCCGGTCTGCGGTACGCACCTCGCTCACCCTCCCCTTGTCGCCGAGGCGAGCCACAATGAGCTGTGCCCCCGGAGGACGCTGCGACCCCGCCGTCGGGGTTTGTGGGGCGAGGGCAGGTGTTGGATCGGCTCACCGCCGTGCTGGAGCGGGCTTTGGCGGGACGGCTCCAGCTTGTCCTGTTGACCGGGGAGGCGGGGATTGGCAAGACATCTCTGGCCGGTTGTCTGGCCGAGAGTGCGTCCGAGCGTGGCGCGAGCGTCGCGTGGGGGACGTCTTGGGACTCGGAGGGGGCACCGGGCTTTTGGCCGTGGATCCAGGTGATCCGATCTGTCCTGCGGGAGCTTCCTGACGCTGTGGTCACCGAGTTCGCAGCAGGGGGACGCAGCGAGCTCGCCCGGATCGTGCCAGAGTTGGACTTGGACGCCCAGCCGCTGGAGGTCAGCGGCAGTCTCGACCAGGGTGGGTTCCAGCTGTTTGACGCTGCGTTGTCCCTTTTGGAGCTGGCCGCTCGGTGTCGGCCACTGGCCATCTTTCTCGATGATCTTCAGTGGGCGGACTCCTCGTCGCTTGAGCTGCTTCGCTTCGTCTGTCGCTCGGCCCGCCCGATCCCCCTGATCCTTGTCGCTGCCTACCGCCACGACGAGATTGAGCCCACAAGTGCGGCTGCAGCAGTGGTCGGCGTCGGCGCCCGGGCTCCTGGACGTCGGCGCCGCCCCTCCTTTGATTCACGCACGCCGACCGAGTTTGAAGGCCGGCCGCGCAGCACCAGCCAGGTCGTCCGCTGGCGGCAGGTGCTGGAGCCAACCAGGCACCGTTCACCGGTCCGGTCGGCCCTCACGTGATCGGTGACCCGCCGGTCACTCCGAGGACCTCCGAGGTCATGTAGCTCGATTCCTGGGAGGCAAGGAACACATAAAACGGCGCGAGCTCGGCCGGCTGCGCCGCCCGACCCATGGGCGCCTGTGCACCGAACGACTCCAGCTTGTCCTCGGACATGGTGGCGGGGATCAGCGGAGTCCACACGGGACCGGGGGCGACCGAGTTAGCGCGGATACCCCGCTCTACAAGGTCGTGGCCGAGCGCCTTAGTGAAGTTCACGATCGCTGCCTTGGAGGCCGCGTAGTCCATCAGGTGCGTGGAGGGCTGAAACGCCTGGACCGAAGAACTGGTGATGATGGTGGAACCGGGGGGCATGTGCGGCACGGCCGCCTTACACAACCAGAACAGCGCGTAAACGTTAGTTTTCATGACCCGGTCGAACTGCTCGATGGTGATGCCATCGAGCCCGCTTTCCTGCGACATCTGGTAAGCCGCGTTGCTGACCAGGACGTCGATCTGCCCGAACTCCTGCACGGCGCGGTCGACCACCTCGTGGCAGTGCTGTTCGTCACTGAGGTCACCAGACACCGTGATGGCACGACGGCCGGCGTCAAAGACCCAGCGGGCAGTCTCCCGCGCGTCGTCCTGCTCTGACTCCAGGCAGGTGATCAGTACCTCCGCGCCCTCCCGGGCGAACGCAATCGCCACTGCACGACCGATGCCCGAGTCACCGCCGGTGATGACGGCCTTCTTGCCCTCCAAACGCCCGGTGCCTCGATAACTGTGCTCACCGTGGTCGGGCTGCACGTCCATATCGCCGGTGCGGCCCGGATACTCCACCGTCCGATCACCGCTGCCCGGCGCTGCATGCTGTTCCGTGGGATCCTGCTGGGTGAACTGGTCCTGGCTCACGGTGCACCTCCGCTGGTTGGGGTCGGGAACCGCGTTCGCGGTGAGCATGCCCGTAACCATCGGTTACGGCCCCGAAAGAGCTCATCGGTAGTCATCGAAGTCCATGGCCCCGCCGACCGAATTACTTCACGCCGGCTTGCAGCCCTTAGCCGCCTTGCAATCCTTAGGAGTATCAGGTTCATTTATCACGGCAGGTCCGACGGCGGCACCATATCTTCTCCTGTATACGATTTCTCCTTACTGGCGGACCAGCTGATGGGCTGCACCGCTGGTTACCCTAGGTGGCGAAGGGTAAACATAGGTCCGGCCACTCGGCCATCACAGAGAAGACGCACTTAAGAGCACAGCCAACGTCACACTGGCGCAGAGCCGGCAGGTCTGTCGCGGCACACCGTGCACGTTGCCGTACTCCGGATCGGTGATCGGGGGCCCCGGCACCGCCTGCGCGTCAGCGTGCGGCGCGAAGGTGACCGCGAGCGGAAGCAGCGGGTAGTCCAGGCCGAGACGCGCGGCGCTCTTCGAAGATCGAAGGGTCGCTCGTTCGCGTCAGCGTCGTATGCCGTCGCTAACCTTCAGCCATGATTGATCACATCGGTGTTCAGGTGGCCGACGTCGAGGCGTCGCTCGCTTTCTACCTACGCACCTTCGCTCCGATCGGGATGCGCGAGATGATGCGCTTCCCGCTCGGCGATGCCTTCGTCGTCGGCCTGTCCGGCCCCGACGGCATCCCCGATTTCTGGCTCAGTCCCGCCATCGGCGCCGAGACCCGGGTACTGCACCTGGCCTTCTGCGCTACCGACCGCGATGCCGTCGACGCGGTCCACGACGCCGCTGTGACGGCGGACGCGGAGATTCTGCACGCCCCGCGGGAGTGGCCCGAGTACCACCCGGGCTACTACGGCGTGTTCCTGCGTGACCTCGACGGCCACAACGTAGAGGCCGTGTACCACGGGGACTAACGCGACTTGGTTAGCCCGCACCGTTCGCCCAGCACGCTCGCCAGCGCCGTCAAGCAAGCCGATTGGGAGTCGTTCGGTGAGAATCGATACGGAACCGTCGGGGGCAACTCGCGGAGGGATGATGGCTGGGGACGTGCGCGCGGTGGTTTTCGACCTCGACGGGGTGCTGGTGGATTCGGAGGAATTGTGGGACGCCGTTCGCCGTGGTATTGCCGCCGAAGCCGGTCGGCCCTGGCCCACGGAGGCGACCAGAGCGATGCAGGGCATGAGCACGGCGGAGTGGTCGGCGTATCTGACTGACACGGTGGGCGTACCCACCGAGGCGGATCAGGTGGCGGCCACCGTCCTGGACCGGATGGCCGCTCAGTACGACGCACGGCTACCTCTGCTCCCAGGTGCGGTCGAGGTGGTCGAGCGGCTGGGGCGCCGCTGGCCCCTCGGGCTCGCGTCGTCCTCACCGCGGCGGCTGATCAACACCGTCCTGGAGTCGGCTGGATTAGCACAGCGCTTTCAGGTCAACGTCTCCACGGAGGAGGTGGAGGCTGGAAAGCCCTCGCCTGTGGTGTATCAAACCGTGGTGCAGCGGCTCGGCGTGGACCCTGTACTGGCGATAGCGATCGAGGACTCAAGCAATGGGCTGCGGTCGGCCGCGGCAGCCGGACTGGGAGTGCTCGCCGTACCCAATGCGGCTTTTCCGCCATCCGAGGATGCGCTTGCGCTCGCCGACGTCGTCGTGGATTCCCTCGACGAGATCACCCTGGAGCTGGTGGCGTCGATGGGCCACCGAGGCTAGCGGCCAGCAGCGAGCGTCGTAGTGCGTCATCGGCGCCGAGGCACGGCATTTGTCCACGTTGCATCGGGAACCCCTGCGATCGTGTCGAGGCACGTCGGCTCTACGCCCGGCTGGGTCCAGGAGTAGCCGGAACGCATCCCCGGCGTGGCCGGTCAACACACCTCGATCTGGCCGTGCGACCATCGCCCAGCAACCGCTAGGGCAGCCGTTTGTCGTGCCTGCCCTAGCGGCAACTGGGTGCCTCAACGACAGACACCAGTCAGCGTCGACACAGGTCAGACCCTGCCTACTTGAAGAATCGGCCCCAACCGAGGAAGCAGCCATGCTCAAAATCAAGATCGCCGGCCCCGCAGGTTGGTTCTCCTGATGAGGAGTTGTCGCCACCTGTCGGACGTTCGGCATCAGCAGCGGCCACGCCGGCACCAGTGAGAATTATCCCGCCGAGCACGGCAGTGGTCGCCAGAGAACGAATGATGACTCGTCGCATGGTGTCCCCCTAAGTATGTGTTGTTGGTGAACCGTGGCCGTCGAGCACCACCTACCGCGGCAGCGCATGCGCCACGTGTCTCGGACCGCTTGATCTAGCCGTCGAACCCACCAATCACAGCAAACGGCCCTATCTGTTGTATCGGGTTCGGTCCGTTTGCTGTTACCGACAGTTATTCGGCGCCGTACCGGGGCTCGCGGGCAGTGATGTACATGCTCACGGTCAGCCCGGCTGCGGCAGCTGCGCCAGCAGGGGTCGGGCCATGACCGACTACGGAGGTTTTCTGGCCGATCGGCACACCAGACCCACCAACCTTGGGCACACGCTGGTGCGGCGAGTGCACTTCGTCGCGCACGCCGACGCCGCGACGCTTACGACCGCGCAGACCTACGCCCAGTCGACCACGGTCAAAACGCGCCACCATGACCCACCGACCAGAGGTCGAGGCCCCTGACCGCGCGCGGGCGCAGTCTTCCAAACTGGAGCTCACGCCCCATGATCGTCAGCCAGTGTTCAACGGAATTCCGACGAATCCGCCTGGGTGGATATGGGCAGACACGTGACCGAGGTTGGTGGCACGCAACGACATAAGCGGGCAACCAACGCATGATCAATCACGTTCCCTCTGGCGCAAAGCAGCTCTCAACGCGGGCGTGGCGGTGGCGCCACAACTCTGCGCCGTCACCGTTGCGGCGGCCACCGAGCCTCACAGCCTGGTCCGGCGCCGGGCACACACCACCCCTACCCCGCCGACCACGAGCAAGCCGACCAGTGCACCGGTTCCGGCCGTGATCAGCGGCTGCGGACTCACCGGGTCAGCCAGCGAGTAGGGCGGTGTCAGCAGCTGGGCATCCGATCCCGCCCGGCTGGTGAGTGTGACTTCGTCGATCCGGGCCTGGATCGCCTTTTCCCGGTCCAAGGATGCGGTTAGCTGTGCCCGGGCTTCATTGAGAGAAGTCTGGGTGGCGGTTCCGGCCAACACCACAGTGATGAGTTGCTGCACCCGCGTTTGGAGCTGGGCGGTGTTCTGGCGTGCGTCAGCCAGCTGAGTCTCAAGATCGCGGAGCACTCCGCTGGGCTGACCGGCAAGCTTCAGGTAGCCGTCCACCACGGCCTGCAGCGTCTGCATTGCGACCAGCACGGTGGAACCGTGCGCCTCGACCTGGATAACCTCGCTATTTTCCAGGACCTTCACGCTGACGCCCTCGTCGAGGTCCTCGAACTGACGACCCTGCTTCTGCGCGACCGGACCGAGCACGGCCCGGCTCTTCAGAAACACCACCTGGGTGCTGAGCTGACGATCCTGCCGAAGAGGGTCACCGCCCTGACCGCGACTGATGGGATAGAAGATCTCCGCGCGCGCTCCGTAGGTTTTGGGTAAAACCAGCGCGCTGACCAGCCCGCCCGCTGTACTAAGCACAATGATCGTCAACACCAGCAAGACCAAGCGCACCGTCAACCGGCCGCCAGCGCGGTCTTCGCTGAGACGTTCGATCCAACCCCCCAACCACTGCGACGGCGCTTCGAAGGTCCTCGAGAGCTGGGGCAGCGCGAGGCGCAGGTTGGACGAGTACGCGTGGCGCTTGGGGTGGTCAGGTGGGGTGGTGTTCACCGCATCGCCAGCAGCGGCAACCGCGTCATCCTGATCGGTCTGCTGGCCGGCGCGCTCGAATCGAGTCTGTAGCACCAGACCGAGGTTGGACAGGTACACGGTGCGGTCGGGATGATCGGATGGGGCGGTGTTGACCGCGTCGCGTCCGGCGGTAATGGCCTCGTCCAAGTCGGCCAACTGGCCGGTGCGCTCGAACCGGCTCCGCAGCGCAACCCCCAAGCTGAACAGGTACATGGGGCGATCGGAGTGATCGGCTGGGATGGTGGCCACCAAGTCGCGAAACGACTCGATTGCGGCGTTGAGCAGATCGAGGCGACCGGTCCGCTGGTAGTCATCGAACAGGTCCGTGGCTTGGCTGATCATCGCGACGCCGTCGTTCCCGATCTGCACCTACTACGACCGGCGCATCCGCTCCGGAGCACAGCAAGCAGGCGTTTGCCCATGACCCCCCTTGTCATCATGGCGTTCCCGCGTGACCCACCTGAAACTCAATGGACCACGTGTGACACTGCCGCATTAAGGCGAACAGTGCCTCGTCATGCAGCAAAGTGGAGAGGCAGCCCCTGGGTGCCTTGGAGAACCGTAACAAACCGGCCGGTGAGCTTCGCGCTCCGTTCCGCTGCCCTCATCACGTCCGTAACCGTTGGTATAGCTATAAATCTAGTCGGACCTCTTCGCAGCTATCGACTCGTCTGAATCCCCGTGTCAGAGCTTCTCGTCGTGTCTGCGCGCGCCTTGCTGGGGTCAAACGGGTTTCCTAATCGGATGCGTCCGGCTACTATCCGTTGCTCCGGACCCCGGCGTCTGCGTCACAAGGGCTGGGTGATGCTTGCAGTATCGATGGCGTCGGCGAGCGCGGCTGGCTTGCCACAGCGAGCAGGTCGAGGAAGTGTTCCACCGAGACCCTGTGGCCACCCCGCACGGCGCGGGCTCCACCTGCTTAGGAGCACATCGCATGGCACAGGGAACTGTGAAGTGGTTCAACGTGGAAAAGGGCTTTGGTTTCATCTCCCAGGACGACGGCGGCAACGACGTCTTCGTGCACCACTCGGGGATCGACGCTGGCGGCTTCCGCAGCCTCGACGAGGGGCAGCGCGTGCAGTTCGAGATCAGCCAGGGCAACAAGGGCCTGCAGGTCACCGGCGTGCGCACGGTCTGATCCCACCGCTTAACCGGGAGCCCGTTTGCCCCTCGGGAGAGGCGGGCTTCCGGCATATCCACCGCCCGTCACCGCCCTAGCCCATCAGTTCGCTGACTCACCCCAACATCACTCAATCAATTGGCTGGTAACGCAGCTCACCAGCCGAGCTAGATACCGTCGCCCCCAACGGATCGGCTTACGGGTCGTCGGTGAGCGCGACTTGCTCCAGGAGAGCCTTACGGCGTGAGGCGGTGCAAATCACGGGGAACAGTGTTGTTCGCCGGATATTGTCAGCCTCGATCAGTCGTGCGGTCCATCGTTCCAATCCGAGGGCGAAGCGGCCGTGTGGCGGCATGCCGTGTCGGAATGTCTGCAAGCTGGAGGAGGTGGGTAGGCTCCTTCCTGGCGTGACTCCTTAGATGAGGTGTTGGACGAGGGTGGCGGTCTCAGGCGTGAGCTCGACAGTGCCTAACGCGCCGTTGACGATCGCCAGCTGCGGCGGGATGTGTCCGAGGTCGACGTCGTAGAGCACCGGCACCGATAGATCGACAAGGGCGTGCACGAGCGCATCGTGCTGACTGAAATGACCAGACGGCGGGCCAGCCGAGCGACCGACTAGCACGGCGTTGGCATGATCAAACCAGCCGGCCAGGCGCAGGTGGTGCAGCATCCGCGCCGCCGTGACGGCCTCAGCCTCGGCGACCTCGACATAGACGAGCAGCCCCTCGGGCGCGTGTCGCGCGGCGAAGTCGGCAACGTCACCGTAGGGCGAACCGGGCAGCATCGAGATCGTCTCTACACAGCCGCCGATCATGCGTCCCGTCGCGCACACCCCCGCCGCCGCACGGTCTTGCGAGCCGAGCAGCTTCCACCGCCCCGGGGTATTAAACGTCATCTCCCGCACCTGCGGGTGGAAGGCGTAGTGGTCGTGGCGGCCGCTGCGGTAAGCCCTCGCGGCACCCTGCCACAGCACGCTCCCGGCGGGCGCGGTGGCCGCGGCCAGCCACGGCAGCAGCGGCTCGGGGACCGCGCACGGGGTGTCCATCAGGTCACTGCCGTGCAGGGTCGCGATCCCGGTACGCAGTGTCAAGGGCACCATCACCGTCGTGAGATCGGAATAACCCACCAACCACGTCGGCTCCGCCGCGCTGATCGCCTCGAAATCGAGCAGCGGCAGCAAGTCGATGGCCAACTCCCCACCCCAGAACGGCACAACGGCGCGGATCGCCGGGTCGGTGAGCATCGCGGTGAGCTCGGCAGCCCGGGCGGGCGCGGGGGCGCTGGTGACACCGGATCCGTCCATGCAGTCGCCGACGACCACCTCATAACCCCAGTCGCGCAGGTGCCTGATGCAGAACTCCAGCCGGGGCCGCATCTCCCTACCCACTCCAGCGGAGGGTGAGGTCACCGCAACGCGGTCGCCGGGTCCCAGCGAGGCGGGGTAGCGAATGCTCATGCGGCCACCCTGCCAAACCCCGTGATCGACGCGAAGCCGTATGTGGGACGAAGCACCGTCTCAGCGGTGGCTCAGCACGTTGAGCACGTGACCATCTGGTACAGCTTGCGCAGCCTGCTTGGCGGCGTGGCAACGCGTCGCTTCGGCAGCCACCGTGGGCAGTCGCTTGAAGTAGTAGGCGTGCACGGGAACGTGGCCGCGGCGGCCGTTGTCGGTGTGACCACTACACGGTGACTCGGTAGGTGCGGCTACGCGTCCGAGCAGAGCCCAGTGGCCCTTGATCACGGCGGTGGTAACAGTACGGGCTGGCTGAGCGATCTGCGTGTGAACAGCGTAATCAGTCGGGCACAGAGAGTAAGTAGTGGAAGCCATGTGGGGGTGTCCCACTGTGCCGGTGGACCTGCAAGGAGGTTATGGCAGCCGTGAATCCGCACCAGTCGCCTGCTGGTCTTGGCCCCGCAAGGCAGGGATCTGCGCGGTCCCCTGGAATCAGCGAGGGTGTGAGTTGGCCGAACCCCTCACTCCGCACACGTCCAGCCGGGGATCTTTTCCAGCCCGTCACCAGCTCGACGCCGCACCCAGCTGCTGTCATCGTCCCGCCGGTCGCGCCCGTTGACGGGCCAGAACAGGGTGGCGAGGTGTTGTCTGCCCCGATGCCGCAGTCGGGGTATGCCTCGGGCGCGCGGCGGTGGGTCGGTCGAGGCAACGGACTGATGTTCGGGATGCCGGGGGTGGTGATTGCTCTGGTGGCCAGCGTCGTGCTGGTGCTGGTGTTGGCCGGGGTGACCATGTTCACGACCTCGTTGTCCACCGAGTCACCGGTTGTCGGGCTAGACCCGGGTCGGTTACCGGCTCCCGTGACGCCCGTGATCAGTGATGGGCATCCAGCAACCGTTCCTGTCCTCGATGCGCCGACGGGGCGTGCCGGGCAGACGCCGGCCGAGGCATCCTCCCCAGACCCCTCTCCGGTAGCCGCGCACCAACAGCCCGTGCCGGCAGCCCATCGTCTGGTGTCAGCTGCCCCTGCTCAGACGCCACCTGCGTCGGATCACGGGCCGGTCGGGCCACCGCCATCATCGACGGTAACCACCGACGACACCAGATCGCGGACCGTCACTACCGGCTCGCACACAGCCAATACAGAATCGCAGACGACCAAGACTGAACCGTGTGACTGCGACGACACGATCCGCAAGCCCCCCACTGATGGGGACCGGCCACCCCAGGCTGACCACCACCGCGGACCCCAAGCACAGCAACCCGGTAACCCCCAGCGAGCACGACCGGAGAACCCGGGACCAGCAAGTAAGTACAAAGCGAGTAAGGAAAGACGGGACCGGACAGCACGGCCAGACGCCGCTTCCGGGTCTCGACCGTCGCCTGGACAACCGAGGCGTCCCGGTCCTGGCGCTGCACCCAGCCCGACAACGAACAACAACCAACGCACCGGATGACAAGACAACCACAGTAACTTGCCGAGTCCGATGGACCTTGCGACGGATTTCCTGCAGGGAAACGGGGGCTGGGGTGCCCGAGATGGTGAGCCTGGCGTTGGCCGAGTTGGCCGGCGAGACGCGCGAGGGCTGCTGGCATGGCTTCCATCGGCACTTCAGTGCCAGCCTCGGTCGCTCCGGCCGCGACAGTAGGCTCCGACGTACGTGAGTTCGCGTCACAGGAGATGTCACGCCAGCCGCGCTGGCGCTGTGATCTCTAAATGGATCCGCTCAGCCGTCGACCGTGTCTACCATTCCACTAACGCAACAGCGCCTCGCCACACAAGTGCGGTTGACAGAGCAGCGGTTGCCGCATGGCCGGCAGGTCCGGAGGGGACAAGTTAATGGTTACTGCCGTCTACGGCGAGTGAATTGCAGCCTTTGGTCGGAAAGAACGAAGAGGTTATTACGGCGTGGGACGCTAGGACCAATCGCGTTCGTCGACGATCGCCGGCCCATCGGGTAATGCGTTGACGGCGACGACGTCGGCGGCCAGGCGCAGCTGGGAACGCACGAGTGCAGATACCCTGGCGGCCGCGTCCGGATCGCGGCTGACGATCTCGCACCGGAGCGTGTCGCGATGCTGGTGCCGGCCGATCACGAACCGGTATGCCGTGACCGACGCCTCCTGGGCCAGCGTGGTCGCCGCCTGCCGCGGATGCAGGAACATTCCGCGTACCTTCACCGCTTCACCGACCCGGCCGAGCACACCGGCCAGCCGGAGCGAGCCGTCCGGCCCGGTCGTCCATGCGGACAGGTCGCCCGTTCCAAACCGGACCAGGGGCTGTTCCCGCCGCAGCAGGGTGACGACTACCTGACCGGGCGCGTCGTCGTAGCGGGGCAGTCCGGTGTCGAGATCACAGATCTGGACCAGCGCGCCGCCGGGAAGGGCAAGTCCGGAGCGCGGACCGGTCTCGTAGCCGAGCAGCCCCGCCTCGGCCGTGCCGTAGGCCATCAACACCGTCGGCACGTGCGGCGCGAGCCAGTCCCGCAGGGAGTCGGGCAGCGGTTCGCCGGTGACCAGCGCTCGCCGGACCGTCCATCGCAGGCCCAGCTGGGCGGCCTTGTCAACGAGTGCCTTCAGGTAGGACGGCAGGCCGGTGAACGCCGTCGCGCCGACCGCGGCGGCGAGCGTCACCTGCAGGTCGGCGTTACCGACACCGGCCGGCACGACGGTGGCTCCGACCGCGAGCGCGCCCTCTTCGAACATCGCACCGGCCGGGGTGAGGTGGTAGCTGAAGCAGTTGAGCACCACGTCGTCCGAGCCGATGCCGAGCGCGCGTAGCGCTTCACCCCAGCGCCACGGATCGGGCCCGGGCAACTGTGGCTCGTAGAGCGGGCCGGGCGAGCAGAAAACCTTCCGCAGTGTCGTGCCGGGAGCCACCGCGCCACCCCACGGCGGATCTTCCCGCTGCGCGGCGATCAGCTCGTCCTTCGTCAGTACCGGCACCCGGGCAAGATCGTCCACTGTGGATATGTCGGAAGGCAGCCGGGCGGCCAGGGCCGGCACCCGGCTTGCGGCCTCGCGCACGGCCGCGACGACAGCCTTGTCGAAGCTGGCGGTGTGCGCCCGGATCAGGTCGGCGAGCACGTGCATCCTCCCGTCAGAGCCAGCGCTTGCGGCGCTTGTAGTGTTTGACGTCGCGGTAGCTCTTGCGGGCGCCAGCGTCACCAAGCCCGAGGTAGAACTCCTTGATGTCAGGGTTTTCGGCGAGCTCGGCAGCCGAACCCTCCAGCATGATCCGTCCGGACTCCATGATGTATCCGTGGTCGGCCACCTCCAGGGCCCGACGGGCATTCTGCTCGACCAGCAGCGCGGTGAGCCCGAGCTCGGATTTCAGCCGGCGGATGATGCCGAACACCTCCTCCACCATCAGCGGAGCCAGGCCGAGCGACGGTTCGTCCAGCATCAGCAGATGTGGCTCGGCTATCAAGGCCCGCCCGATGGCGAGCATCTGCTGCTCGCCACCGGACAGGTAGCCGGCGATCCGGCCGCGCAGATCCGCGAGGCGGGGCAAGAACTCGTAGGCGCGGTCGTAGTCGGCACGAGATCCCTTGGTATATCCCCCGGCGACGAGGTTCTCGTGCACCGTCAAGTGCTCGAAGACCCGGCGCCCCTCCATGACTAGGCCGATCCCGCGCCGGACCCGGGAGGACGTGTCCCAGCGCGTCACATCGGCTCCGGCAAAGGTGATCTTGCCGTTGTTGACCTCACCGTGCTCGGTGGGCAGCAATCCGGCTATCGCCTTGAGGGTGGTGGACTTGCCCGCGCCGTTTGCGCCTAGCAGGGCCACAATCTGGCCGGCCGGCACTGCCAGCGACAGCCCGCGCAACACCAGGATCACCTCGTCGTAGATGACCTCGACGTTGGCCACGTCGAGCAGAGCGGCCGGGGTGGCGGCCCCGCCACCTTGCTGGGCAGCCACCGAGTCCGTCGATGTCATCCCCGCTCACACCTTCGGCGTGACGCCCGCGGCGGTCTCGACGAGCTTGCCGCCTTCCACCTTGTACACCCCAGATGCGGTGGCGCCGCGGTGGCTCTCAGGGGAGAACTTCACCGGGCCGATGACACCACCAGTGTCGACGGCACTCATGGACTCGAGCGCCTTGCGCAGCTCCGGACCGGTCAGCTCCTTGCCGTCGCTGAGGACCTTCTCGATGCCCTTGGCCATCACGTGCATCGTGTACCAGCCCTGCACGTAGTGCAGACCCTTCGCGTCGAGGTTGACGCCCCTGGAGGTGGCGTAGTCGCGGACCTCTTGGTGGCCGGGCTTGTTGGCGGTCGGGGGCGCGAACGGCTGGATCATCCAGTGCCCCTCGGCGGCGGCGCCGGCGGTCTTGACGAACAGCTCGTCGGCGCACCAGTTCAGGCACACGATGCGCATGTCTAGCTTCTGCGCGGCGATATCACGGGCCACCACGGCGGCCGGGCTCGCCACCTGCTGGAGCACAACGTACTTCGCGCCTTGGGCCTGGGCCTGCTGGAGCAGCCCGACGAAGTCGGTCGCGCCGGCCTTCATCGGGTAGGTCCTGAACCCGAGCTGGTAACCGCGCTGCGCGATCCACCTCTGGCCGTCGGCGAGCGGCGCGGTGCCGAACGGCGAGTCGTGGTGGAAGACCGCGACCTGCGCGGTCGGGTCTTTGCTGGCGATCTGGTCGAGAGCGACGCGCATCTGATCGGAGTAGGTGGGCGCGACCACGAAGTTGAACGGCGACTGACTCGGGTCGGTCAGCACCTCGGCGTACGAGGCTGACATGAACGGCAGCTCGTCGTCTTTGACCTTGCCGCGCAGCGCCTCTGAGTCACCGGTACCCCAGCCTTGGATCGCGACCGCGCCCTCGGAGACGTACTTCTTGTACTTCTCCTCCGCGGTGGGGACCTTGTAGGCGTAGTCCTCGCTCAGCGCCTTGATCCTGTGGCCGCCAATTCCGCCGCCAGCGTTGAGTTTGTCGACGTAGGCCAGCATGCCCTCGTTGTACGGCGTGCTCACGTCGGCGGTGGCACCGGTGAGATCGGCGAGTACACCGATGACGATCTCCTTGTTGTCCTCGCCCGCGCCCCCGCCGCCCGGACCGCCGCAGGCGGCCAGGAGCAGCAGCGTCGCGCCGGCGATCCACAGCTTCCTCATCACCACTCCCTGACTTGACTAGTAACGGAACGGCCAGAACCGGACGTAATCCCTGGCGCGCTGCCAGATCCGGTTGAGGCCGCGCGGCTCGAACAGCAGGAACAGCACGATGACCAGCCCAAAAGCCGCGGTCTGGACAGCGGGCAGCTGGGCAGCGAGTACCGGGGCCACCCCGCGCAGGGCGTCGGCCAGCTCGGCCAGCAGCGGCGGCAGCAGCATCACGAACACCGCGCCATACACCGACCCGGCGATGCTGCCGAGCCCACCGACGATGATCATGGCGAGGAACTGGATGGAGACGTCGAGGGTGAACCGCTCCCAGGTGACGGTCTCGGTGTAGTGGGCGGTGAGCGCGCCGGCCAGGCCCACGTACCCGGACGACACCGCAAATGCGACGAGCTTGGTCCGGGTCAGGTCGACACCGACCGCGCTGGCCGCGATGTCCTGATCCCGGACGGCCATGAACGATCGACCGAGCGCGGTGCGGAACAGGTTGCGGGCGCTGACCACGGCGAGCACCGCGATCACAGCGATGATCCAGTACCAGGAAAACTCGAAGCTCTGCCGGGGCAGCCGCCAGCCGAAGATTGTTAGCCGCTCGACGTCCAGGAAGCCCTGCCCCCCGGTGAGCCAGCCCCAGCGGCGGACGACGAACATGATGATCTCCTGGCTGGCCAGCGTCGCGATGGCCAGATACAGCCCCTTGAGCCGCAGCGCCGGCAGGCCGAACAACGCACCGATAGCCGCGGTGACCAGCACCGCAAACAGCATCGACAGCGGCACTGGGAACCCGGCGCGACCGGCGAGAATCGCCGAGGTGAACGCGCCGACGGCGAGGAAGCCGCCCTGACCGAGAGAGATCTGTCCGGTGAAGCCGACCAGGATGTTGAGCCCGACCGCGCCGACGATCGCGATGCCGATGGTGTTGGCGATACCGAGCCAATAGTTGTTCACCACGAACGGCAAGGCCAGCAGCGCGGCGAGCATCAGGATCAGGCGAGCGTGCTCTGCGCGGGTGTGCCGTAGCCGCAGCTCGGAGGCGTAGGAGGTGTGATAGACCCCGGTCGCGGTCGCAGCCATCTCCGCTAGACCCTCTCGATCCGGGGTTGTCCGAACAGCCCATACGGCCGTAACAACAGGATCAGCACCAGCGCGACGTACGGAACGACTTGTGACGCCCCCGCCGAGACACCTTCGGCGTACTGGCTGATCAGGCCGATCACGACACCGCCGACGATCGTGCCGGGTACCGAGTCCAGGCCGCCGAGGATGACAACCGGGAACACGATCAACCCGAAGCCGGCCAAGTTGCCGGAGACGTCGGAGATGCCAGCCAGCAGGACTCCACCGATCAGCGCGCTCACCGCGGCCAGAGCCCAGGCCAGGGCGAAGATGCGGCGTACCGAGATGCCCTGCACGAGCGCGGCCTGCTGATCGTCGGCGACGGCGCGCATCGCGATCCCGTGCCGCGACCAGCGGAACAATGCGGTGGACGCCGCGAGCACTACGGCTGCCACGGCGACCGCGACCAGCCGGTCCATCGGAACGGCGGCACCGAGGACGTCCACCGTCGCAGCCGGCAGCACCTCAGGCATCTCGCGCGGCGTCGTGCCGAAGAACATCTGCACCACGGCCTTGAGGATCGCCGCGAGACCGATGGTGACCATGATGACCGCGATTGGGTCCTCACCGATGAGCGGCCGCAGGATCAGGCGCTCGATGAGGACACCCAGTGCGGCAGCGGCGGCGCCGCCCGCGAGCACGGCAGAAACCAGCGGCAGGTCGAGCAGCACATACGCGGTGTAGAAAAGGTACGCGCCGACCAGGAGAAACTCGCCCTGGGCGAAATTGATCACACTGGTTGCCTTGTAGATGAGGACAAACCCGAGGGCGGCCAGCGCCAGAATCGCGCCGTTGGCTAACCCGTAGACAGTCAGCTGGATGAACTGGGTCACGCCCGACCACTCCAGACCGGTCGCCGCCGGCCGGCGAGCGCATCGGGATTCAGCGGCCGGTGCACCGCCAGCGTGATGGTTCGATCCACGCGGCTGCCATCCTGGTACCGCACCGTGGTGTGGATCTTCGCTTCCGGCTCGCCCTGATCCAACGCGGCGATGATGTCGCCGTATCGCTCGGCGATGACCCCGCGGCGAACCTTGCGGGTCCGGGTGATCTCGTCGTCGTCCGGATCGAGCTGTTTGTGCATCAGCACGAACCGGCGCACCCGGATCGCCTCCGGCAGATCGGTGTTGGCGCGGGCCACCTCCTCGGCGACCAGCGCGCCGACCTCGGACTTGCCGGCGAGGTCGGTGTATGTGGTGTAGCCGAGCCGGGCACGCTCGGCCCACGCGCCGACCGTCGCCGCCTCGATGCAGATCATCGCGGTGATCCCGGACTCGCCGTGGAACGTGACAGCCTCGGCGATGTACGGAGAGAACTTCAGCTTGTTCTCAACGAACGCGCTGGAGAACCGGTTCCCGTCGGGCAGGGTCACCACGTCGGCCTGCCGGTCGATAACGACGAGGTGTCCGTCGTCGAGGTACCCGGCGTCGCCGGTGTGCAGCCACCCCTCGCCGTCCAGAGCCTTCGTGGTGGCCTCGACGTTGTGCAGGTACCCGGCGAACACGCTGGCGGAGCGGAGCATGATCTCGCCGTCGTCGGAGATCCGCAGCTCGGTACCGGGAATCGGTGTGCCGACCGTGTGGAAACGCAGGTCGTCGTCGCGGTGGGACACCGCGATGCCGGAGATCTCGGTTTGGCCGTAGATCTGCTTCAGGTTGACGCCGATCGCGTGGTAAAAGCGGAACACGTCCGGCGACAGTGGTGCCCCGCCGGTGTAGCACCGGCGGATCCGGGCCAGCCCAAGCTGGTCACGTACCGGCCGCAGCCCCACCACCTCGGCAACCGCGGAGGTCACCGCCAGGGCGACACCCGGCTTGCTGCCCCGTATCCGCTGCGTGGCGGCTCGATCGCCGACGCCGTACGCCCAGCCAAAGACACGGCGTTTGAGCCAGCCTGCCTCGTCGATGCGGACCTGGACGTCGGAAAGCATGGACTCCCAGATCCGGGGTGGGGCGAACATCAGATCCGGACCGATCTCGCGCAGGTCCGACCGCTGGGTCGCGGGATCCTCGGGAAACGACAGCGTGAGCCCGCACCGCAGCCCGCACGCGACGGCCAGCATCTGCTCGCCAACCCAGGCCAGCGGCAGGAACGAGACGTACCGCTGGCCAGGCCGTACCGGGTCCACGCTGGTCAGGTGCTCGGCCATGGCGAGCAGATTCGCGTGGGTAAGCCGGGCGAGCTTGGGCAACGCGGTGGTTCCGGACGTGGTGCAGATGACGGCGGTATCGCCCGGGCCGCCCATGGCGATCTCCTCGTCCAGCCAGCCGGGAAGCTGCGCTGCGACGCGCCGGCCGTCCGCCTCGACCGTGGTGAACGCCGCCAGGTACGGCTGGACGTAGCCCTCCAGGCCGTGCGGGTCGTAGTAGATAACGGTCTCCAGCCGCGGCAGCTGTTCCTTCAGCGCGACGACCTTGTCCACCTGTTCCTGGTCCTCAGCGACCACGACGCGAACACCGGCGAGATCTAAGACGTGGGAGACTTCCGCGCCGATGCTGGTCGGGTACACGCCGACGACGGCCGCGCCGAGGCACTGAGCGGCGAGCTCCGTGACGAGCCATTCCGGCCGGTTGTCACCGATGACCGCGACGACATCACCCCGGCGAATGCCCCGGGTAGCCAGGCCGTGGGCGAAATCGCGGACCCGCCGCAGGTAGTCGGCCCAGGTTAGCGGCTGCCAGATGCCGTAGAGCTTCTCCTGCAGGGCGACCCGGGTCGGGTTGGTCCGGGCCAGCTCGGCCAGCAGCCGGGGGAAGGTATCGGTCACGACTGTTCCCCGAGGTAGGCCTCGATCACAGCCGGGTCCCCGCGCACCTCATCGGGACTGCCATCGGCGATGAGCTTGCCGAAGTCGAGCACCGTGACCCGATGGGAGATGTCCATGACCACGTCCATGTCGTGCTCGATCACCACGACGGTCACGCCGCGCAGCTCATTCACATCGAGGATGTAGCGGGCCATGTACTCCCTTTCCTCGGCGTTCATGCCGGCCATCGGCTCATCAAGCAGGAGCACCGCGGGCTGCAGGCACACCGCCCGGCCCAGCTCCACACGCTTGGCGTAGCCATAGGCCAGGGTGCCGACCGGCTTGTGGCGGACTGCCTGGAGCTCGAGCAGGTTGATGACCTCTTCGACGTATTCCCGGTGGGTGATTTCCTGCCGGCGGGCCGGGCCGAACCAGAGCAACGCCGGCAGCAGCGCCTTGCTCATCCGGGTGTGCCGGCCGAGCATGAGGTTCTCCAGCACGGTCAGGTGCTTGAACAGCTCGATATTCTGGAATGACCGCGCCACGCCGAGGCGGGCGATCTGGTGTGGCCGGCGTCCTAGGAGGCTCACTGCCTCGCCGTCCCGATTCAGCCGGATCTGTCCGCAATATGGCCGGTACAGCCCCGAAACGCAGTTGAGCAGGGAGGACTTGCCCGCGCCGTTGGGGCCGATGACCGCGTGGACACTGCCGGCGACGACAGTCAGGCCGACGTTATCCAGCGCCTGAATCTCACCAAAGCGCAAGCCCACTCCGCTGATCTCCAGCAGCGGCTGGCCGGGCGGGACCGTGCTCCCGTTGAGCGGAAAGCGGTAGGCCCGGGTCAGCACGCGACTGCCGTCCAGCCGCGCCGGCACGTCGGTGGTGACCGGGTCGCACATCGCTTCGAGCCTGGGCGGCTGGGTCCGCTCAACGTCCGATTTTTCTGCGAAGACGTAACCCATAGGTCCCTCCCCACGGCGACATTCTCACGTGTGGGGAGCGGAGGGCGGGATCGCCTGATACATAACGTACCTAGTCGGGTGATATCACTCCGGTATTCGTCGGATGTATCAGTGACGGCGTCCGAAGAGTGGAGAGCGTTCAGGTCTGGGTGTCGCGTCCTCCGTCGTCTGCTCGTCGTATAGCTACCACTCGCATGGGCCCCAGTTGGACGCAGATCACGCAGGGCCTTCTCCGACGGGCCGGGACCGCCATGCCCGCCAGCCCGGTGATTTAGCTTCAGTGCGAAAGAGTCGGGCGGCGTGTCCAGGATTGAAGGTCTCGATGAGTCCAAACAGTGGTAGCTCTAGGTTAAGTTGGCCGCTCGACGTCTTTCCGGACCATAGTGAACAAGGTTGCTGAGCCTGTTATCGATGCCCTCAACATGGATGCGTCCTGTGGCACTGCTAGTGCTTCCTCTAGCATGAGGAGCGAACGCCCTTTGCTGCAATCGTGTCCGTCGTAGCGGCAATTTCTATCCAGCTGACCAACTCTAATGACTCATTGCGTGTATCAACGCGGCAGAGGCCAGCGGTACAGAGCTGGACGGACTGCACGCACCGAGTCACGCCCCGGGCGGGCGTGAGTTACAGCTTGTGAGCTCACCGGTTGGGTGCCAGGCGGGCACACGGGCGTCGCGTCTGGCAGCGCTTTCGAGGTACTCCTTGGGTGGTCTGCGTGACCTCCCAGAGGTTGATCTTGCCATCCGCAGTCGGCTCGGCGTGCGGGGATCATCAACGCGGTGCACAGGTGTTCTGGTAGCTGGTGCCGGGGGCATAGAAGCCCCACGTTGCCTCGTCGAGCGGTCCGCCAGCGCGAGTGCACGCCTCCCGCACCGCATCCCGGCGGAGTTCCTCGAGCGGCTTCATATCCCAGAGGATGATGGCAGCGTTTTCACTGACAGTGGCCAAGGTGTGTCCGTCGGTGGAAAACGCCACCGAAACCATACGGTCGTAGTGATCGGTGAGGGGCGGGCCCAGCGGGCGAAGCCGGTCGCGATCGGTGACATCCCACAGGACGGCCTGGAGTCCGGTGCCGGTGACGAGAGTTTGCCCATCAGGGGAGAACGCCACCGAATACACGGAATCGGGCCAACCTGTGAAGGGTAGGCCGTGGCGGTGAAGTCGGTCGCGATCAGTGACATCCCGCAGGATGACGGTGTAATCCTCACTGCCGGTGACCAGAGTCTGCCCATCGGGAGAGAACGCCACCGCATCCACCGATTCGGTGTGGCCGGTGAGGGGTGGTTCAAGCCGACGGGGTCGGTCGCGGTCAGTGAAATCCCACAGAGCAGCGGTCTTGTCCCTGCTGCCGGTGGCCAGGGTGTGCCCGTCGGGGGAGAACGCCACCGCGTTCACTTCGTCGGTGTGGCCGGTGAGGGGCTGGCCAAGGCGGCGGGGTCGGTCGCGGTCAGCGAGATCCCACAGGATCACCGTCTTGTCACCGCCGACGGTGGCCAGGGTCTGCCCGTCCGGAGAGAAAACCGCCTTGATGTGACCCGTGAGTGGCTGGCCTAGCCGGCGGGGTCGGTCGCGGTCAGCGAGATCCCACAGGATGACGGTCTTGTCACTGCCGACGGTGGCCAGGATCCGCCCGTCCAGGGAGAACGCCATCGAGTCGACGCTGTCCATGTGACCGGTGAGGGGCTCGCCGAGCCGGCGGGGTCGGTCGCGGTCGGTGAGATCCGAGAGGATGACGGTGTTGTCCCTGCTGCCGGTCGCCAGGGTGCGTCCGTCGGGGGAAAGCGCCACCGCGGTACGCCAATCGGTGGGACCGGTGAGGGGCTGGCCAAGCCGGCGGGGCCGGCCGCGGTCGGTGAGATCCCACAGAACGGCGGTCTTGTCCCGGCTGCCGCTGGCCAGGGTCTGCCCGTCGGGCGAGAACGCCAGCGCGTTCACCGATTGGGTGTGGCCAGTGAGGGGTTGGCCGATCCGGTCGAGTCGACCGAAGTCGCTGATATCCCACAGAATGACGGAGTTGTCGTCGCTGCCAGTGGCCAGGATGTGCCCGTCGGGCGAGAACACCACCGAATTCACGTCGGCAGTGTGGCCGGTGAGAGGAATGCTGGTCTGGTGAGGTTGGTTGCGGTCGGTGATACTCCACAGGATGGCGGTCTGGTCACTACTGCCGGTGGCCAGCATCTGCCCGTCGGGGGAAAATGCCACCGTATTCACCGAGCTGGTGTGACCGGTAAGGGGTTGGCCGAGCCGGTGGAGTTGGTTGCGGTCAGTGAGATCCCACAGGATGACGGCGTAGTCGCCGCCGCCGGTGGCCAAGGTGTTCCCATCAGGGGAAAACGCCATCACAGCATTCACCGAGCTGGTGTGACCAGTAAGGGGTTGGCCGAGCCGGTGGGGTTGGTTGCGGTCAGTGAGATCCCACAGGATGACGGCGTTGCCGCCGCCGGTGGCCAAGGTGTTCCCATCAGGGGAAAACGCCACCGAATCCACGTCGCTGGTGAGGCCGGTGAGAGGTCGGCTGATCTGGTGGGGTTGGTTGCGGTCGGTGAGATCCCACAAGATAACGGTCTTGTCGCCGCTGGCAGTGGCCAGGGTTTGCCCGTCGGGGGAAAACGCCATCGCATACACCGGTCCCATGTGACCGGTGAGAGGTTGGCCGAGCTGGTGGAGTCCGCCACGATCGGTGACATCCCACAGGACAATGGTCTGGTCGTCGCTGCCAGTGGCCACGGTGTGCCCATCAGGGGAAAACGCCACCGAATTCACGTATCCGGTGTGGCCGGCGAGTGTGCCGCGGTACCGGCTGGACATCAGCGTCTGAGTCAGGCTCCCCTGGGTTAAGGGTCTGGGATCGAGTTGGTTGGCGGCGACGCCGAGCTGGAGCGCACGGCGCGGATCAAAGTCGCGAATTCTGTCAACCTCGGCCACCATGGCACGGACGGTCGCGGCGTGTTGAGCCTCAACGGCTTGGTTTCGCTGCCCTACTGCAACCACCGCAGCCACTATCGCCGCGATCAACAGCACTACCAGGGCGGTGACGGCACCACGAGCCAGCCGCATGGTGCGGCGGTGTTGGCGGATGTGCTCACCCACCAGCACGTCCTTGGGAACTTCGCGGACGGCCGCGGCGACGTCGGCCACGCACTCCCGCAATAGCGGATTCGATTGGCCCACGCGTTCCATATCGTGTAACCCGCGCAGTTCAACCCAACGAGGTTCCTCGACAAGGACATCACGCAGCGCGGGTGGCAGCGCCGCTGTCGCCTCGTCAACGGCTCCGGTGCCGCCGTCCCAGATGAGCTCACCCCCCGTGAGTACTACGAGCAACCGTTGCGGCGACTTGTTCTCCAGCCACCACGCGACCTCGCGATTGATCCACTGTGACCGTGCCGCGTCAGGCGAAGCCATCAGCACCAGCCAGGCCGAAGCGGCTAACGCCTCCTCAATGGACGACCACAGGTCCGGATTCGCCGCCAGGTTCGTGTTATCCCGGAAGATCCGCAGTGCCCGAGGTCGATACCAGGGTTTTGCGAACTGCTCCAAGCCGGTCTGCAGCGCCTGCGCCAAGGGACCGTCGAGTGTGTGGCTGTAGGAGATGAACGCGTCATATTCCGACGTCCCGCCCGCCACACCACCCGGGACGTCGAGGCGAGCGCCACTCACTCTGCGATTGTCGGTCATCCGCCCCCCTGTGCCTTCGAGCCAACAATCCGGGGCAAGTCCCGATGCGACTCTGTCTGTGATACATCGGCGAACAGCCTTCGATTGTTGCTCCTCGATTGAGCCCTGCTGCTGCGCTAGGACACCCTTGCGTTGGCCGGATGGCCTACTCGTGTCGCGACAGTGCAAGGCACCCGATTCACCCGCCAAAGGGTAGTCATTTCCGGGTAGACCACGTGCCCGGATCCGATGGGACGTCCATCGACCGACTCAGGTGGAGGGCAACCGGTGGGGTACCGCCCTTGCCGACGATGCGGGGGCTCTCCGACGTGGCTTCACGACATCTGGCAGGTGGCCCCGACCGACCACGCCTGTCCTGTACCGTGCCAAACTCCTCACCTGGGGGCCTGGAATTTTGTTGTCAGATCAGTTACGGCAACTTCGGAAACGGACACCATCGCAAGACCAGCCGTGATCTATAGATGGTTGAGTGATCTCATGATCACACCGGACGTGTTTCGAGACCAGCCCGTCCTGACCGGACACCGGGTCCGGCTAGAACCCCTTACTCTGGCCGTCCTGGAGGACTATCTCGCGGCGCTGGCGGACCCAGAGGTCAACCGGCTCACCGGCAGCCATGCGATGTCCGACCGACCCAAGATCGAGACTTGGCTCGCCACCCGACAGCAGCACCACGACCGGGCGGATTGGGCTGCCATTCGGACAGCGGACGGCGCATTCTTGGGCGAGGCCGTTCTCAACAAGTTCGACCCGGACAACGAATCAGCCAACTATCGCGTGTGGCTCGCCGGACCGCACCTGTTCGGTCAGGGCTACGGAACCGAGATCACCCGACTCGTCGTCGACTTCGCACTGGGCACCGTTGGCTTACATCGCGTGAGTCTCGGTGTCTACGACTTCAACCCTCGGGCTCAACGGGTCTATGAGAAGTGTGGCTTTCGCCATGAGGGCCGTCTGCGCGACGCGCTCCACTGGGATGGCCAGTGGCATGACGAACTGCTCATGGCCACGCTGCACAACGATCCCCGGCCAGACGGCTAAACCCTTCCCGCAGAGCGATCCCCGGGTCCTCGCGTTGCGGCGGCGTCAGGTGGTCGTCCAGCCCGGTGATGCGAAGATCCAGTCCGGGCCGTCCTCGCCGAGGCTGTCGAGCTCTGCGGCCCTGGCGAGCCCGGCCTTGAGCGCAACCCGGGCGCTGGTGTGGTTGGCCGGTCGCACCCTGGCGATGACCGGACGGCCGGGATGGAGCTGCAGGGACCATTCGACGACGACCGCCGCCGCCTCGCTGCCGACGCCCTGGCCCCACGCGCACGGATCCAGGCGGTAGAAGAGATTGGAAACCGGGCGGGCGCGCAGCGTCATGACCTTCACCCCGCAAAAGCCAAGCACCTCAGGATCGTCTCGCCAGCTGACGGCCCAGTACCCGACGCCATGGCGTACCCAGTGGTCGCTCCAGCGCTGCAGGAGCCGCTGCGCTGCTGGTCGGTCCGCCAGCGCGTCACCGGGGTTGTGGGCCACCGCCAGCGGGTTCTGGTGCAGGCGCAGGACCACGTCGAGGTCGGCCACGCCCGGACGGCGCAACGACAGCCGCGGCGTCTGTAAACCAGTGTCCACACCGGCTGACTCCACTCAACCACGCTAGCCGCGCGACGCCCTCGACAACCCAGGGCGAGGGCGGCCAGCGCCGCCCCGCAGGGGGATCGCGCACGGGACGGCGGAGGGGAACCGAACGGCCGCTGCATGATCATCCGAGGTCAGCGGACGCTTTCCGCATTCACACGCCGATCACCGCCGCCATTCGTCTACGGATCGAGGCTAGATCCCCGCTTCGGCCAGCAGCGCGGGATCGTCGATGACGTCGCACACCAACCCCACCACGTCGTCGTCCCCGAGTGCCATGCCATTCACCGCTGCCGCGGTGAACCGCTGCACCGAGTCGGTCCGGACCCTACTGCCTGGCAGGCCAAAGTCACCCTGGCTGGCGGCGGTGACCCGGCGACGCCGGCCGGCAGCTGACTCTGTCGGATACTGGGTTCATGACTAGTGCTGTTGTCGCATTCCGCACGGTTGCTATCGCCGAGGCGCTGTCCTGGACCGGCCTGCTCGTAGGCATGTTCTTCAAATACCTGGTGGTGGGCGATGACATCGGTGTGAAGGTTTTCGGCCCGATCCACGGCGGCCTGTTCCTGGTCTACCTCGCAGTGACAATGTTGATACGCCGCCAGTTGTGCTGGAGCACCGGAGCCACGGTCTTAGCGCTCCTCGCCAGCGTTCCGCCGCTGGGCACCCTGGTTTTCGAGCGATGGGCGACCCGCACCGGCCGGCTGCAGGTCGGCACGCGCACGCAGCGCTCCGAGTCGCTGGACGTTCACCCACCGACCGAAGCGCGGACACCGTGATCCGCTCGATCTGTTGCGGAGTGATCCGGCTCAGCGGCAGGTCGCCGAGCACGGGCCCGATGAACCAATCGATGAGCCCGACGTAGTCGTTCCGCGTGTCAGGTTGCCAAGCGCCGCACCCGGTAGCCACTCGTCGAGCAGCGCGCCGAGGCTGGCGCGGGTGCGGCTCGCTTTCTTCTCGTCGACCTGGCCGAGGACTTCGTGCAGAGCTTCTCTGCCTCCTGCTTGCGACCGCCGGTACCGCACAGCCACAACCGCCTACCGGTGACCGGGTCAGTACCGGCCGAGACCCGAACCCGCCAGACGTTTCCCCGCTCGACGACACGAACCCGGACGTGATCATTACGAGGAGGCAGGACACCGCCTACTGTGGCCTCTACCAGCGGTAACAGTTGCAGATCTCACACCTCGGGTGCACCAGCGGCACCATTCGACCCTGGTTCGCACCACGTTTGATTCCACGCCGGACCCACCGCGGCCGCTTTTGGCCATGGGGGGTCAGAGGCGATCATGCCACCGACGAGGACGAAGTGAGCTGCACCGTCAACATGGCCCCTAGCGAGCGGGCGAGGCGCTCGAGGACGGGCAACGTAGGCACCGTGCCACCGGCCTCGAACCGTGCGACAGCAGGCTGGGTCATGCCCGCACGGCGGGCTAGCTCAGTCTGGCTCAATCCCTGATGAACCCGCAGCTCCCGCACCCGCCGACCGAGTTCGTAGGCCAACCGCGCGGCGTCGTAAGCGCCGGCCGCGCCGGGCTCTGCCATCCGTCGGCTGCGTAGCTCCTGCCAGTTAGACCGCCGCTCGGACATCGCCTTCACTCCTCGCCTTCATCGTCCACGGTGCGGTTCCAGCTCCACGGTACCCCAGGTCATACCACGGATGCTATATTTCCGGTCGGAAATCTCCTTGCAGCCGGGCCACATCGAGCTGGCTCGCCGGCCGCCTGTACCGACCCGCCACCCGGTGACCGACCGCTCGTACGCTGCCGATGGAGCTGAAGGAATCAGCCGCTCACCGCTCATCCCACCCACCAACTGCATCATTTGTCGCCCACAATGACGCATCCAACGCCGGGGCAACCGTGGCCGCGACAGTGGCCACCCCCGCCGGCCACCACCTCCCCACGCGAGCCAGCCGCCACCACCGCGACGCAGATACGTCGATCCACAGCCGCGAATTGCGCGCCGTTCGTAGCCCCGCCGCCTGGCCGCCGGTGATTGGCTGGGCCATCGCGTTCAACGTGCTGAGCCTGATCGAGCACCCCCTCGACCGGAGTGATGACCCTGCTGCCGTTGGCGCTGATTCCCACCGTCGTGGTTGCGATCTGCAGCGCGCTGTACATCTTGTCGCCGCGCCGGCTTTCCGCGCGTGACCTCTCCCGACAGCGGCGTAAGCCATGGTGAGAACCGACGCAGCGAGGGGCACCGGGTAGGGCAGCTAGCGCAAGCCGGAGACTACTGGTCGATGTTGTAGATCACCTCGACCATGACGGTGAGTTTTTGGGTACCGGGCTCGATGGGCACCGGCGCAGCCGCCGCTGATGCGTCACCTCGGTCGAACGGGCTCGGCGGGTTGACCGATACCTCGGTGATCGAACGGATCCGGCCCAGCTTAACTCCGGCCGCGTCGGCCATCTGCTTGGCTTGGGCCTGTGCCTGCTGGACCGCGTTGATCCGGGCTTGGGCACGCGACGCGCTGTCGTCACCGATCGAGAAGCCGAGTTGCTGTACCCGCACAGCGTCACCCGTGACCTCAGCGGCGGCGTCGATGAGGCCACCGGCGCCGCCGATGTCACGCAACGTGGCCGCGACCTGGTTCGCCACCTCGTAGCCGGTGATCCGCCCGGTCGCTGAGTCGTACGTCGGATTGATCGACAGCTGGCTGGTCTGCAGGTCCGCTGCGGCGACTCCCTTGCTCTTGAGCACGTCGATCAGCGCGGTCGCCTTTCCGTTGTTGGCATCAAGGGCGCCCTTGGCGCTTTGACCCCGCGTCTGCACTCCGAGGATGACCGTCACGGTGTCCGGGGTCCCGGTGACCGTTCCGAGGCCACGGGCGGTGATGCTGGGCAGGTCCGTCGCTCCAGCACTGGTCGCCCCCGTGGCCGGCTGGTTACCGCCGGAGCACCCGACCAGCGCGAGTGCTCCGAGCGCGAGGACCGCCACACTGGACACGGCACGATTCATCGGGATCCCCGTTCAGCGGCTGATGCACCAAGGACGATCCGGAAGGCCAAAAGGTTGCACAGTGGCGGGCCCTCCCGCGGGATCGGACGGCCGCCAGCCGGCTGTACCGCCGCGAGCTTCGTCACTGAGCCCTGGCCCTGCCGCGTGCAGTGGGCAACGGCCAATGTCGTTACTCTACGGGGAGAACGTGCCTGTCGGACCGTAGCGACACGTCGGCGGGTGGGCTTTTAAGGCCAGCCGCCGACTCGCATGACGGCCAACTTATTGACTCGTGCCCATGCTCGTACGAGGGGGCCTGGTGACCGACCCGGCCGCTATCAGCGGCGACATTTCTTCAGTGAAGGAC
>JALZDN010000062.1 GCA_030862525.1 Actinomycetota bacterium | reverse complement strand
CCCCATGGCTACGCACCTGCTGCAGGGAATGTTCGTCGGGCTCCGCAATGCTGATGAGCTCATCGGGCAGCGTGAGCGGCTCCTTGCGCTCGGCAAGTTGACTGCAGGCTTGACGCACGAACTGAACAATCCAGCGGCTGCTGCGGGACGGGCGACCGTGGCGCTGCGGGAAAGGGTCGCCGGGATGCGGCACCAACTCGCTGTGCTCGCCGGTTCTGAGCTCGGCGCCGACGAGCTCAAGCATCTGACGGCCATCCAGGAAGAGATCGTCAAGCGGATGCCCAGCGTGTCGGAACTGTCCCCGCTGCAGGCCAGCGACCGCGAGGACGAGCTGGCCGACTGGCTCGACGACAACGGCGCCGCCTCCGGGTGGGAGATCGCGGCGACGCTGGTGGCCGGCGGTGTCGGCGTCGACGATCTCCAGCGCGTCGCGGACGCGCTGGACGCCCGCTACCTCGACGGTGCCGTCCGGTGGCTGGCTTACACGGTGGAGACCGAGACGCTGCTGGGCGAGATCGAGAACGCCACCGGTCGCATCTCCGCGTTGGTCGGCGCCGCCAAGCAGTACTCCCAGATGGACCGCTCGCCGCACCAGTCCATCGACATACACGACGGCCTCAACTCGACTCTCATCATGCTGAGCCGAAAGATCGGTGATCAGGTGAGGGTCGTGAAGGACTACGACTCCAGCCTGCCGAAGGTGCCCGCCTACGCCGCCGAGCTCAATCAGGTGTGGACCAACCTCATCGACAACGCCGTCGACGCCATGCACCGCTGCGGAACCCTCACCTTGCGCACGGCCCGCGACGGTGAGCAACTACTGGTCGAGATCGGTGATACCGGCCCCGGGGTTCCGGACGACATGCACCAGCAGATCTTCGAACCCTTCTTCACCACCAAACCCGTAGGGGAAGGCACCGGCCTCGGGCTGGACGTGTCCTGGCGCATCGTGGTCAACCGGCACGGCGGCAGCATGCGGGTGATCTCCGAACCGGGCAACACCCGGTTCCAGGTACGCCTGCCTCTCACTGAGCCAGCACGTCGCCGAGCGGGAACAGCCCCGTGATCCCGGGCGTCCGCCCGGCGCGGAGCTGGCCACTTGTCTGGTGAATGGGGCGGCGGCATCAGCTCTGTACACGCGTTCCGCACCGGCCGGGGACGGCGTCGTCCTACCCGAGTTTGCATAGTTACCGGCTACCCGGGTATGTCTCGGACTATCCGGCCATAGGAGGACGACGTGCAAGGTGTGCCGCCCGAGAATCTCGCAGAGACAGACTTGCTCCGCGAGCTGAAGCACCTCCACACGACCCGCCACGGCACTTTTATGCACGGCTCGCCTGATGCGCTGCGTGAACACAGCAGCCGCACCGCACAGCTCGAGCAGGAATACCTCCGGCGTCATCCCGAACGGGAAGTCGACCCAGCCCGAACCCGGTCCGGTGCGCGCGGTGAGGACGGGAGCGAGGACACCCGCTCCTGATCCACCGTGCAAAGCAGGAGGTTACCTGCGGGTGGAGGGTCAAATGGAGCGGGTTTCGCCGCTGCGATCCCGGTAAGCGAGTCGGGTCTCGCCGCGCAGCGCCTGCCGGGCCCGCTCGGCCATGTCCTCCACCTGATCGACGTCGTGCTTTAGCAGTGAGGAGGGCAGCTCAGCGACGATGAGCTCGATTTGGTCGGCAACCTGGGCGCGTTGGTCGTCGTCGTGGGCGGCGACCGCGACGTCGCGCAACATCCTCAGTAACGCGGTCAGGACGGTGGATTCGTTTCGGCCGTATCGGCGAATCTGCCCGCAGGTCAGCTCCAGGTAGTACGCCAGGTCACGGTCGGGTACGACGACGCGCCCCACGCCTTCACCGTCCTCGTGCAGGGAGCTGCCGAGCCGTCGACCGGTGAGCTTCACGAGGAGGTCGGCCATGTGCCCGACGGCGTGGGCGGCGGTGACGGGGTCGTTGATGGCGGGCGACAGTGCCTTGACCGCGATGTCGGTGAGTTGACGGAACCCGAACGCGGCGTCCTGTTCAACGGTGCGCTCGTAGCCGAGCCGGACGCTGTTCTGGACGGCCGCCTCGACTGCTGGAATGTTGACCGCCCGGCCCCCGCGACTCCAGACGGAGGCCACCGGTGTGCCGCGTACGACGTGGTCGCCGGGGCGTACCTCGATGTCGATCACGACGTCGGCGTCGCTGGCCGTGCGCAGCAGCGCGGTGACGTCGATGACTCTGACGAAGCCACTGGAATGCGCGCGCAGACCCGCACCGTCAGTGCCGTCGGTGCGCATCCCGTTCGGTGACCGGGGGCGCGGATCGTCGTGCGCCGGATAGAAGGTGCCGATCGCCCGGTCTGTCTCATCGTGGACCGTGAGCATCATCGTGTCCACGCGCAGCACCCTCGCGATATGCGTGATGAACCCCAGAACGGCCACCAACGTGGCCAAGCCCAGGCTCGAGGCGATGAGCAGCGCCAGATCAGGGACTGGCTCGCCTGATTCGACGTACCGCAGCGCCGTGGTGGTGAATACGAACGTGCTCACCAGCACGCACAGCACGGCCTTGATCACCCGGTCGCGGGTGAACTCCCGCAGCAGGCGCGGCGAGAACTGCTGCGACGCCAGCTGCAGCGCCAGGACCGTCAGCGTGAAGGTCAGGCCGGTCACCGTAATGACCGAACCGGCCACCGCTTGCAGCAGGGTGTTGGCCGAGTCGGCGTCACCAGGCCAGCGCAGCCAGGACAGCGGATGTGAAGACGTCAGGCGTACCCGAACCGACAGCAACGCGCCGACGAAGGCTACCAGGCTTCCGGCCGCGGGCCACAGCCACAACGGTGGAAAACGCTCCGCGTGGGGCTGGCGCAGAGCCGACAGGAACACGGGCGCTGGCTACCCGCTGCAGGGCCGTTCTACGCCACCGGAAATCAGGGACTTGAATAGCGTGAAAGATCGGAGAGCCGTCTGCCGGGCAGCCCGGACTTGTCGGCAGACTGGTGGCGTGGGTGGGCGCAGGGTCGGCATGGAGAAGGAGATTCTGCTCGTTGATCCGATGACCGGCGTACCGCACGAGGTGTCCATCGCCGCGCTGCGGCAGGTCGGCGAGGGCGTCCGGAGGTTTTCGGGGCTAGCTGCGGTTCCCTTTCATCGGGCTTGCTTCCTCAGCGTTCACCCGGCGGTTCCGTTGCTGCCTCCCGATCGTGGTCTCGCTGTGGTGCGGCCCGGCAAGCATGGACCCGGTGATTGATCTCCACCGCACGGCTCCGCTCGTGATCGGGCATCGAGGCGCAGCTGGGTACCGGCCCGAGCACACGCTGGCCTCCTACGAGCTGGCGGCACGCCTGGACGCGGAGTTCATCGAGCCGGATCTGGTCTGCACGAAAGACGGCGTGCTGGTCGCCCGGCACGAGCCGGAGATCAGTCAAACCACCGACGTCGCGCAGCACCTAGAGTTCATCGATCGCAAGACCACCAAGGTGATCGACGGTAAGCGGCTGAGTGGGTGGTTCATCGAGGACTTCACGGTGGCCGAGCTGAAGACCCTGCGCGCGGTGGAACGCATTCCCGGAGTCCGCCAACGCAACACCCTCTACAACCATCGTTGCGAGATACCGACCCTCGGTGAAATCATCGCCCTGCGCGAGCGGCTGTCCACGGAGCTGAGCCGCGAGATCGGTATCTACCCCGAGATCAAGCACCCCAGTTACTTCCGCTCCATCAGCCTGCCGCTGGAGCCTAAACTGGTCGACGCGCTGAACCGAGCTGGGCTCAACCAGCCAGCAGCGCCGGTGTTCGTGCAGTCCTTTGAGGTCAGCACCCTGCAGGCGTTGCACGCCCAGCTACGGGTACCGTTGATCCAACTTGTCAACTCGATCGGCGCCCCGGCGGACTTTGTCGCCGCCGGCGACAAACGCACCTACAGCGACCTGCTCACCCCAGCCGGGCTGGCCGGGATCGCGCGCTACGCTGCCGGGATCGGACCGGCCAAGGATCGGATAGTTCCCCGCGACGCGGCGGGGTTCTCCCAGCCCCCGACCCCGTTGATCCGCGACGCCCACGCCGTCGGGCTCCTGGTGCACCCGTTCACTTTCCGCAACGAGAACCGTTTCCTGCCCGCTGAAGATCGCAGCTCGACCGACCCGAACGGGTACGGAAATGCCTTTGCCGAGTACCAGCAGTTCTACGCACTCGGCGTGGACGGGCTCTTCTCCGACGTCGCCGACACCGCCGTCGCCGCACGCACCGAGTTCCTCGGCAGGCAACGCAGCGCTGCCTGAAGCTTCGGACGTGGCCGCTACGCGGCCGCGCGAATGGTCGATGAGATCGTGCCTTCCTCGGTCTCCGTCCCTCGGTCAACGGGTGGGTCAGCGGCCACCGCTGCCCCGGCAGTTCGAATCGGCGCAGCGTCCTGATGCGGGCACGGACCACCGGAGCCAGGTAGGTCACGGAAGGTCCGGCTATCGTCTGTTGGTCATCCGGCGCGAGCGCGACCGGTAGCGCACCTCGCCGGTCTCGGCACAGACTGGGGTTAGTTCGCCGGATAGCGGGTGCCAAGCGGAACTCACCTGGACGTTCCCGTGCTCGGACCTGGCTCGCCGGCACGGTCGGGTAACAACGGCGCGGGTGCGTGGCTGCTCCATGGAGCACCCCAGTGGCGGAAAGGTGTGGCATGAGGATCGTCTACAGCAGCTTCGGGGGCCGGTACTCGGACAACCCGCGAGCTATCTACGAGGCGTTGGCTGGGCGCGACGAGGACGTCACCCATACCTGGTTGACCGATCCACTGCACCAGCACGGCTTCCCGGCCGGAGTCGAGACCGTGCCGTTCGGCAGCGAGCGGTGCCTGCGGGCCCTGGAGTCGGCCGACGTGGTGGTGTCCAACACGCACATCGGGCTGGAGTGGGACAAGGCCCCGGCAGCGGTGTACTTGCAGACTTGGCACGGCACTCCCCTCAAGCACATCCACTTCGACTCGCTGTGGGCGCCGCCCGGATGGGTCGAGTACCTCACCCGCGACGTGCGGCGCTGGGACTACCTGCTGTCGCCCAACCGTGCCAGCACCGAATTACTCCGTGGTGCGTTCGGGTTCACCGGTGAGGTGGCCGAGACCGGATATCCTCGCAATGACGTGCTGAGTGCGCCGCACCGCGACGAGGTTCGTGCCCGGGCCCGTCGTGAACTGGGGCTCCCGGACGGCAAGACGGTGGTGTTGTACACACCGACCTGGCGCGACGACCTGCTCGACGAGAACGGGAACCAGGATTTCACCCTGCACCTGGACGTCGACGAGTTCACCGAACGGCTGGGCGAAGACCACATCCTGCTGTTGCGCCTGCACTTCCTGATTTCCGGCTGGCTCGGACGGGTCGATGGCCCCAGTGTGCGCGACGTGTCGTCACACCCCGACATCAGCGATTTGTACCTGGCCGCCGATGTCATGGTGACGGATTATTCCTCGACGATGTTCGACTTCGCCGTCACGGGTAAGCCGCTGCTGTTCTACACCTACGACCTGGCGCATTACCGGGATACCCTGCGCGGTTTCTACTTCGACTTCCACGTGCACGCGCCCGGACCGTTGTTGCATACCAGCCGAGAGGTCGTTGACGCCATCGCCGACCTGGGTCGGGTACGGGTGCAGTACCACGACGCCTATGCGCGCTTTCAGGATCGGTTCTGCCACCTCGATGACGGCCGGGCCACCACACGGGTCATCGACCGGTTTTTCCCGTCGCAGCGAGGCGATCAGGGTCTCGCACCGGCCGACGGCACGGCGGCCGGGTCATGAACCGGGTCCAGGTCGTCATCCTTGCCGCCGGCATGGGCACCCGCCTTGGCCGCCCACTGCCCAAGCCCCTCACGCCCTTGCACGACGGGCGCTGCATCCTGCGCCAGCAGGTCGACAATCTGCGCAGTGTGTTCGAGCCCGAGGTGCCCATCACCGCCGTCGTAGGATTCCGGGCCAACGTGGTCATGGCGGCGGCCCCGGACCTGCTGTTCGCCTACAACCCGCACTATGACCGCACCAACACCTCGAAGAGCCTGTGGCGGGGCCTGACCACCAGCCGGCCGGGTGGCGTGCTGTGGCTCAACGGCGACGTCGTCTTCGATCCGCGCATCCTCGGCCACGTGCTGCCCCGGGTGCACGCCGATGAGAGCTTCGTGTGCGTCAACACCGCTTCGGTCGGTGAGGAGGAGGTGAAGTACACCCTTGACGCGCAGGGATACGTCAAGGAGCTGTCCAAGACGGTGTTGGGGGGCCTCGGAGAGGCCGTCGGGATCAACTACGTGGCGAGCGATGACAAAGTGATTCTGCTGGAGCAGCTGAGCAACTGCGCCGACACGGATTACTTCGAGCGTGGCATCGAGACCGCGATCGCGATCCACGGGCTGCGGGTGCACGCCGTTGACATCACCCGCTTCGCCGCGATCGAGGTCGACTTCGAGGACGACCTGCTGCGGGCTAACCAGATCCACCGCACCACCAGTGCCGCCAGTTGATAGCCCCGCACCAACCACACCTCCCAGCCGAGGAGCGGTCGCGCGGTGCAGCCGGGGGCGCCGGGCCAATCTGGACGCGCTCGTCCCGGCCACGATGCCGGAGTCCAAGGTGGCATCCCACGGACAGGAGACCCCACTGGGCCGGGTGGGACACACCATGGCTCCGAGCCGCATGGTTATGAGCGGTAGACGCCGGCCAGCAGAGCACGCAGGGGTTCCCACAGCGCCGGTGGTGCGGCCAGCACGTCGCCGCTCGAGGGCCAGGTCCCCTTCGAGGGCCCACTGAGGTCACCGACCAGGTAGCCCGCCTCGCTGACCAGCAGCACGCCCGCCGCGCAGTCCCACGGCTGTAGTCCCGGTACCCATACTGCGTCCGTCCGGCCGGTGGCGAGTTGGGCGAGCGCCGACGCTGCGCTGCCGCCGCGGCGGATGTCGCGGACTCGGGGCACCAGCGCGTCGACCAACCGGCCGGCGCGTGCCTTTTGGTCCTCCCGGCCCAGGTTCAGCTCGATGATGGCGCGGTGCAGTTCCTGGGTCCGCACCGTGCGCATCCGCCGCCCATCGGTCCGAGGGCCGCCGCCTCCGGTGCCGCCACCGAGCCGGGCCCCGGTGAGCCGCCCAAGCACCGGCTCCGCCACCGCGGCGGCGAGCAGCCGGCCGTCGGCGACCCGGGCCGCGGCAACGCTCACTGCCCAGTCGGGCCGGCCGTAGAGGTAGTTGGTGGTCCCATCGATCGGGTCGACGAGCCACCGCACACCCGAACGTCCAGTGGTGTTGCCGCCCTCTTCGCCAAGTACGCCATCGTCCGGGCGGTACTGCGCCAGGATTGCCCGGACAGCGCGCTCGGCGTCGCGGTCAGCTTGGCTGACCAGGTCGCTCGGTGCGGTCTTCTCCTCGACCTGCAGCTCGTCGGCCCGCGCCCACCAGTCGAGCGCGACGTCGGCACCGGCCCGCGCGGCCGCGCACGCGACGTCCAGCAGGTTGTCAAGGTCGCTGTCCGTCCCGGTCGACGGCATGCCGTGTGGTGCGGTCACCGCTGCGCGACCTCGTCTGACCGCTCCCCGTCCGGTGCAGCCAACACTGCCCACGTGGCCCGCCCAACCGCAGCACGGCCAATGGGCACCAGCGCCGCCCTGATGAGGCGGCCTGCGGGTCGCAGCGGCTGCCCCATGCTGCTCAAGCTCTGCCGGGTGCTGACCACGTGCGCACCGAGCACGGCGAGCCAGGGCAACATCGCGATGCCCGGGCGGGCCGCCCCGGACACGGCGAACACCACGGCGAGGGCGGCGGCTCCAAGGAGGACGGCTGCACCCCGACGACGGGGCACGGCGAGCACCGCGGCCGCGGTCACCGCACCCGACCCGGCCGCGAGCAGGGCGGCGGTGGCCGGGGTGGGCCCGGTGAGCAGCCGGCCAGTCAACGCGGCGGCGGTGCCGGCGAACAGCGCGGCCACGTTCCACGGCGCTGATATCCGGGTCCGCCCACGCAGAGCCGGCCAGTCGGCCGCCTCCCGGCCCGTCACATGCGGCAAGTCCTGAGTGGGGATTTCGGTGGGCAGCCACCGCACCAGTGCGAGCGAGTGCTCCCGGGCCTGCTCCGACCGCGCACTCCATATCACCCGTCGACCCTCCAGCCGCGCGAACGCCAGCGCCTCCAGGGCCCAGCGGCCGGATACGAACGCCACCCCGAATGACCAGAGCGTGACGACTGCGGCGGCGCCGAGCAGCGGCTGCCCGGCCAGATCGACCGCGAGCGCGAGCCCCGTAATCCCGCGTATCGCGTATCCGGCGCCGACCACGAGCCACAACCCGACCAGCGCGGGACGCAGCGGAGGGGGGACCCGTCCGGTGCAACCGGTGGCCCGGGCGCGCAGTGTCTCGTAAACCATGGCTACGCCGAACACGGCGGCCGTGACCGCGGCAATCTCCCCACCTAGCTGCAACGTGGGCAGCATCAGCACGAGTCCGGCCGCGGTGGCGAGCCGGGCGAGTGCGACGGCGGAGCTGGCCAGCACGCGCTCCCGCGCCCGGTCCAGTGGACCTGGTAACCGGCCACGGTCCTGTGCGTTCGGGTGCTGCTGATCGGCGACGAAGCCGCGGATGTCGTTCCACTGATACCGCGCTGGATACACCAGCAATTCCAGTGCGGCCCACACCACGAGCGCGCGCAGCACCTGCTCATGGCTCGTTCCACCGGCCGCCAGCGCGCCGATACCGAAGGCGAACGGCACGCTCAGGCCTTTAATCAGGTCTTTTGGCCGCGGCACCAGCAGGTAACCGAGGACCGTCCGCCGGGGTGAGCGCACAGCAGTGACCTCCGGCCACGGAGCCCTGGTCTCGGGGAGGTATGCCGTCACGAGCGCGGCTTCCCCGTTTCAGTCGCAGGGAAACGCGCTACCGGGTCAGATCCCGCTGGTGGAAGCGCTATGCGCGTCCGGCTGCACCGGCACTGTGCACCGGCACTAAGCCCGGACGTTTCACCGCGGCGGATGAGGGGGTATACCAGGATGAGTCTTTGGCGGTACGGCGTTGAAAGCGTTGAAGCGTTGAAAGCAGAGCGTTGCCGGCGAGCCGCAGCTCTCGCCTCACATACCGCGAAGGGCACCCGTGCGCGACGTCGATCTGTCCTGCTCCGGGATCGGCCTGCCGCTGTCTGACAAGACTCTGCTGGTGCACTCCTCCCGCGTGCCGGGTCCCACCTACGACCGGGCGGCCTTGGAGCCCGGTGTCGTGCACATCGGGGTTGGCGGCTTCCATCGGGCCCACCAAGCGGTGTACCTCGACGAGGTCGCTGAGCGCGGCTTGTCCACCGAGTGGGGCGTGGTCGGCGTCGGGTTGCGCTCGCGCGGGATGACCGCCGCCCTGACCGCGCAGGACGGCCTGTTCACCGTCGTCGAGCGCGGCGGCGGCGAGGAGCGGGCCCGCATCGTCGGCGCGCTCGGCCGCTGCCTGTTCGCCCCGGACGCGCCGGACCAGGTGCTCGCCGCGCTCATCGATCCGCGCACCCGGCTGGTCACCCTCACCGTCACCGGCGCCGGCTACCCGATCGATGACGCTGGGGAGTTCGACCCGTCAGACCTGGACGTGCGCGCCGACCTCGCCAACCCGAGTTCCCCCAGCACGGTGTTCGGGTACCTGACCGAGGCCCTGGACCGGCGACGCCGGGCCGAGCTGGGCGCGTTTACCGTGCTTTCCTGCGACAACATCAGCAACAACGGAGCCGTCACCCGCACCGCCGTCATCTCCTTCGCCCGCAACCGTAGCCACGAGCTGGCGAGCTGGATCACTGAAAACGTCACCTTTCCGAGCAGCATGGTCGACCGCATCACCCCGTCGACCTCCAACGCCGACCGCGGCACCCTCGCCCGCACCTTCGGCGTCGCAGACCGCTGGCCGGTGGTCACCGAGCCGTACCGCCAGTGGGTGGTCGAGGATGACTTCTGCAACGGACGCCCGCCCCTGGAAGAGGTCGGTGTGGAGATTGTCGACGACGTCACTCCATACAAGCTCGTGAAGAGCCGCCTGCTCAACGGCAGCCATAGCGCTCTGGGATACCTCGGCCACCTCGCCGGGCACCGGCGGACCGACACTGCGATGATCGACCGGCTGCTGCGCCGCTATATCGAACGCCTGATGGCCGACGAGGTGGCGCCGTTGCTGCCCGCGGTGCCCGGCCTCGATCTCACCGCGTACCAGCGGACGCTGCTAGACCGCTTCGCCAACCCCGCCGTCGGGGACCCACTCGCCCGCCTCTGCCAGCGCGGTTCCACTAAGGTGCCCGCTTACCTATTGCCCTCACTGCGCGAGGCACTGGCGCAGCGCCGCCCGGCAGAGCTACTGACTCTCGCCATCGCCGGTTGGTTTCGCTACCTGCGCGCCGTCGACCTCGATGGCGCGCCTATCACCGTCGAGGACGCCCACGCCGACCGCCTGCAGGCACTGGCCCGGGCCGGCGGCGATGATCCACGCCCACTGCTGGCGGTGCGCGAGGTATTCGGCGACCTCGGCGACGCCCGGTGGTTCGTGACGACGCTGCAGCGCATGCTCGGCTCGATCGACCGGCACGGGCTGCGGTCCACGCTGCACACGTCCCTCACCCCGGTCGCCGTGAGGGCAACGTAGCCCGATCACCGGAGGAGACACGAGATGCTGCAGTTCCGGAAGCTTGATCCGCGGTCGGTCACCGTCCTGATGTGCGACGCCGACGGGAACCTCTTCCCGTCGGAGGAACCGGCGTTCGTCGCGTCGGCGGAGGTGACGAATCGGTTCATGGCAAGCCTCGGGCTCTGCCGGCGGTTCGATCCCGAGGAGCTGCGCCTCGCAACCACCGGCAAGAACTTTCGCACCACCGCAGTCGACCTCGCCGTCGGCTGCGGCGTGCCCGTCGAACCCGTGCTCGCGGTGCGGTACCCCAACGCGGTCACCACGACGACCGCCGGGCCCCGCGCCACCACCTGGCACGCCCTCACCGTCGCCCGGTTGGAGGACTGGGTACAGGAGGAGAAACAGGCCGTCACCACCTACCTCGGTAAGGTGCTGCGGCCTGACCCTGCGGTGATCGAGCCGCTGACGGCACTGAGTCGGGATTTTCAGCTGGTTGCAGTCAGCTCGAGTGCCACGGCCCGGTTGGCGGCGTGTTTCACCGCCACCGGGCTTGACATGCTGATCCCCGCCGAACTGCGCTTCAGCGCGGAGGACTCGTTGCCGGCGCCGACGTCCAAGCCAGACCCGGCGGTGTACCTGTTCGCCGGTGAACGGCTCGGCATCGCCCCTTTGCAGGGGCTCGCGATCGAGGACTCGGTGCCCGGCGCGCAGTCCGCTGTGGCCGCGGGCCTCCAAACGATCGGCAACGTCGCGTTCGTGCCCCCGACTGAACGCGCTGAGCGGATCGACGCCCTGCGCCAGGTCGGTGTGGGGGCGGTGATCTGGTCATGGGGTGAGCTCGAAGGACTGCTGGATCAGCGGAGGATTCCGGCGGCCATCGCGGCAGAGTAGGCGTGGTGACGAACTGCTCATAGCTGCATGGTCAGGCGTATGGCCCCTTCTACCATCGTGGGGCACCGAATGGCGGCCCGCCGGACGCCTGGACTTGTCGGCAGACTGAGGGCGTGGGCGGGCGCAGAGTCGGGGTGGAGGAGGAGGTCCTGCTTGTCGACCCGGCGACCGGCGTACTGCGCGAGGTGTCCATCGCCACGCTGCGGCAGGTCGACGATGAGGTCAAGGACGTCCTTGAGGCCGAGTTGCAGCGCCAACAGCTCGAGACCCGTACCCAACCGTGCTCCACGCTGGCCGAGCTACACGCCGAGCTACACCGCACTCGCCGATTAGCAGCCCGGGCGGCCCGAGCCGTCGGCGTCGAGGTGGCCGCGTTGGCCACTTCGCCGCTGCCGGCCCAACCCAGCCCCACGCCCAGCGAGCGCTACCAGCGGATGGCCGAGCGGTTCGGCGTGCTGGCGAACGAGCAACTCACCTGTGGCTGCCACATCCACGTGCAGGTGGATTCCGGCGAGGAGGGCGTGGCCGTGCTCGACCGGATCCGAGTTTGGTTGCCCGTCTTGCTCGCGCTCAGCGCCAATTCTCCGTTCTGGCAGGGCCAGGACAGTGGATACGCCAGCTTTCGCTCCGAGATCTGGAGGCGCTGGCCGTCGGCCGGCCCGACTGAACTTTTCGGCTCGCACGCCGCGTACGAGGCCGCGGTACAGGAGATGCTCGACACTGGCACGGTGGTGGACATCGGCATGATCTACTTCGACGCTCGGTTGTCGCAGAAGTTCCCCACCGTGGAGGTGCGGGTGTGTGACGTCTGCCTTTTCAGCGACGACGTTGTGCTGCTGGTGTCGCTGGCCCGGGGCCTGGTCGAGACGGCGGTCCGGGAGTGGCGGTCCGGGCAGCCGCCGCCTCAAGCCCGAGCCGGTCTGCTTCGGCTGTCGAGCTGGCGGGCCGCCCGATTTGGCCTGGAAGGCGAGCTGGTTCGTCCCGGCACCGCCTGTCCCGCGCCAGCCCGGACGGTGGTGGCGGACCTTGTCGACCACGTGCGGCCGGCGCTGGCTGATGCCGGGGACCTCCCAGTCGTCCGGGACCTGCTCGCCGCGCTGCTCGCCCGGGGCAGCGGGGCCAGCGCGCAGCGCGAGATTTACCGCCGCACCGGGAGCCTGTCCGCCGTCGTGGAGCAGGCGGTTGGGCACACCGTCGGCGGGGCGTAACGGCGGCCGTCACCGGTCCAGGGCGCCGCGGCATCGTGGACCGGAAGAATCCAGGCCGTTCCGCGACGGACCGTAGGACTTAGGAGGAACGCTTGCCGAGCGAGCGCTGGGTGTCGCGTCGTACCCAGGCGGCAGTCCTTGCCGCTGTCGCCGTTGGAGGAGCGTTGGGCGCAGCCGCCCGGTACGGCGTCTCGGTCTGGCTGCCGTCTCCACCCGGCACCTTTGCCTGGTCGACTTTCATGATCAACGTGAGCGGGTGCTTGTTGATCGGCATGCTGATGGCGCTGATCGGCGAGCGGTGGTCCGCGCACCGGCTGCTACGCCCATTCCTGGGCACTGGTGTCCTCGGCGGCTACACCACCTTCTCCGCCTACACCATTGACGCCTACGTTCTGCTCGACGGCGGGCACGTCCGACTCGGGTTCGCCTACCTCGCGGCGACCGTGGTGTGTGCACTAGCGGCGGTGTGCGTCGGGATGTTCGTCATCCGCTGGGTCGCTACCGCGAGGCTGCCGTGACCCTCCTTCTCGTTGTGGTCGGGGCCGCGGTCGGTGCGCCGCTGCGTTACCTCACCGACCGGGCCGTGCAGAGCTGCCACGACTCCCGGTTGCCCTGGGGCACCTTCACCGTCAACGTGGCCGGCTCGCTGATCCTCGGTGTGCTCACCGGTGGCACCGCAGCAGGCGCGGTACCCGGCAGCGCCATCGCACTGCTCGGCACTGGCCTGTGTGGGGCGCTGACCACTTACAGCGCCTTCGGCTACGAAACGCTGCGCCTGGCCGAGGACGGCGCCCGCGTCTACGCGGCGCTCAACGCCACGCTCAGCGTCGCGGCGGGAGTCGGCGCAGCCTTCCTCGGCTGGGTGCTCGCGGCCGCGATCTGGGAATGACTACGCCCGTCAAAGGGGCGCTTGCTCGCGGAACTCCCGCACTGCGTCGGCGATAGCTTCCACCTCCAGTACGTCGACCATCAACCCGACCTGCTCCTCCCACACCTCACCGGGAACGGCGTCGCGCACCTGGTCTTCGAGGATGTGGTACACGGGGAGGCCCAACTGGGCCCCGGCCAACGGTC